>JAJYFT010000069.1 GCA_021790815.1 Actinomycetes bacterium
AGCAAACTTTAATAGTACCTGACGGTGAAGTTTTCAAAATGGAGTATTTAAGTTAAGGTACTGTGAATAAAGAAGGTAAAATAAGTAAAGTGAATTCGGAATTAGAAGAAAAAATCAAAATTGTTCTTGTTGAGGATGAGGCGATTGTCAGGCTTGATCTTAAAGAAATTTTAGAAGAAGAGGGTTTTGAAGTAGTAGGCGAAGCTGGTCGAGGTGACGAGGTTTACGACCTTGTGAAAGAGACAAGTCCAGATCTTGTGATTCTAGATATAAAGATGCCAGGAATGGACGGTCTAACTGCAGCAAAATCGATTAAGGATCTTCCGAGTACAGCGATACTATTTTTGACTGCTTTTAGTCAGCGAGATCTGATTGAAGAAGCAAGAGATGCTGGGGCTATGGGTTATTTAGTAAAACCATTCCAAAGAGATGAGATTGTTCCTGCAATTGAGATAGCGATTGCTAGACATCAAGAGATTTCAATGTTAGAAACTGAACTTTCTAAAGTGACGGATGAGAAGGAGAAAATCACTCTCAGGTTAGAAATGAGGAAATCGCTTGATCGAGCGAAAGGTATCCTTATTGATGAAAACTCTTTGAGTGAGGGTGAGGCTTTTAATAGAATTCGCAAATACGCAATGGACAATAGATTATCCATGAAAGAAGTTTCTGAAAAGGTTATAGCTGGAGAAGTAGTTCTTTAAAAACACAGAATTTAGTTTTCTAAATTAATTGTTTCAAAAAGAAATTATTAGCTGTAATAGTTTACGGTTTGTAACAATATAATCTTTAATACAGGGAAAGAAGTTACCGCTTATGCCTTGGTAATCCAAATTGATCTAGCTTTGTCTGTTTCGAACTTTAACGTTTTAGCGTCCTTTTTAAGTCGAATATGAGAGTCATCAATATTAACCACTTCAATCGAAACACCAACAAAAACATTAAACTTGTATAGATTGGCGATGAGTTTTGGATTGCATTCTATCTCTTCACCTATCCTCACTATTGTGTAGATTCCAGGAATTGAGTCGCTGAGCCGTATGCGGTTATCATTGGGAGAAAAGTTTTCGCCAGGAATTGGGTTTCCATGTGGACAGGTGCTAGGTTTCATAGTAATTTCAGCGATTCGATCTGCAACCACGTCGGAAATTACATGTTCCCATTTTCCGGCTTCTTCATGAACAAGATTCCATTCGAGACCAAGAATGTCAAATAGTAGCCTTTCAGCTAGCCGGTGCTTTCTAACAACATTTTCTGCCTTTTTTTTCCCAAAATGAGTTAATCTTATTCCGCGCCCATTTTTTGATATATCACCTTCACTGAGGAGCTTTTTAATTACTAATGAAACAGTAGGAGGAGAGTGACTAAGTCTTTCAGCAAGACGCGCTTGAATTACGGTCTGACCATCTTCTTCCATGTCATAAATGGCTTGTAAGTATTCTTCAGTTGTTGGGTGAAAACTAGATGGCATTGTTGAAACTTTCGCAAATTTATATTTACTTATTTATTTCATTCTAGATTGTAATATATGCGCTATCTTGCTTTAGACGGTAATTCTTTGATCTTTCGGGCCTACTTTGCTTTAGCTAGAAGTGACTTGAAAAATTCGAGAGGATTTGAAACCGGTGCTATCCATGGATTTCTATCGATGCTTGCATCAATGATTGATTCATTCAAACCTGACGGGATAGGTGTGGCATTCGATCTTCCCGACCCGACTTTTAGGCATGCAATGGTTGAGGAGTACAAAGGAGGCAGAAAAGAAACGCCTACATCCCTTATTGATCAACTTAAAGTCGTAACTCAAATTCTTGAGAAGTTCGGAATCCAAGTACTAACATCAGTTGGTTATGAAGCAGATGACATACTGGCTACCATCGCAAAATTTAACATTGAAAATGGGGATGAAACTTACGTCGTAACAGGGGATAGGGACTGCTTTCAATTGGTAAAAGACCCATTTGTAAAGGTTGTCTACACAGTTAAAGGAGTAAGTAATGTTGAAGTATTGGATGAAGATGGCATTTTAGAACGTACTGGAGTTATTCCTGAGAAGTATCCACTGTTTGCTTCGTTACGTGGAGATCCATCGGATAATCTACCTGGGGTAAGTGGGATTGGTCCCAAGACTGCAGCAACACTCGTTAATACATACGGCGACATTGAGGGAATTCTAAGTAATTTGAACGAATTAAGACCTAAGGTAAAAGAAGCTTTAGAGAGCAGTAGAAATAAACTTCAAAATGCGTTGGAAGTAGTGAAATTGATAGAAAATGTTCCATTGAAGGAAGGTAGCCTACCTCTCAGGTTTGAAAAATCTGATTTCAAATCATTGGATTTAATGTTTAGTGACCTTGAGATTACTAACGTGTATAAAAGGCTCAAAGCATCCTTTAAGGAACTAAAAGGAGATAAAACTGAATCAGATGACAGCATAATTGACAATAAAGATAAGAGTGCGGATTTAAATGTAGAGTTTTTAACTGGTCGCGAAAATTGGAAGACACTTGTTGATAGCGAACAACCGAATTTGGCTATTCATGCAAAATGGTCTGGACTCGCTGGCAGAAGTAATATATTGTGCTTGGCTTTGGTGCCGTTTGATGATGGCGATATACAAAGTGCAGTCAGTAAGGGCTTGGTTGTAGATGAAGTTGATATTGAAGGATTCTTGTCTGATCAGACTGTACAGGCATTCATAGGATCTAAAAATGTCTTTAGTTTCCAGGGCAAAGAGTTAGTAAGAAGGCTCTATAGTTTCAACTTAAACTTATCCATTTACTTTGACATTCAAATAGCTGCATATTTAGTCGAACCAAAGTTCGGAAGAATGAGCTTTGATGAACTGTGCGGAGACTTACTTGGAGTTTCAATCGAGAGTAGCTCCATTAAGCAAGGAACATTTGCACTTGGATTCGAAGACGATGCTGCAAAAGAGATGATTAAAGAAATGTCATGCTTTTTAAAGCTAATTCCAGATCTAAGTGAAAAACTCAAGGACCTTAAACTTACTAACTTATGTTTTGATATCGAAATGCCGGTTGAAAAGATACTTGCAAAGATGGAGATAGCAGGTATATATGTTGATTGCGATAAGTTAAGAGAGATTTCAAATGAGTTTGAGCGGCAAGTAAATTTACTGAAAGCTGAGATTGAAAAACTTGCAGGTAGAAGTTTCAACCTATCTTCACCTAAGCAACTTTCTCAAGTCTTATACGATGAACTTCACCTTAATCCCGGAAGAAAAATAAAAACGGGACGGTCAACCGATGCACGTTCACTTGAAAAACTTGTAAACGATCACCCTATCATTAGTTATATTTTGAAGTTTCGTGAGTTGGAGAAGTTGCGTACAACATATGGAACGCCTCTCGAGAGCTTTATTGAAGACGATGAAAGAATACATGCAACTTTTAGCCAAACAATCGCTAGAACGGGTAGGTTAAGTTCGGAGAGTCCTAACTTGCACAATATTCCTGTGAGAAGTGAAGAGGGTCGCAAAATACGATCTGCATTTAAATCAATAGATAACTTCACTTTTGTCGCGGCGGATTTTAATCAAATTGAATTAAGAGTAATAGCTCATCTTTCGAACGACAAGAGCCTAATTGAAGCTTTTAAATTGGGAGTGGATGTCCACAGTCAGGTAGCAAGTAGAGTATTTGCAGTTGATATAAAAAACGTTGAGCCTTCTATGAGAAATAAGGCAAAGATGGTTAACTACGGCCTTGCTTACGGTATGGAAGCGTTCGGTCTTGCTCAACGACTCCAAATCGAAGTAAGTGAAGCCAAAGAAATCCTTGAGAGTTTTTTTAAAGAGTTTCCCTCGATAAAAGGGTACATGGATGATGTTATTGATCGCGCGAAACGTGATGGTTACACCGAGACTATATTCAAGAGACGTCGACCTTTACCTGACTTAACAAGTAATGACTGGACTTTAAGAAGTGCGGCACAAAGGCAAGCGATGAATGCAGTTGTTCAAGGGAGTGCAGCAGATATATTTAAGTTAGCGCTAATAGCTGTTGATCTAGGCTTAAATTCGCTAAAAGCTAAAATTGTTCTTCAAGTTCATGACGAAATAATTGTTGAATGTCCTGATTATGAGGTTGCTGAAGTCGAAGAACTCCTAAAGGTTGCTATGCCTTCGGTTGTTTCGCTTCAAGTGCCTCTCGATGTTGAAATTTCAAAGGCGAAAACTTGGTCAGGACTCAAGGAATAACGTGGTAGAGTAGACAATTGCACACGAAAGACGAGTGCAGCTACGAACTACTGAAATATTTTGCCCAAAAGTTTTGGTACCAAATAGCTACTATATGAAAATAAGGGCAGACATGTTTGAAAATATAGAAATCGAAATGGGGAGTTTTGACGAGGAGGGGCACTATAATCCACGGGAAATCGTTTTAGATGATTTGGGTGAGGAAGGTCTTGAAAAAGCAATAAACGACTCAATCATTGTTCTAGACGATGGTGATTTAGTCAAAGGTATTGTTGTTGGGATCGACAGGGATGAAGTTTTAGTTGATGTCGGATTTAAATCCGAGGGAATCATTCCGCTAAGAGAGTTAACTATTAGAAGTGATCTTCCTGTTGAGGAGATAATAAAAATAGGGGAAGAGATCGAAGCAATTGTATTGCAACGTGAAGATAAAGAAGGACGCTTAATACTTTCTAAAAAGCGTGCTCAATACGAAAAAGCATGGATCACTATTGAGAAAATCAAAAATGGAAATGGGACGGTAAGTGGTCCAGTTATTGAAGTCGTTAAGGGTGGATTGATTGTAGATATTGGATTGAGAGGATTCTTGCCAGCTTCATTAGTTGAGTTGCGTCGTGTAAGAGATCTAAGTCCATATATGGGCAAAATAGTCGATACGAAAATCATCGAACTGGACAAAAATCGTAATAATGTAGTGCTTTCTCGGCGGAAATGGCTCGAAGAAACTCAAGCCGAACAGAGAGAAGAGTTTCTATCGAATCTCAAGCCAGGTGAAGTCAAAGACGGCGTTATATCTTCCGTTGTCAATTTTGGTGCCTTTGTTGACCTCGGTGGGATGGACGGCCTAGTGCACGTGTCAGAGCTGTCCTGGCACCACATTGATCACCCATCTTCAGTAGTTTCGGTGGGTGACAAGGTAAAAGTGCAGGTTTTGGATGTTGATTATGACCAAAAACGCATTAGTCTTTCGTTAAAGGCAACTCAGTCAGACCCATGGAAAGAATTTGCCGATGCACACAAAGTGGGCGAGCTTGTCTATGGTAGGGTGACAAAACTTGTTAATTTCGGTGTGTTTATTCAGGTAGGAGATGGTATTGAAGGTCTATCCCATATTTCAGAAATGGCAGCACACCACGTTACTGCGCCTGACCAGGTTGTTCATCAAGGTGAAGAACTGTGGGTCAAAATAATTGATATTGATCCTGAAAGAAGGAGAATATCACTTTCGATTAAGCAAGCTGCAGAGGGTGGTGAAGTGGCTGCTGAATATCAGGAGGCTTTTGGGGAGCATGCCTATGATGAAGAGGGTAATTATATTGGAAGTTTTGTTTTTAGCGACACTGACTTTACACCAGAAACTGAAGCGCAAGCAGCTTGGGCTGAATATGTGCAAGAACAGGTAAAAGAAGTGCATTCACCTGCTGAAACACCAAATGTTGAGCATATCCAAGAAAATGTGGTGGATTAACTACTTTTTGTTGCGAAAATACTTTACAAGATGAGAAATATTTGGTATAGTTAATTAAGCAAATTGGTAGCCCAAATGTTGTTTTACAACTTTGTTCTAGTTTTTTTTGTGATAAGATTGCACATAATAAATTTAGATGATAGTGTTGGCTTAGATTAATTAAATTTAGAAGGGGAAAGGAAACCTGAATGAACTTAAGAAAGATTATAGGACGAGTTGCTGGAGGAGCTATTTTGGCTTCTGCAATTACACTCGGGGTAGGCTCGGGCCTTGCGCTTGCGGCAGGGACTGGTGGTTATGGTAGCTTACCAATTCCTTCTAACCCACCAGGGTTTGGTACAGTTCTTCAAACACAACCTGTAACACCCGGTCAACAACTTGGTCCGATAACTGGAACAATTGATGGCGTAAACTACTCGATTACGGTTCCTGCGAATACGTTTTCCTCTTCAACGGATTCGCTTGAGCTAGTAGTAACTACGTGTAGTCTGTCAAGTGTTGGTAGTGCTGGTTTTGCTGGATATAGTGCATATGCTTGTATAGGTGTTGCAGTGTATGACTTGACAACCAATCAAAAAGTAAATGGACCTTTTAATCCACCCTTTACACTTACACTTTCTGGTAACATTCTTGCGCCTAGTGCGAACCTTTTGGTAACGTACGATGCAACGAATAACACTTGGGTTCAGTTGCCAAGTCAAGCCTCTTCAGTCACAGTCTCAATAGCTCAAGATCCAGACTTTGCTTTACTTGCTCAAACCTCAACACCGTCTTCAACCATTGCTGGTGCGACTTCTCCTCAAACTGGCAAGCCATTTGTTGGTGAGGCGATAGGGGCTGGGGTACTGTTAATAGCTGGTGCAGGAACTGCAATTCTATTGATTAAATCAAGGAAGCGTCAGTCAGCTTAAGTTTCTGAAAAAGAGATCTACATATGGCCCTATTTTGAGGGCCATTTGTAATTTAGGTGAAAGTATAATAAGAAAGGCATTTTGTGACGTCATTTATAAGAAAGACATTTAGGCTTGGGATACCAATGCTTCTTGCTTCAGGGACAATACTTGCAGCATGTAGCTCAAATAGTTCAGGTTCAAGCGGGAATTCTGGAAATAGTGGTACGAGTTCAGGCAATAGTCAAAAGCCAGCGAAGTCTTATTCAGGGCCAAATGATATCATTAGTGAAGCTTCTCCTACCCTTAAAAATACGATGTGGATTTTAGCTGGTACGGCTAGAGCAAAGACGCTTGTACAAATGAACTTAGCCTCAGGATCACTTTCATCACCAGTTCCGGCGAGTAGTGATGCAGTTTCAATTGCTGAGACTACACAGAATATTCTTGCCGTAGGGACTTCAACCGGTACTGCTGGCGCAGTGAGTCTATACCAAATTACGAGTGGAAAACCAGTTTTAATTACCACTGCTGCTGTATCTGCACCTGTAGTTGAGGTCGTTCCGTCCGCAGATGGAAGCTTGTTTTTCGTGTTGACAGCTCGACCCGGAGTAGCGGCTGTTCAAGAACTATCGACGGCCAGCGGCAAATTGGTTGGTGGCTCAATTGGGGTATCTAGTGATGTTATATCTATCGTGCCTACAAGTGATGGTAATGATCTGTTTACACTTGAACCAAATGGCTTGGTTAGTGAGCTTCCCGTCTCTGGTGCTGGTGCGGTTGCAAAGTTTAATGTTGGTGCTGATGCCAAACTGCTGGCTCTAAGCCAAGATTCGCAAACTCTCTATGCATTAAAGTGCCCTCCAGGGAGTTGTAATGTTTCTATCGTTAATGTTGTAGGTCAGCAGGTCGAGAAGGTTATTCCGGCACCTCTGGATACTGTTCAGATACAGATCTCTCCTGATGACTCACTGGTTTGGGATGCTGTCGGCAACGGCTTATACGGTAACGTCCAAGCGTTTTCACTGTAAAGTAACTTTTGATCGACTTCGATCAATCTAATGAGAATAAAGATTGGGCCAGCAGGCTGTTATGGACAGCTTCTGGAATGGTCCTTATTTTATGGGCCCTAAGGCTTTATGAAAGCGTTTCATCTTTCTCAATCTATAGCGTTGCGGTTGTAATTCTTGGAATTTCAGGTCTTATCGTAATAGTTTCAAGCTTTGCAAACTGGGAAGACGAAAAAAAAGCTTTTCAGACTATTGGATACTTTGTATTAGGTCTTTTTATAGTTTCATTTTTCATGTGGAGTTTTTTCCAAGTTTTTCAGATTCCAAACTATGGTACAGATGAACTTGCTTTTGACCAATATGCGGCGATATTAGCGCATCATGGACAGAATCCGTATATAACGTCTATGGCACCTGCCTTTAACTTGTTTAGAGTAGCGCCAAACTCCTACACCTTCCTACTAAATGGATCGAAAGTGGTGCATCTTTCATATCCTTCTTTGGCATTCGAGATTTATGAACCCCTGCTTGCTTTTGGGTTGAATTTTCAGGCTGGTACGATGTTAAATGTTGCCTTTTGGGCAATATCAATTGCCGTAATGTTTTTTTTGCTTCCTCAGAAATTTAGAGCTTTAACAGTATTGGTCGGTAGTCTAAGCGTGTACATCGCATATGCAGTTGGAGGAGTAACAGACGCTCTATTTTTGCCATTTTTGCTTATTGCTTCGTATAAATGGGATAGGTTTGATCCGCACTTAAGAAAATACAAGACTTGGGTAGGACCTATTGGATTAGGGCTAGCTATGGCAATTAAGCAGAATTCTTGGGCTATTTTTATATTTCTTCTGATTGCTTTTTATGCAGAGGAGAGATACGCCTCAGGAAATTTAAAACTAGGTATTAGAAAAACTATTATTTATGCAACTATTACAGTCAGTACATTTTTACTGCCTAACCTGCCTTATATTTTTGATTCGCCTTTAGCTTGGTTCAAGGGAATGTTGACACCGGTACTTTCACATGCAATACCGTCTGGACAGGGTTTCGTGGGACTTACTATTTTTGCAGGTCTTGGCGGAGGTTCGTTGCAGCTTTATACACTGTGTGAAATTTTAGTTTTCGTGTGTGCCTGCATGTCAGTGTTCTTCGCATATCCAACTGTGAAGAAACTTATCTTCATCATGCCGTCTTTTATTTTATTTTTTGCCAGCCGCTCATTTGGCAGCTATTTGGTTACCCTTATTCCAGTAGCAGTAGTAAGTGCTATCACGGTGAGAAATGTTGTGGTTGAGAAGAAAGAGAATCACTGGCGGTTGGTTTTAGGAGTAAGTTTAATACTTATTACGCTTTCGGGAGCATTTGCAATTACTGATTCATCACCTATAGCGCTTTCAGTTGTCAAAATCCACACAACAGGCGAATTACAAACTATTGATCAGATAACAGTTGCAATAACTAATAAAGAGTCCTACAAAGTTCATCCATATTTTTCGATGGAAATTGCTGGAACAACTACTGCATTTTGGAATGTAGCCAGCTCCAACGGTCCGGTAACTTTATCTCCAAATCAATCAACAGTTATTACGCTTCAAGCTCCTAATTTCTATGCAATGCCTGGTTTAGGTGGTGGATTTCAAGTTGTTGCTTATACCGATTCACCTGCAACAGTATCAGTGAGCCCTGTCTTTCAGCCACCAAGGATACACGTTGGTATTTATCCTGATTCATTTGACCGGTTATTGCCAGTGAATCAAAATGTAACGGTTACAGTGCAACTCCTAGACCAATTTGATAGACCTGTAACAACTCCAGGCGTGACGATATACCTGAGCCAGATTGAGTATGATCAGTTCGGTCTCATCCCAGGCAATGCTATTATAACGTCGAAATTTGACAATTTTAAACATCTATCGGGTGCAAGCCCAGTATTTGCACTAACTGATTCCAATGGATCAGCTACTTTCACAATTTCTGGTACCAAAATAAATCAGGATCCAGTTTACTTTGAAGCCAACTTAGTTGATCCGGCACAAGACTATCCGTATGGTTTTTCTGAGATAGTTCCCATTCGGTTTACTGTTGCAAAGCAACCAAAACCCTAATATTTTTAGTCTGTAGCGACACTGAGTGTCAGACAAAAGAAACCGCCAATGATATCTTCGATGGGTTTCTTAGAACTTCATATAAACTGTAATGAAGCTGCGGCAAAGTGGTCACAGTAATCTAAATTTCTACCGATTCTATCAGAATGTTGATTTATGAAAGTAGAAGCTAAGGAGTGTTAGACAGATTATGTTTCAGTGTGAATTAGCAACAAGTAACGTTTAACAAGAGAGATCTCAACCCAGCATTTGGGATAACGAAAGTTCTCGGCATCACAATTAACTACAGCAGCGTTGTGCTGGAGGTATACCTCTAGGGCAAGCTTAAACCGTTAGTCCCCTAAATACAAACCATTCATGAATTGATAAGTTGAAGATTTGAGTGGGGACAAAAAATTTCCACGTGGGTAAATATAGATCTTTGAACGAAAATGAGCGTAACCCCTTTCTGTGGCAGGGGTCAAGAGACCTCGGTTCCTATTTCTGACGAGTCTTTCCGACGGGTCTGTTCGGGGATTGTTGATTCTCGATAAATACCTTCACTATGTCAAAAAGTGCACCAATGCAGTATAGAACGGTGCAGGACGGTGACCAAAAATTGTCACCGTAGAGTTCTCGGGTTATCTCGGGCTAACCGTGTGCTCTCACCTTAATGGATGAGATCGTTTCGTCGTCAATCCTGCCTGCACGAGCCAACGTTGCTTGGAGTGCGGGTACATAGCACAAGAGAACAGCAAGATTCCAGAGGTCTTACTATGCCAGGCCTGTAGATACTCTGCCAACCTTAACTAAACGCAGTTAAGAAAAATATAATTGCTGCTGGATTGGCGGTCACAGGACGTAAAGAAACACCACACGTGACGCTAGTAATGGCCGACCACAGTGGCCCGATGAAGTGTCAACTACCTAGTCTGAAAGCGGCTTGAGCCGTCCCACTGGGCTTGAAATCCCAATCTGTAAGGGTGGGGAAGATGTCACGTTAATACCTTAGTGTGGGTGTTGCAATTATCAAACCATGTGTTTTTCTTATCTTTATTTTGTGATAATAATTAAAAAATAATTTTCAGTAAGTACTCTCGAACCTACTATGAAACATTTACAAGAGTACCAATTGGTGTCATTGGGAATACAATGCCTGCATTAGATATTGGGAGTTCTACGCACCCCAAACTTTGAGGAAATCCGTATGACGATCGAACAAATCCATGGATAGCGTCACCACCATTAAAGTAGCTTACCCAAGGTATCCCAGGGTCCTTATACTTTGTGCCATTTGGGTTTGTGCCACTCATAGTAGTTGTAAAGAAACGAGAGTAAACAGGATATGTCCCATCTGCTGTTGGCGCTGCAGATATCCCAGTATTGGCTAAAGTGCTGTAGATAATCTGGCCATTGCGCCACACCTGCAACGTCTCAGGAAGGGCTTTTGTAACAAGAACGTAATCGTAGGGAGCAGTTGAGATTGAATTTGTCATAATCGATTCGAGTAAAGCGGTCCAAACCATTGGACCTGCAATGCCGTCAAACTTCATGTTGTGGTCAGCTTCAAATGCCATTACAGCTGCCTTTGTTATCAGGTTATACTGACCTTCAACCCAGAGTTGAGAGAGACTCAATGGAATATTTGGATACTTCCAAGCGAATGTGCCTTGAACGGGGTTTGTAAAATCAACTGGCGAGACTGGGGTAGTTGAGGCAGGCGTAAATGAAACTGGAAGATATCCAAGTTGGGCTAGTAACTGTTGGAGGCGTTCAACCGAACCTGGTGCAACAGAGTAATTTATGCTATAGGGATTGGCAAGCCTCTGTCCATAAATATCAGCTGCACTCTGGGGGACTAATATCGTTAAAGTTGAGCCTGGGATATATGAAGCCTGAGGAGTAAACGT
>JAJYFT010000170.1 GCA_021790815.1 Actinomycetes bacterium
AGGATTTGTCAAGGCTGGCGTCAAAACATACATATCTTCAAGAAAAGCTGACGTACTTCTCGAAGTTTCAAAAGAACTCAGCAATTTTGGTGAGTGTATTGCACTTCCTGCAAATTTAGCAAGCGAGGAAGAGTGTAGATCATTATCCGAAGAGATTTCAAAACGAGAAGATGGTATAGACATTTTAGTCAATAACGCAGGTGCAACATGGGGAGCTCCAATAGATGATTTTGACGAAGCTGCCTGGGAGAGGGTTCTTAGTTTAAATGTTAAATCTGTATTTCATCTGACAAAGTTCCTAAGACCTACTCTTCTAAAAAATGCTACAAAAGAAGATCCTTCACGTGTAATTAATATTGGATCTATTGATGGAATTCAAGTACCAGTTCTTGAGACTTACTCATACTCTGCATCAAAAGCTGCCGTCCATCAATTGACTAAACACTTAGCTAAAAAACTAGCCCCTGAAATTACAGTTAACGCAATTGCACCAGGGCCCTTTGAATCAAAGATGATGGCCGCAACACTTGAAGCTTTTGGTGATGAGATCGCTAAAATGGCACCCCTGAAACGAATCGGAAGACCTGATGACATGGCAGGAACCGCCATCTTTTTAGCCTCTCGGGCTGGAAGCTACTTAACTGGAGCAATCATTCCAGTAGATGGAGGAATTGCAACTCTGCGCTAACCACTTAGTGTTGCGAATAAATAAAGTTTTGTTATCAAGAGTCGATAAACTAACAAAGTCAAAGGCTCTGTATCCAAGAGCCCTTCAAGCAAGGCTTTAACGAGTTACAAGTTTCAAGATGTCGCAACACAAATTCAAACACCTACCATTTACAGAAAAAGCATGTTCACTTGTGCAGTGAGATTTAAATCACTGTTGATCGGATTTGCCAACAGTCAATTTATTAGCAGTACCCAATTTTATGGTTTCTTCTAAATCTTTACTATTACCTCGCCAGCAACTACAACTAGCCAACCATCTCTATCATTTTTCCAAACTTCCCAAGAATTTTTCATCTCATAAAGTTCTGACTCACTAGCGAGGTTTCTTTCAAGCACTTGACTAGCAAAATCTGACAAAATTACTCTTTCTGCCCACATGCCCCCCCAAAACTCGCGGTCTTTTTGCGTAGCAAAACACCAAATGGAAGCTGATGGGATTATAGAACTAAAGCCTGCTTCATTCGCCCAAGAGAGTATATGTCGACCTGCGTTAGGTTCTCCTCCACATGATCGTGCCAGATTTGAATAAACTTTTCTCCACTTTTCCAAGCCTTCACTATGAGGATAAAATGTCATAGCTCCATAGTCAGAATCCCTACAAGCAACTATCCCACCCTTTTTCACGGTCATAGCCATGTTCTTAAGAGCACCTACAGGATCATGAACATGCTGAAGCAACTGGTGTGCGTGACAGATATCAAAACCACCCAAGTCTTGAGACAAATTCGATAAATTATAGATGTCTCCAACGATAAACTCAATATTTTCAACCTCAGCCTCTAAAGCATAGCTTTTTGCCTTAGCAACAATCCCCTCCGACATGTCAATACCGAGAACTTTTCCTGGAAATACACGTTTTGCAATGTCAACAGTTATTGTTCCAGGTCCACATCCGATATCAATTACATTTTTACCGGGTTCTAAATAATCTTCAAAATATCTACATGAATTTGAAATATTTCGCCATTCATGACTTTTGAGAACTGACTCATGGTGACCGTGTGTGTATCTAATTTGAGACATAATTTAACGTTAACATTGAAAATTAATCGTGAAAATCGTTGGTGCCCCAACCCTTTTCGAAATCTGAAACTATAAATCACTGCAAAATATTACTCTAAAGGCTTTAATTTACAGATTCCTACCAGTAAAAAGAATATTCAGAGCAAATTCGAACGATTTTCTTGGAAAAAATTAAGGATTGAAGTGAACAATAAAGATGTAAGCGTTAACATTTCTAGAAAGGAAATACTATGAACTACCAGCCTCCATACTTTGACTATGAGGAAAGTATTTGGAAATATCCAAATCCACCGAAAAAAGTGTCTAAAAAGATACAAAAAACCATTATTGTTGGAGGGCTCGCTGGGCTTCTCGGTGCGCTCAGTTACGGAATTGCGTACGCAAATACGAACCCCGCGTCACAAAAGATATCACTTGCTTCAAGCAGCGCAAATAACTCTGGACCTTCAACCCCTATATCTCCGCCAAATGTACCTACTTATGGTTTCCACGACATGAGAGGGGTGATTGGCAAGGTTACTGCTGTTAGTCCAACATCAATTTCAATTAAGAGCCCGAACTCTACCGCACCTACAACCTTTGTAATCACAGGCTCTACCACCATAAGTGAAGATGGATCGAGTTCAACAGTATCAGCGATTCAGGCTGGGGACATAGTATCAATTCAGCTAACATCTACGTCTTCTAACACTGCTTCTCGAATCGACGTTAGACAACCTTCACTTGGAGGAAAAGTCGTAACAGTTGGCTCAAATAGCATAGTCGTAGAAGATCAGCAAGGTTTCTATCGAACAATTGATGTTTCCGCGTCGACAACCTACAAATCAGGTAACTCAACATCAAGTTTGGCCCAAGTAAGCGTTGGTTCCCAGGTTGTTGCCTTTGGATCTGTGGATTCAAATCACATAGTGCTTGATGCCACATCAGTCGACATCATTCTTCCCCACGTTGGGGGAACTGTAACCCAGGTAAATGGATCTGATATAACCGTTAAGGGATTTAACGGATCTACCGAGGTAATAACTACAAACTCTTCGACCGTATTTAAATCGTTCAATGCGACATCTGCATCGATTTCTTCGGTCACAGTTGGCAGTAACGTAGTGGCTGAAGGGACACCTACTTCAAATGGAATTTCGGCCGATCAAGTTGACATTATGCCAGCTTTTGGCGGAAGACATCATCGAATGATGGAGGGTGGGCCTAATGGAGGATTACCTGGGGGACCTGGTGGCATGATGGGTG
>JAJYFT010000070.1 GCA_021790815.1 Actinomycetes bacterium
CTTCATTTGTAATTTGATTGACTGTACGTAATCGCATGTTTTCTAATGTCTTATGATCTAGAGATCTGCCATCGAGTTTCATACACCTATCATACCACAAACGCCCTTACTTACTGTGGTATTAGTATACGTTTCATCTGATTAAATTTATAAGGCTCTGTATTTTAAGGTTAATTGTGAAGAAATTGACTTGCCGATAAAACTGGTAAGAGGCATATGAATTATAACAAACTGCTATACAAGTTTAAGATATCTCTTACAAAGTACTTAAATTTAAACTTTATGTGGAGTAACTCCTAGGGATGGTTATCGTAAAAACACAAAACCTCACGATAACAAGAGCGATAACAAGTTTTCCCAATTACATTAATACTGATACCAAAAATTTCACAAAAGAAAAAACATTAGGTTGAAATACAAACTGGTAAAATAGTTACAGCGTCAACTAGCCCTATTAATCAGAGATGCCTAGCTTCGCTAAAGGATGGAACAATTATGAGTTTAAACCCATACAACTTTACAGAATTTTTAACAGATGATACAAGTAATAGTCTATTCATGAAAACAGGAGGTATTTTTACTGGAAAACCTCAGTATTGGTTAAAACTTAATAATCTAGTTTGTGAAAGGCGAAATATTGGTTTCAGACGAACTTTATGGCAAATATGAATACGGAGCTCCAGCAGGAATCATTAAGTTTTTATTTTCTAGACTTCAGAACGGACTTCTATTGAATGTAGGAGCAGGAGAAACATATTTGGATGATCCGGGGAAGAGAGTAGTCGGACTTGATATTGTTATTCCTAAAAGAGTTCAAGATGATTACGTACTAGGTGATGCAACGAGTCTTCCGTTTAAAGATTCAATATTTGATGCCTGCCTAGTTAAAGATGTCGTAGAGCATGTTCTTGATCCAATCGTAGCTCTGCGCGAGATACACAGAGTCACTACAACAAGAGCAAAGGCAATCATAATTACCCCTAGAGCAATCCCACGAGCGGTATGGGCTGATCCCACCCATATACGAGGATTCACTCAGAATTCAATCAAAATGCTCATGGAACTTTCTGGTTGGAAAATAGTTAGTGGCCCAAACAAGTTCGGTGGCATACCAGGCGCGACTCGCCTAAAGTTTGAACGGCATATTGAAAATATACTGAAACTTCCTGGTTTGGGACATTATTTTGGTACGAATTGGATAGTCGAAGTTGAAAAATTAGAATAGCCATTTAATTTAACTATCAGTGCATCTTGCCTTATGGGAATTGACAATTAGTAAATTATTGCAAAGACAGGAGCGCTTATTTCTTTGCCTGGAGTAAAACAATTCCGCTCTTATTTTTAACTTGACTTCCAAAAAAGCTGAGATCAACACAAACTATCAAAAACGATTTGAAGGTCACCCACAGATAGAAACGACTTAAGCCTCACGACACACATGCAGGAATTCGGAAATAATTCAAAATAGCTCTCAGCAATCATTTTAAACTCAAAAGTTTTAAGAGACCATGTCAGAATTAGCCTTGCTAATTTGGGCATTGAATCAAGATTAATTTCCCAACCTTTTCATTTCATTCTAGGAAGTAAGTTGAGTAAACTTCCAGAGTTCATTAATGCCACCAATCTCTACGACACTTCAATAACACTTCCTTCATCTATTTCACTGTCAAGACAGGATCAAGAAGAGGTAATTGAGTCAATTCTAAGCTCTGTCAATGATGCTACTTAATATTCAACAATATCCCTAAATCCGAAAACAGCTTTCGTCTGCTGGCAGGATTTATACGCGATTTAGGACTTAAACAAATTTATCCAAAATAGGTACTGCTTAGTTTAAATACACGAGTGATATTAGGTTGGTTATTTCATCTATTGCCTTTTAGGCCTGCAAGATACGTTGCATATAGTAGATCCTCCTCAGTGTCTATATCGACTCCAGTTAATTTTTCAACTTCTAATCCAATTACTTTTCCTGAAAAAAAATGATCCACCGATAATATATATTCAGTCTTAGCAACGTATGCTACAGGGACAATATCGTATGTTTTTGGCGCAGCCTGCCTTCTATTAAAGATAGCGAGATCAGTGGCAATCGGAATTATATTTGAGTCTTCATCAAGTCTTACCATGTCAAAGTAAGGGTTCTTAGAACTCCTTACAACACTAACTACCATGTCAGCATCAGTCTCAAGCGCCCGGTCAATTATCCGGTCAATGTCACTGAAGTCTCTGAGAGGAGCGGTAGGAGGAATTGAAACTATGTAATGGTAGGTTTCACCTTTTTCATCTTCTAGGTAATTTAGAAGATGTTTCCAAGAATGAATTTCAGGTGATTTATCAGTTGCCAGTTCCGTTGGTCTTTTAAATGGAACAATCGCCCCATAAATTTTGCCTTCCTCCATAATTAGATCATCGTCACTCGATAGATAAATGGATCCAATTCTTGCTATCTTCTTTAAATCTTTAATTGCTTTTCCAACTAAAGATATGTTATTTATTAGCTTGAGATTCTTACCAGGCAGGCCTTTTGAGCCACCTCTAGCAAACACTGCCCCCACCAAATTACTTATTTCATTTGGAATCTTATTCTCCTTGTAATTTAGCCATTTTGCACAATCAACTTACTCTTTAGGTCTGTAAACTAGTCATGCATAATACTTGTTGATCTAAATTTTAGTGCGTTTAGTTCACTCCGAAGCGGTTAACTTTGAATCTTATGAAAATCATAGCTCTGGCGACATAGTTTGTAATTTCAGGATAGAAAACAATTTCATCTGTTGTTCCTATTACTAAAGAGCAGATAAAGTTACAACCAGTATACTTGCTAAGTTCTCTAGATGTTATTTCTGCTCTTTTGTCGCTGCATTTTTTCCCGTTAACAGGCCTATGATTATCAAGTACAACCTAAAAGATAGGCAAGTTTAGCACTGAACACAGAATTATAGTCGTTTAACTCTAATTGTTCAACACCTTATATCCGATTAGTCAACCTAAAGACACTAGGGAAGCGACACACACTATTCAGATCCTAAATCGACCCACATTCACGCTTGGAAACCTAGAAATGAAGTAAGACTTGCCAGCATTCTTATCTTTCGGCTTTAGTATATTTGCTATAATTTAGGAGTGAGAAGGCAAAAACTAACACGGTAGATGTGTAAAGTTTTAGGAGGCAGTGAATCTTTCCCTTTATTAATAATATGCAAAACTGCTATTTGAAGCACCAGGTAAAGTGCCTGTAATGGGAAATGACTACGATCAACTAGTCAAACAGTTAGAAGCACTTCCTGAAATTTCTTATAAAAATGCTAAATTGGTTGAAGCAGCTATTTCCGTGTGGTGACGTCCTGGTTTTGATACTTTTGCGAGTTTGACCAGCCTTCGATTTGAACCGTTTGATTATCAACTACGTGCGGCAGCGACTGTCCTGCGGCAGATGAGCGGTCGAAGTATATTAGCTGATGAAGTTGGTTTAGGGAAGACAATTGAAGCTGGTATTGTCTGTGCGGAACTCCGACTCAGAGGACTTGCACGTAAGATCCTTTTCCTAACGCCAGCTGGAGTCGTTGGTCAATGGGGTGAGGAATTAGAAAGAAAATTCGGTATTCCTACTGAGATAGCAACTCTGAAAGGATGGGGTCAAACTACAAAACCAAGTGATAGCTATGCCAAAGATGAAGTAGTTTCGATTGTCTCCTTATCATCTGCAAGGCGTCCCGAATTTCGTGACTTACTTAATAAAGTTAGTTGGGATCTTGTGGTAATTGACGAAGCTCATCGAGTTCGCAACCCAAAGACGGCTTCCACAAAGCTAGTTCGATCTTTAAAGTCGAGGTACATGCTTTTGTTGACTGCTACTCCTGTGGAGAATCGTCTGGAAGATTTATATCATCTAGTATCGCTTATCCGCCCAGGCCATCTAGGCACTATTAGTGACTTTCGGCGAAAACATGTTTCACCTGTAGGTTCGAAAGATAGCGAAGTCTCTCAAAATGTTTCTCAATTCTCAACTCAAGTCAAGGCACTTGATGATTTAAAACACAGTCTTCGATCTGTAATGGTTAGACATAGGCGTAGTGAAGTCGCATTAATGCTTCCTCGCCGACTAGCTGAAACTATTGTAGTTACACCCACCCCTGAAGAGGTTGCCTTATATAGCAAAATTTCGGACAAGGTGAGGGAAGAAGCTCGGAGTTTAGGAAGTGGTCGAAGTATGGTTTTGCGAACAGTACAAAGGCTCGCAGGGTCATCGCCAAAAGCTGCAGCTCGGACTTTAGAACATAACGGAAGAAACTATTTTCCAAAGTACCCAGATTCGGATCACGCGCAATATAGGGTTTTTGGCAAAAAACCAATGGCTATTGGAGTTCGTATACTTCTCGGCTGTATTCGAATTATGGTCACACTTAAGTGAATAGACTTGTAAGGGTCAAAGAGTATGGGTATCCAGGCATAGATGTGGGTCTACCTTAGGGATCTGAGGCCTTAACTCTTTCATTAGGTGAAACATTGTAAATTTGTGAAAATCTTAGAGTTAATTGGCTTTATCTGTTAGCGTCACATTAGGTTCTCTCCAAGTAACTCCTATTTTTTTGCAGCAAAAACACTCAGTAAAATGTGTGCAATAAGAGCACAACCCATTAAACCCTTGCTCTATAAATAGAAAGTCCTGGCCATATCCGTGTGATTACCCACATTCATGCCGGAAGACCCAAAAGTTTAACTACATGAAATGGATCTGCTTCTTGGATAACATGTGGAGGTTCTACGTTATATACAGCTCTATAAGGACTTGAGAGGTCGAGTGTTCCATACTTAATATTGTCCTTGAATTCATCTGATTTTGATTTAAACCATTTTTTAGCTTCATTCCTGCTTTTAGCTGGGACTATATCTAATAATTTACCTTTTTCAACATCTACTATTTGAGTTGGATAGTATTATTTGTGGTATTTGCCTTCTTTAACGAATAGTGTTTCATCCAGTCCTATAGATTCTACTGACGTATAACCTGATGGATCATTTATGAGCACTTCACCATATGCCATAATCGCATTATTTACAGTATGCGAATTTGATCCCAATTAGCTTCCTGAAGCAATTCCAGTTGGTGTAAATGACAAGTCAACAGAAAATGTCGTGTTTTTTAAGTACGTGGGGATTACAAGAACCCTATTTGGGTTTGACTCAGCCAGATAAAGGTTAAGCCCATCATTTGATACCGCCATGCCCTTAACAACTCCTTTAACATCAATCGGAGCATTCGCTATATTCTTTATCAAATTGATGGGTGTTATGAATTCACCATCCTCCCAAGAGACAAACGCCGAACTCTTTTGTGGATCCACGATAATGTGAGATGGAAGTGGTCCAGTTATAATATGTGGCTCAGGCTTGAAGGTGTTGAGATTAACTGGGACTACGTCATCGCTTAGTGTGCATACAACAAGTGCAGTACCTCCATTAGGAGTTAGAGCGATTGCCGACGGGTCATCATCTACTGGGATCGCAAACTTTATTTTTTTGGTCAATAGATCCACTACATTTAGGGTGTTTGTTGATGAATCTGTCACGAAAGCAAGCACCCCAGAATTTGAGATAGTAAAAGAAGTTGGGCTTTGACCGACATTAATTGAAGACACAACTTTCCCAGAAAACATGTTTATTTCAACAAGTTGGTTGCTCCCTTGCATAAGAGCATAGCCATTAATAAAATTATCCGCTGGGGATAGCTGGAACTCAATGGGATTACCTGGAAGCTTAAACGGTGATTTAACTTGTTGAGTAAGGGGATTAAAACGAAACAACTGGCTACCTTTTGTATCAACTACATATGCTACAAGCCCTGTCGAAGAAACTACAACCTGAGTAGGTCCACTGCCTACCTTAAGCGGAGGTTGACTATTTCCGCTAACGGCATTTATTTGTACGACCGTGCCGCCACTGCCATTTGACACAATTACCGTCCCAGGAACTCCCTGCAAAGTTGTCGAATTTTGCGGAGAACACGCAGCAGCCAAGAACATAAATATTAACAGTATAATCAGTACAGGTTTTTTCATCATTCAACTTCTAATTTAAATCAAGCTTACTCTAAAATCTAAGGTGAAATAAGCTCAAAGATATTGCACGCTTAAATCCATACTATTATAAATGTTCACTTGTCCATATCGCAGTCGCATGCCGTTTCAAACTTGCAAATTACAAAGTTTTGCAGAAAATACGCTGGAAAGCATGCTGGAATACATACAGTGATTTCTGCAATTTGTACTGCTTCTCATTAAATAATTAAATGGACACTTGGGATTATTAATAGAAAAGCTCGACTGAAACTATATAAGAATTGGATAATTAAGCTTGCCAAGAGACCTACCTTAGGGTTACTTTTAGTTGGCGAAACAGTGCGCCAAAAAGTCAAACTATACGTGTTCGCTCTTGACACGACGCACGCTGTCTCTAGCATAAACCGAATTACTGAAAGACCAAAACTTCCAAAACAAAATCGACGACGCAATAAGATTAACAATTAGCCAAACATCCTGCCATCCGTAGGGGTAGGATCTCCACGTTGCGCTAGAACTAAGTAAAATATCAACTTTTCCATTCAACCCAACCATTGAAACTCTTGTAAGTTCATAGATAGATATAAACTGTCCCAAAAGTACAAACCCTACACATAGCAAAGAGAAATACTTTGGATAATAATGATTGATTTTCTTGCTGCTATTTCGAAACTTTACAAAAATTAGGGACAAAATTGGCATCGATACGTATATTGGAAGACTGTAACGACCATTCCACCATGGACCCAAAAGTTCACCTTTTGAAGCTTCAAAGTATGCTGGCAGAATAACAGACGATGCAATACTAAGTAATAAAATTATTTTAAATCTAACTTTTGATCTCACTAAAGCAACAACTAATCCAATTCCAATTAGAAGTAGCCAAATTAAAGTTCCGATTGGAGATATGACATTTCTTAAATTACTGTAACCTTGACTAAGAAAAACTCCCGTTCTC
Organism: Actinomycetes bacterium; assembly: GCA_021790815.1. Lineage (GTDB taxonomy): Bacteria > Actinomycetota > Acidimicrobiia > Acidimicrobiales > JABEUL01 > JAJYFT01. Next base: position 7,021 of record JAJYFT010000070.1, read on the forward strand.
ATTATCGAGGCAATAAATCTACCAAAAAATGGTTTCGTATGGTAGGTACTACCTAAGTAAAAGAGTATTGGATGTGTGTACTCCCCTCTAAATATGTCCCAAATAAAAGTTGCACTTCCTCCCAAGAATGCGAATACAGTCCATTTGATATTCTTCTTAAACTTTAAAATATCTAAGGACTCTTTCATTCCAAGCCCTATCAATATATAAATTCCCGCCAGTAACACCCATAAAGGAGACAAAGTCCGCATAAGAGACAACGTTCCAGCTGTAACTGCAAATTTCTTAAAGAGCTCACCTCTTTCATCTTGATTTGAAGTAACTAGCAAACCAGTAAAAACCCACAAGCAGGCACTAGCTATGATCTCCGTTCCATTCGGGTTAACTGTATTGGCCAGAAAGTAGCTTTCTGGCGTGAGAGCCAGCAAAAACCCAGCCAGTGACAATGGTCCCCTCTTGGACTTGAATAAAGCGCAAAGTGCGTATCCAACAAAAAACATCGACATTAATGCACTTATTAGCCTCATTGAGAAGAAGGTTGTTAAACTCCCATTAAACAGCGTTGGAATGCCAACAAAGAGGTAGTAGAAAGGTGGAAGGTGGGCAAGATCCGTTGAAGTTGAGACAATTCTGTTATTTCCAAAATCCACTTCTCCATCAGGATTACGTGAGTATCCGTGAGTATCCGTATAGTAGAGAGGCGGAGAGGCATTGTATATAGAGGGTATCCACCCAGGAACTTTTGCACTCCAAATAGGTAGAGGGGTAATGCGCAGCAATGGAAGAGGGTCTTCCAACCTTACAGTTGCCGCTGCATATATATCGTGCTCAAGCTCATCGGGAGGAGCGGAGATTGGCTCTAACATGATCCAACTTAGGAATAAGAATGCAATACAAATTATACTGATAGATTTAATATGCTTTGCAGTTGTTTTTGTCGGATTTGTAGTTAGTTCTAAGCTTAGATATTGTTCAGTCATATTTAGTCCAGTTGATAAAACTTTCCTCTCACTTACGTAATGATAGTTGAAAGTCTTCATGCAAAGATGGTTTTTAATTTTGAATATTTAGATCACATTTTAGCTGATACCTCATATAACTTTGCGAGGGCAACAATTCAAAACTTTCCCTATAGGTGCATGTTCTAACTTGTTTGCGATCGTTGGCTGGAAAGGAGATTGTAAATCCTGTAAAAACAAAACAATAATAAGGCCAAGCGTCTGGGATAGGAACTACTTTTACCATGTCGAGCAGCATTTAGACAGTTGACGTCGCAAACAATCCCTGTTTGCTAATTTATGCAACGAGTAAATCTCCCTCCGCTTATATCTGTTTTGAAGATAAAACAGTTCCCACCAAACTAAAAGCTACTGCAAAAGTAAAACTTGATCTCACAGACTTTATACTGTAAAGACAATATTGAGCGATAACCTTGGTAATCTTGAATGATTTTACGTATAATTAAAAACTAAATGGGTGAACATGTCATCCAATAAGTTAAGTTTCATGAAATCCCTGCAGTGGAGTGTGTCAGACTAGAAACGAAACTGGCAACGAAAATTATCCCCAACAACGTAACCTCTTTAAATAATTAACGCCACCAACTTACCTATGAGTACTTATTTTTAATCTATCTGATTGACATGAAATTGGCAATAGCGCCAACGATTAACACTGCAAATTACGACGTTTTCTCAAATTAACCTGGTCAAATAGGTAAATTAGACGCACAATTATTGATTCAACAATCGTTGTGCGTTAGGATAAATTAGGTTATGCAACGCTCAAGGTATTCATGGTGGTTATGTTTCATTGGCTTGCTATTTATTTTGAGCGCCTGGAATTTATCTAATCCTCCTGGTTCTGGCACGGACGAGGGTTCAAGTATCGTTAAGGCATCGGCAACTGTGCGAGGTCAATTTATAGGAACGGTTGTACCAAATGCATCTTGGCTTGGGGTTAAGGTTTATAGGGTAACTGTCCCGAACTTGTATGCTCAAATGTTCAACCAAACAACATGCGCGTCTCAGGGTAAGTTAGCCCACTGTCCACTACCGCCCAACGGTAAATACCTTCAATCACCTGAAACAGGTACAACCTACCAAGGTAACTATCCTCCGTTTTATTTCATTTTAACTGGAATACCAACACTTCTGCCTGCTTCAGTTCCTGGATCGATCAACTTCATGAGAGAGATGTCTATTTTAGTAGAAAGTGCTTTAATCGCTTCATCCATAACAACTCTTTTCAAGAGTCGTAAAAAACCCTACTCATTGGTTGGCATGTTCCTCGCACTTACACCGACTGCGATTTCATTGTTTACGGATGTGAATGCAATGGGCCTTGAAATAGCAAGCGCAATTGCGGTCGTAGTTCAATCTCTAACTCTAGTGACAGAGCCGTCTGTCCCAAAGAGAACGGTTTTGAGGCTTGGTATTGCATCTGTCGTTATGGTACTGTCACGACCAGATTCACTTCTATTTTATGTAGTTGATTTACTTCCTGCACTTTTACTTCTTAATAGGTCAAAGTTTCGACATTTAATCAGATTGACTCAGGTTAAGGTATGGATGGGAGTATCCGTATCTATTCTTTTGCTTGAGTCCGCATGGCAGATCTACGCTGGCCCTGGATTAACTCCACGAAAACCAATATTAAACTATGGGTCAGTACTCCATAGAATGATTTTAAGCTACCACAATCAACTAGATCTGATAAGTTACGAGGGTCTAGTCGGCAGATTCAACAACTATTTTCAGAATTTATCGGCCCCTCGTCTGATGTACATACTGTGGACGGCAGCCCTACTAAGTTTCTTCCTAGCAGGTTTATTTAAAATTGCCATTAAAGACAAGTTGAGAGTAGTGGTATTTTTTGTTGTCGCGTTACTTGCCCTGATGTCACTAGAGGCATACTTAATCCCTAGCCTCGGTGTATTTTGGCAAGGATTTAATTCGCTGCCTGTATATATATCCTTGCCAATCTATATAGGGTTCATGATCGACAGAAGTCGTAAATCAACCGTCGCATACGAAAAATACTTTCAATTTACAACTCTTCTAATTTGGTTAGCCTGCATCTCGTGGTCAGAAATTGAAATCATAAATTGGTCTGCATCGCTTCATTTTATTCCCCTGTTTCGTGATCCATTTATTTTGGCTCTGCTTGCCTTAGGGGTCTCACTTGTTCTCATTTTCTTCATCGTAATGTTCTTTGCGGCAGAGAAATTAGATAGACCCAATAATAGCGAAGTTCTTACACCTATTTTAGTGGAACCGTGAATGAATTTGGGCGACAATTTTTAAATATCATTTACACCTACTGCAAGGTTAAGGCTTAAAAGTTCCTAAAAATGGGAACCGGCAAATAATCCAGATTTTTTTACGTTTTATCTATAAATCATTCTCTTAACATTGCGAACAACCGGTTGTTATTTAGCTGAAAACTACCCTTGGAGAAACTGACGTTCTTGAAAGATATCTCAAAGGTTTTCTTTAACTAATCCTGATATCTCTACTTTGTCGTGAAACAGGTGACATAGATAAGTCTGTGTCTAAATTCATGATTTAGAGAGAGACCCAATATAGTTCCTGCCATCTGGTAACTCCGGATTTGGTCTCTAGTTTTTAGTTATCCCAAACTTATGATGGGAATTGTCCTGAACGCCATGTTTTAACGCCAGAAGCCGTACCACCCGATACAGAAGCTGCCCGTCCGGCTGATGTCCAGCCAGCTTTTGTGGGTAATGCCCTGTAACCCGTGCCAGAGGTTGCTCCTGGCGCAGTATCTCCAGCAATTATTCCAGTAGTTGGCGCTTTAGCAACACCGTCAAGACTGCAATTTTTCATATTTCCAGCTCCATCTGCTGAGCTTTGAGCTGCATAGTAAGTACCATCTCCAGGAACTGCAAGTCCAAACAACGAAAAAGTACCAACATTTGAGTCTTTATTGATTACGACGTAATAGCAAGTTTTACTCTGCACAGCATATGCTGACATTACTATCATTTGACATCCATCACCCGAGGTGTTGCAGTCAAAAGGTGCAACTTGCACAGCATTGCCTATAGATGGCGTTGTAGCAGACATTACCTGTGTGCTTTCATCATAGAAACTCAAACTTGGCTCCATTGCGTTAAGTTCGTAAGCTGCTCCACTTCTTCCACTAACAAAAGGTTGTCCCCCAAATGCTCCGTTATCCTGAGTGTAAATTGCATTTGCTTCTATAATTGCGTTACCCAAGTTCGACTGAGGTGCCGTATCGTGAGGAGTGGAATGAAAGTTACCTCCGTACTGGTTAGGATGAAGATATACAATCCATGATCCATTTACTTCTACTAAAGACAAAATTGCAAGTTTTCCGTTGCCGCCGGTAACTGTCGAATCAGTCCAGAAAGAGTTAAATTCACTGTGAGAAGTTGGGATGGAATAGTTAGGATCAGAGTTTGATTGACAAACTAGACTG
>JAJYFT010000009.1 GCA_021790815.1 Actinomycetes bacterium
AAGTGCAACTGAATTTGCACTTGAATTTTGTCCATTTGCTTCACAAAAAGTCGTCGAAACACAAGTTATCGAGCTAAGACTATCTCCAGTTGGAAGGGTCTGCTCTTGCCAAGTCAAACCATTAAAGTTAAGCACTCTATCACCGCTTGAGTTGATCGCAGTTGCCTCACAAAATGAAGTTGTGACACATGTAATTGTCCCAATGATATCTCCAGTTGGAAGAGTCTGCTCTTGCCAAGTCGAACCATTAAAGTTAAGTGCAACTGAATTTGCACTTGAATTTTGTCCACTTGCCTCGCAAAATGAAGTTGTGACACAAGTTATTGAGTTTACGCTATCTCCAGTTGGAAGAGTCTGCTCTTGCCAAGTCGAACCATTAAAGTTAAGTGCAACTGAATTTGCACTTGAATTTTGTCCATTTGCTTCACAAAAAGTCGTCGAAACACAAGTTATCGAGCTAAGACTATCGCCAGGTGGAAGGGTCTGCTCTTGCCAAGTTAAACCATTAAAGTTAAGTGCAACACCATCCCCATTCGTGTTTAGTCCAATTCCTTCACAAAAAGTCGTCGTAATGCAAACGATGTTGCCGATTTCAGATATAGCTTGTGTCAAAGATTCACTTTCGTGCCAACTTGGAACAGGTGTGGGATAAGAACTTAGATGATTATTGGTATTTAAATCAGGCTTGATTATCCAGAATGCGACTAAAACTAATGATATTAAAATTATCTTTTGTAATGTGCTCTTGAAGATATCTGACAAAGTATTTCCTTCTGGATTTTGATTTGCAAATAGGTTTTGCCTTATTTGTTAATGAAAATGATTCATACAATGCAATTGTAATCAGACTTTATTTAAATTTCTTGACTTTTGTGCACTAAAGCTGAATCAAATGGAAATCATGGTTCTAACCATATAGTTTAGAAACGCAAAACAGGTGGAACTTATTGTTTCAAACTCTTTTCACTCAGGACCAACCAAAGCTTCCAATCTCCATGTGTTAACTCGTCTATGAGTAGGATGTAATTCCTGGTAATAGTCCCTTTTACTTTAACAAGCCTAACTGATCTTAGGTGCGGCTGAAAAGCAAAAAGTCTAATACTGAATACAGATTTAAAGTCCATCGTTGTAATAGTTCAAAACCCAATATTCCATGTGACCCATTAATTTTTTTATATCGAGTTCTACTGAATGCTAAGCCTGTATAGAGAAAAGCATTGAATTTTTGCATTTGTGAGGGTGAAGCTATCCTTAGTGAAATAGTAAATGAGCGGCAGCTCTAAGTAGAAAGTTTTGAGCATGTTTCATGAAACGGTTCAAAATCCATTAGAAGGATAGTATTGTCTGTATATATCGATAAAAAGCAAGTTTTGGAAAGGACAGATAGAAAAGTTTAATACAATAACATGTAGCGATTATTAAGGGAAAACGGTGTGAATTGTACAAAAGCTATGAAACGCCTAAAGATGTATTGACGCAATGACTTGTGAGTTTGAGGTTAACAAAAAAAAGAAATCTAGGTTGGTTATTAAGGAGATCAGTCTTGAGTCTTGAGCTAAAGTTTCATAAGAGAGTTGTAATTCGCAGAGGTTTCGTCAAGCGAATGAATGTCGTCATTGTCTCCGTAATGCTATCCATTGCTGGTGCAATTGTACTATTCACAAAAGTTGTACACCCTGTTTCATCTATACCTAAAATGGCCTTAATTTTATGTTCCTCTGCTGGCTCAGATTTAACAGTTACTTCTTCGACGCAACTAGACCCAAATTGTACGTATACCGGACATTTCAACATAACGGCTTCGAATGTATTTTTCGACTGTAGGGGAGCAATGATTGATGGAGTTGGAAAATCTGGGATTGGTATCGAGGTTAGCGCACCTGCAAACGCCGATCTTTCAAATGTTACCATTGATAATTGCATTGTGAAGGGATTTACAAATGGCATGAGAATAACCAGGGTTGGTTTTAGGTCTCTCCAGGCAGGCGCAGAGTATGTCAATGGTATATCTGGTGTATTAATCGAAAACTCTAAAATCATTGATTCGTCAGGCGCTGGTCTATATATAGATGCATACGTAACACATACGACCGTCAATAAAGTTTCACTACTTGGTGACGGTTCAACTGGAATGTATCTTGAAGCAGGATCCATGGATAACGTTGTTGAAAATAGCGTATTTCTGGATAACGGTTATGTTTCAAACGGTCCCTACTGGCAGGCAGTACCTGGGTTAAATAACGTTTGGTGGTGGGGTACAGGCAGGGAAGGCCTTGCAATTGATGGATCTCGCAACAATATTATTAAGGGTAATAAATTTCAAGGAAATTCAGCTGGCGGAATATTTCTTTACAAAAATTGTGGAGAGGATGTAAACAGCCAGCCACAAAGTTGGTTTCCTCGTAGGTATGATTCATCGAACAATTTAATTGAAAACAATACTTTTACTGGTGGCGTAGATGGGGTATGGATTGGGTCAAGGATGTCGCAAGATGTTGAACCTTTAGATTGCAGTGAGAGTTCGTATATTTCAGGAAAGCTTTTTGACATTAAGTTAGACCATGCTCCAAATAACACTGTGCTAAATAATACTTTTTACGATGTTACTTATGGAGTGCGTATAGAGGATAACGGCACACGCGTTATAGGAAACAAGTTTTATGGTGGGAGTAATGCCAACTATGCAGTTGTGGTTGGTACGCGCTATCGTACTTCTATGTTGAGCGAACCAGTGTCTGGGACTTCAATAATTGATAACATTTCAAATATTCCAAACCCATCTCCGTATCGATGGATATATGGACAAGTTGATTCAAAGTTTCAAAACAACAGTAGTTTAAACTTGTTTGCAAACTGGTGCCCTGGTAAAGATCTTCCACTTGATCCGCTACTTTTTGTAGAGGCGGTTAGGGCGGGAGCAAGCGGAGGAGGTGTTCCGCCACCGCCGAATCCAACACCCGCAGTAGTAGGGACACAAACACCCTGTTCTTAATGTGTATAGTTTGTGAGATGAAAACGTTTACAATCAGTTGATGATGTTTTCAAAAACAGTAAAGTCAAGGTGTAGAATCGTGCTTATTGAAGGGAAGTGAACTGTTGTAATGTGATTTATTTTTTTAGTTAGATGAATAGTGTTGCCTTCCGCCATCCTCTAAGCGAACTAACAAGCGCAATTTCACTTGATGTTTTCAATTCATCTACCTTTATTATTCTTTCAAATAACGTTTTCTTTTCAATCAGTCTTTGACGTTCTATGCCTGGCAATAAGCCACACGAAATTGGTGGTGTAAACCATTTCCCTTCCAGCTTAACCGCGACATTTGCAATCAAAGATTGCGTAATTTCATCTTTTTCATTGATTAAAATGACGTCGTCAAATTGAGAGAATATTTTTGCTCTATCATCAAACATTGATCTGTCAGTTATTTTATGAAAATTCAGTATGTTTGTGGATAGTATCGGATTTGTGTCAACTGCAACGTTTGGGTAACTAGTTACGCTGCTTAAGAAGTTGTTAGTAACTGTTACTTCACCAGATTTTGAAACTTCTAGCCTGATCCTCATAGTATTTGACCAAGACTTTGACATCTCTTCTAAACGGTCAAGGATGTCTGTTGGCAAAGGTTGGAATCTAAAATATTGCATTGAAAAGGCAAGTCTTGCCAAATGACGATCAATATTTTTAAAACCAAGTGACGGTTCAAATCTAAATGTTTCAAAAAGTCCATCTGGCAGTTCAGGTTGTTCGAGTATTTTGCTTTTTGAGCGTAGCTCGTTGTACTCTTGGGTGACCTCTGAACCATCGGTGATGCCACCACCTGAGCCATAGTAAGAACGGCCGCTTATTTTGTCAGTTACTGCTGTTCTAATGGCAACAGAAAACTTTGTCTCAAGTGGAGAATTGCTAGGACTTATGAACCCAATAGCTCCACAGTAAAGGCCCCTTCCTTGGTCCTCAAGGTCATAAATAATGTCCATTGCTGACTTTTTTGGAACCCCAGTTATAGACCCACATGGAAATAGAGCTTGAAATATCTCAAATAGCTTGAGTTGATATGTTATTCTGCCTTCAACAACTGATGTCATCTGCCAAAGTGTTTTTAGGGGCTCGATGTGAAATGCATCTCTTACTGCTACGGAACCTATTTGAGCTATCTTCCCGACATCGTTTCTTATAAGATCTACGATCATTAAATTTTCAGAGATATCTTTAGCTGAATGTCTAAGGTCATTAAATCGTTGATTATCCTCAACGAGAAATCGTCCTCGCTCAATAGTCCCTTTCATTGGTTGACAAATTATTTTGTTATCTTGAAGTTTGAAAAATAGTTCAGGAGACGCTGAAGCAATTGCAAAAGTATCTGTCTCAATAAAACAGTTTAAGCGGCCATCCTGATTGGTTGCCAAAAGCTTATAGAGTGAGTATGGATCGAAAAGCTGTGAGGTCTCATAGCAAGAAGTTAAGTTTATTTGATAGGTGTGGCCAAGTTCAATTAACTCTTTTGCCTGAAAGAACTTGTTTTCATACGAAGTTCTGTTGGTTGTAAGTTCCCAATTTAAAAAAGGAAATGTTTCGGTGGATTCGACAAGATGACACTCCTCAAAATTCTCGAAGAAAGTAAACCAAACGAGTGGAATGCTGCTGTCAGAGACCATGACTCTAAGGGAAGGATCAAGAGCCGGAGCGGCTTCGTAAGAAACGAATCCTGCACAGTAGTACTGGTTTTGGACAATTAACTCTTGAACTTCTTCAAATATTTCTGATACGCATTCAAGTTTTGAAGTTTCAATCGTCTTTATTGGGTCAAGGAGTCTAAAACCTGTATTTTCTTTGAAATCATCGAACCTAACATTTAAAGACACTCCTAAATTCTATGTGACGCCAAAAATGTTTTGTCAATTAATATAAAAATTCATGTGATTGGTACTATCCATTTTGACTTACACGAAAAATTCAAGCAAAATTAAAGTATGGAAAATTATATCGATGGAAATCAAAATCGACCTAAAGGGGCTGAAAGGTTAGATAACAGTTCAAATTTAATTGTTACAATTGATGGGCCAGTTCAAATAGTAGCAATCAATAGACCGGATCGTCGAAACGCAATTGATATGGAAACTGCAAATAACTTAGTAGAAGTTTTTAAGCAGTTTGATGCAAATGATGACCTTAGAGTGGCGGTATTGACTGGGACAAACGGTAATTTTTGTGCCGGTGCAGACTTGAAAGCTATCTCTCAAGGAACGGCTAATAAGGTACACGAAGAAGGAGACGCGCCGCTAGGGATTAGCAGAATGAGACTGTCTAAACCTGTTGTTGCTGCGATTGAGGGGTATGCAGTTGCGGGAGGGCTCGAACTTGCAATATGGTGTGATTTAAGAGTGGTTGGAGAGTCTGCAGTTCTAGGAGTATTCTGTAGAAGATTTGGAGTTCCTTTAGTTGACCTAGGTACAATCAGACTTCCGCGGCTCATAGGTCAGAGTAGAGCTATGGACATGATTCTAACTGGAAGAGGAGTTCACTCAAGCGAGGCACTTCAATTTGGGTTAGCAAATAGGGTCGTTGAAGATGGAAGGGCGCTCGAAGAGGCAGTGTCTATTGGCAAGAGTATTGCAGCATTTCCTCAGATTTGTATGCGTAATGATAGAACATCGCTATATGAGCAGTGGGACCTTTCAACTGAAAGTGCGGTTAAAAACGAAGTTCGACTTGGTCTTGAAACAATAAGAAGCGGCGAAACTTTATCAGGAGCATCTACTTTCTTAGAAGGTTTAGGACGACATGGGAAATCTGTTGAAGAGTAATGAAATGCAATTTCAGATCCAAAAATTTAGGGAACTAATCACAAGCAGATCAGTTAAAGGAGACAGAATTTAAATAGTAGCAGTCTAAGAAGGTTACTATCGAGAACTCTATTTATAAGGAACTATATTCAGGAACTGTAATTATCAGGAACTGTAATTATTGGCAACTGTATTTACAAAAAACGTAGCTGAAGTCACAACTCGTTCAAACTTCTTATATGTGGGGCCTTATTCTTTGGTGCTTTCACTTTCGGCAATATCGCTCTCATTTTGAAAACCTAAGTCAGCAGTACGGTGCCTTTTTAGCCTAAATCTGTGAAAGAAGAAAATAGCAATTACAACAACTGCTGCAAAAGCCGCTAAGTAACCGACATTTTTTAACACGTTGTCGATCGTGTTTTGGAGAGCCTTTCCCGCACTAAAACCAATCAACCCAAGGGCAGTACACCAGATGAGACTGCCAATAAAAGTGAAGAAGCCAAAGGTAAGCGCCGGAATTTCTGCAGTTCCTGCTGGCAAGGAAATAAAAGTCCTTATAACAGGTAGTATCCGACCAATCATAACCGTTATTGGGCCTCTCTTTTCAAAGAATTTCTCAGCTTTTTCCAGATCATGTACATCCAGCATTACGTACTTGCCGTATTTTATAATTGCAGCTCGCCCTCCAGTTCTTCCAACTCCCCAGGCTAAAAATCCTCCAATAAGTTCACCAAGAGTAGCAACGATAATAATCACCACAATGTTCAAATGACCTGTTCCAGTAGCTGCAAGTGCTCCTGAAACAGTCAGTGTTATTTCGGACGGGATAGGAATACACGCGGATTCTGCAATTGTTAGAAGTAGCAACCCAATATAGCCGTAAGAATTTATAAAATTGTACACAATCTATTTTTAGTATAAATATAACGCTTTGTGTTGTATATTAGTGCCTAATCTTAATAGTATGGCTTTTACTTTACCGCCGTCCTTGTCACCAACGAAGATTTCATCGTTTACAGACTGCCCTCTATCTTTTAAATTTATGGTCATTGACCATATCATTCCGCCCCCAACGCAGCAGATGTTTAAAGGTACACTGGTTCATCGAGCTCTTCAGAAATTCTACGGGGTAGAAGATTACGGAGTAAGCACTGATAAAAGTGACCTAGAAATGATTCTTGATGATGTTGTATTAGATTCAACTGATGAAATTGTCAAGATTGGATTTGATGAGCACGGTAAGAACGATCTGGTAGAAGGGGCGAAGTTCCTGTTGAGACAGTATCTCGAGATGGAATCTCCTGAAAGCGTAAATCCAGTTGGGGTTGAGCTTCAACTTGAAACTGAAATTGATGGTGTTCTACTCAGGGGAATAATAGATAGGCTCGATATTGACAGTGATGGTAACTTTATTGTGGTGGATTACAAAACAGGTAAATCGCCAAAGGAGAATCTTGAAAGTGAACGTCTCCAAGGCGTAAAATTTTATGGTTTGTTGTGTGAAGAGGTTTTAGGAATCCGCCCTCGAGAAGTAAGGTTGCTTTATTTGGGGGATAAAGTAACTATCAGTACTGAGCTAAGTGGGAGCATAATTAAAAGTTTTAAGTTAAGAACCAAGGCTGTTTGGCATGCAATATCAAGGGCATGCGAAATGGAGGATTTTCGTCCGCATCCGTCACCAAAATGCTCATGGTGTTACTTCTCAAATTTTTGTCCGACAACTGGTGGAGATCCTGAGCAGGTCAATTTAACGGATCTAGTTATTAACCACGCTCGTTAGTTTATAATTTAGTTGAGTCTAAAAATAGAGTGAGTTTATAAATGGAGGGATTTTTAGAGAAGCCTTTTGCAATTGACGAATGGGTCATGGATCGTATCGACAGATCAAAAAAAGTAATTGATCTTTCTAGCTTATTTGGCATTTTGTCAGTACTTAGTGATTTTGGAATTATTTGGCCATTTATTGCTTTTGTTGATATGTTGTTAAGGAAAAAGAAGGTATCGAAAATTGCCTATGAACTTGGTTGGGCAGGATTTTCAACTTTATTAGCAAATAGACTTTTAAAGCACATCACTAAAAGAAGTAGACCTGAACGTAGATCTAAGAAACCAGATTGGGTTCGAGAGTCAAGTGAATCTAGCTTTCCAAGTGGACACAGCGCTGCTGCAATATGTGCACCATTTTTACTGGGCTTAAGTTGGAGGTGGAAAGTATTTGGGGTTTTAGTGGGATTGAGCAGGATATATCTTGAAGATCATTATTTTAGTGACGTAATCGCTGGATTCTTGGAGGGTTTGATCCTCTTTAAGATTGGGAGAGAAGCCGAAAAGTTAGTTTTTGAGGATCAGAGGAATGAAAATAAATAAAAAGTGTTTAATAACTTAGTGAGAAAATTTATTTATACATTTGACTACAGGTGTCCTTTTGCAAGAAACATGACCGAACTTATTTATTATGCAAACAAGTTTGACGACAAATTTAAAGTTGATCCTATTCCGTTGTGTCTCGACCAGTTTCATGTTGAGCCAGATGAGATGAACATATGGGATCTTGAAGACAGAGACAAGTATTTAGTAGCTCTTCTCTCATTCAATGTCGTAAAAGAGTACTTCCCAGATGAAATGTGGAAATTCCATATGGAAATGTTTTTAAGCAGGCATGATTTAGGGATTAACTTAAGAAGTGAAGAGCAAGTTCTAAAAGTGCTAAAAAAAGTTGGGTTTAATGATACCGATGCACTTTTTGTAATCGAGGAGGCAAAAAGTGACAAAGTGGTTAAATCCTATGCCGAGTCACACATTGAACTCGTAGAAAAGTATGAAGTTTTTGGCGTGCCGACGATTGTTCTTGCTGACAGTGCAGTTTTTGTGAGACTAATGGAACGAACTATAAAACCGAGCCAAAAAGCAGTTGAAAAGCTTGAATATATTATTGGGATGGTTGAGGGTCATCCTGATATAAATGAGATAAAACATACAATCGTTCCAAAGTAGTTGGTTTTATAGGTTATTAGTTTAGGTAAAACAGATGGTTGTACAAGGTGACTAAGTCTCACTATAGAAAATTTTTGGAAAAGTTGGAGCTAGTTGGACTGAGAGACATTTCTTGTTTTTAGCAGCTATTGAATTTAAATTTTTGTAACGGTTTTTGTCTTTTTTTCGATTTTGTCGTGTTAAAGTTTTAATTGTTATGACTAAAGTTGCAATATTGATGGGAAGTGATTCGGACCTTTCAATTATGAAGGAAGCAAAGACTCAGTTGGATGAATTCAACGTTGAGTGTGAAATGAGAGTACTTTCTGCTCATAGAACGCCTCTTGAGACGATTAACTTTGCTGCAAATGCCCATTTAGATGGAGTAAAAGTTATCATCGCCGGTGCCGGGGGTGCAGCTCATTTAGCTGGTGTAATAGCAGCAGTTACTTCATTGCCAGTAATAGGTGTCCCTATATCTCAGAAAAATCTTCAGGGTTTAGATTCTTTGCTCTCAATGGTGCAGATGCCAAAAGGAATTCCTGTAGCTACGGTTGCAATTGACGGCGCAAAGAATGCAGCTCTTTTAGCCCTCAGGATAATCGGGACTTTTGATAAGGAGGTGTTTAAGAAATATGAGGATTTCCGGAACAGGCAGGCACAAACGGTCTTAGAAAAAGACGCAAAACTCCAGGATAAACTGCAGTTTGAGAATTAAATTGCACTTCTAGTGCTGGAATAATCATCTTAAGTGGCGAAGAGATGTATATCTCGAGTAACATTCTTTAAATCGATAAATTTATGAGTTTTGGAGGTCTAAATTGAAGCGTAGAATAGTTGCACTCGCCCTAGTCGTGTCTTGTTTGATAATGGGAGCCTTAACTTATAGCCCTGCAAAGGCGACCATAGTAATAACTCCGCCGTCGTCGCTTACTCCTCCAGGTGTTCCAGCAAGTCAGTTCTCTCAAACTAATGCCAATGGAATGAATATAGATCAGGCGGAAACAACCTATACCTCTGGAGATCCAAGGACATTAATTGCATATATTGAAGGTGGGATAAATCTTCACGACAAAGGTTTTGCTTCCAAGATCGACCCAGCTTTATATGTAAATTGGCACTCAACACCGGTCCCTTGTACTGGCACTACGTTAGCAACTGCAACAATGATTATAGGCGGAGTAACAAAGCCTTGTGCGACGTACTATTCAAATAGTGAATCTGACTATGATGTTAATCACGACGGTGTTGTAAACGCACTTGACTGGAAAAACGACCCTAGAGTTACTGATTCAAATGGGAACGGAGTCATTGATCCAGAAGACTTGATCGCAGCGTTTTCGGATGGTCAAGTACACGATTCAACAGGATTTAAAAACGATATTTTTGGATGGGACTTTTACGAGAACCAAAACGATCCAGCTACTCAAGATGGAGCTTATGGACACGCTGACGGCCAAATGGACGTTTTACATTCTTTGTGTCCAAACTGTATGATAATGCCTATAAGAGCTGGTGATGAAGCTTTAGATGCGGGAAGTAATCTCGCTCAAGCTTGGACGTATGCATGTACTGAGGGAGCAAATATAATTGTGTCGGTAACGGCAGACCTTGGTTACTCAACCGCCATGATGAATGCAATAAATTACTGCAATTCTAAAGGTGTAATAATGATTGAGTCATCGAACGATTTTGACTCTCAAGACCATCAAGGTGGAATGCACTGGCCTTACGTGATACCTGGAAATGGATTAGTGTCAAACGTCAATGGACTTCCAAGTTCAATCGTCAGTACAATTCCAGACAGGTACTGGACTAGATCAGATGAGACTTCTTGGGGGCCACACGCAATGTTTAGTGTTGCAACTTACGGCGGATCAACTTCAGAGTCGACGCCTACGACTGGAGCTGTACTTGGTTTAATACTTTCAGAAGGTTATAAAGCTTACGATAACCATCAGATCCCCGCACCATTAACAGGGCAGCAAGCGGTTCAGATATTGAGAGAGACAGCTTCGCCGATTACTTCGACGGCTTTAAGTTGGCCAGGTGGACCTGGAGATTGGAACCCTCAGTATGGATACGGAATGCCAAATGTGGATTTGGCTATGCAACAAGTTGCAAACGATCAGATTCCTCCGACCGCTCAAATAACTAGTCCCGAGTGGTATCAAATGTACGATCCCACGACAACTGCTTCAGTTCCAATTACTGGTTCAATAACTGATCCAAGTAATGGTTCCTTCACTTGGAGTCTTGAGGCAGGTATTGGGGAAACACCATCAAGTTGGTTTCCAATAGGAACTGGGTCTGGATCTGGTTCTTATAGCGGGAACGTTGGAAATCTTAATTTAAGCCAGATTCCAGCTTCTTATTACACTTCAGCGATGACACTTTCCACGGATAAAGAACTCTCAACTGCTGACCAATATGATGTGACACTTAAATTAGTTGTTACGGATAGCAATAATTTACAAGGAGTGGATCGCCGAGTTATTGAGACTATTCATGACCCATCTTGGGTAAAAGGTTTTCCAATGTACTTAGGCCCAGGTGGGGAGAGCCAGCCTGCCCTTGTAGATTTACAAGGAACTGGGCACCTTGACATTGTGTTTGCTAATTCAGACGGGACAATTAGTGCAATCGACCCAACAACAGGGAAAGAACTTCCAGGCTGGCCACAGCACACTCTCCCCTTAGTTGTTGCAGGCAATAGTGTAGGGGTTAATTTTGGTGATGAAGAAGTTTTACAACCTGTTGCAGTGGGAGACCTTTTCCATACGGGCCAACTCGACGTCGTTGTCACTTCTCTAAGTGGTCATGTCTATGCTTTCAACGCGTATGGACAGGAACTTCCGGGCTGGCCAAAGGTTGCAGACAAAAACGTTCCAACTTTGGCTATCCCAAGACCGGATAATCCGTATACTAGAAGTCCTATACAGGGTGCAATTTCGCCGCCACAACTTGCAGATTTAACCGGGAATGGTACGCTAGATGTCATTCAAACTGGGTTAGATGGATACATTCATGTCTGGCAACCAGACGGAACGGATTTACCAGGTTGGCCGGTGAAAGTTACGATGCCGTCAAACTTTCAAGTTAAGACTGGCTATAACTTGATTAACGACTCAAGACTAATCTCTGGTGTAGCAGTTGCTTATTTTAATGGGAAGAACCAACCTCCTTCGTTAGTTGTCAGGAGCCAGGTTACAGAGGTTCAAGGCGGAGGGATTCAACCTTTGCCGTTAGCCTTTGCTATGGCTTACAACCTAAGCGGCCAGGAACTTCCAGGTTGGCCTGTTCAGCTTCAAGGTTTAGTCGAGTACTACGGTTCTGCAATGGATGCATTGACTGAAGGGATATCAAGTCCAATTACACTTCCCACGCCAACTGTAGATCAGGTTATAATCGACCCACTTTGGACGACACCTTACATTGTTAATGGGGATGGTACCATAGCGGGCTCAATTGGTAATTTAGGCGCGGCAGCAACCAGTTTGCTTAGTGTCTTTCAAAATACCGGTCTCGTATTGACGCCTTCAAAATTGCCGCCAGATGCTCCAATCCCATTTGATAACTACGGTTCGCTGGGGTCGTTAAATGGACAGCTAGACTATGTATCTTCAGAAATGGGAGCAACTTCATTTGCAGCGGGTGAACTTGTAACGAGTTCTGGAATTGGAATAAACAATTATGAAGTTGCATACCCTGCCTCGGTTGGGATAAATACAATTTCAGGCTATCCAACAATGAGACAAGGTGCAGACTTTTTAGGTGGACCGGCTGTAGCAAGTGTAAGTTCTAACGGGCAAGAAGACATCATAGACGGAGGTGATGGTTCTACCTTAACCGCTTATGACGGAAGTGGAAATGTTGTACCTGGCTTTCCAAAGTACACCGGCGGATGGGTTGTTGGAACTCCAGCTGTTGGAGACTTGTTTAGCACTGGATCAGTCGACGTTGTAGCTACAACAAGAGATGGATACCTAATGGCATGGCAAACGCCTGGTCCAACTTCGGCTAATAATCAGTGGTGGCACGGAGGAGGAAACGATTATAACCAGAATTCCTACGGAGTAGATACACGCCCTCCAGGTGTTATTCAAAATGCTTCATGGCCTGGAAACTCTAGCACGGTGTCTTTTATCGCCCCAGGAAACGATTGGTATTCAGGGCAAGCTGATCATTACAATATAATTTTAGAGCCTAGTGGTCAAGTTATAACCGAGCCAGCAACCGTATCAAGTGGTAACGTACAGACTTTAAGTATTCCAGCTGGCGTAACAAGTGTAGAAATTCAAGCCGTCGACGCGGCCGGTAATTTGGCAACACCTGTGACGGTTTCAATAGGTGCAGTTGGAGTGTCAACGTCATCCGGGTCACCAATTCCTAATGCGTTAACCGCTCAGACGGGAAAGCCAATTGAGTTTGAAGTAGTAATGTCAATGACTCTATTGTTAGGTGGATCGTTCATTATCCTGTTCTTGAGAAAAAAGCAAAAAAGAACGAACGCAGCATAGTTTTGAAATAATTAATTGCGTAGCATGAAAAGTTACCGGACGTACATTTATATGTGCATCCGGGATTTTGGGTTTAATTTGAATCTTTGCTACATTAATCATAAACAGCTAACCCTTCGATCTGGCTATGATATCCCAAGTTGTGACTGTGTACTAACTCAGAAGTATCGGCTACTCGAAATTTTATAAGACATTAATTTATATCTTTAGATTTGTGAAAATATAAATATTTAACCATTGGTCACGACCAAAATTGCTCATGGGTTGTCTGCTGTTTCGGGATCTGCGGGCATGGATAGTCGTGAAATAATATGAACATCTATATTTGTCTTACTCGCGTATTTTAATATTTTTGCAATAATTGACTTGCTGGTAATTAGACCAGTAACTTTATTGCGCCCAGCTGACCCAATTATTATTTGAGTTATTTCATTTTCGTTTGCAAAAGTTACAAGTGTCTTTGCTATGTCACTCCCAGTCAGTTCATGCCATTGACCGTCTACGTCTTCGACAAGTGTCTTTAGATTAGAGATAATTTTATGATCACTTTCTGATACTATGTCTCCAGCAGTAACATGCACAACATGTAAATCACCCTTTGAGCGGGATGCCATTCTCGCAGCCCTTCGAATTACCGCTTCAGATTTTCCCTTCGTAGTAACGCCAGCCATAATTCTTTCAGTTGTTTCCCAATTCCCTGTTCTGACTTTGTGGTGGGATATATATCTGAGCAGGTCTTCATCAGTTTCATCCGCTACGAAACGTAAGGCAAGTTCTCTTAGTGCAATTAGATTTTCAAGTTTGAAAAAATTAGTAAGAGCGGGTTCAATTCTTTCTTTAGAATAGATATTGCCGTGTAACATTCGACGCCTAAGCTGTTCGGGGGAAGAGTCAACTAGTTCTACCTGGTTAGCTTTTCTTATGAGCCAGTCAGGTACTCTTTCTTGAATTGTAACTCCTGTAAACATTTGAACGGTATCTGCAAGACTTTCTAAATGTTGAATGTTTACTGTTGTAATTACGTCAATTCCGGCTTCAAGAAGTTGAAGTACGTCTTGCCACCGCTTTTCGTTTGGACCAGATCCTATAATATTGGTGTGAGCAAGTTCGTCTACGAGCGCTACTTTTGGCTTGCGTTTTAATATTGCTTCAAGATCCATTTCTTCAAACTGTTTTCCCTTGTATTGGACCAACTTTCGTGGAATTATAGGTAACCCTTGAAGAAGTGCTTCCGTATTAGGTCGTCCATGACTTTCGACTATTCCCACAACGATATCAGCACCTCTTTCGTATCGCCGACGGGCTTCACAAAGCATGTTGTAAGTTTTCCCAACTCCAGGTGCAGAGCCAAGATAAATTCTAAAATGACCTGCAGGTTCTACGAGTTGTTCAACTTCTTTATTTGCTTTTTTATCGCCACTATTTAGGTTGTCGAGATTTTGGTTTTGTCCACTAGAGGTCATGTTCAATTCACCACAAATTCATATGTCGGATTCCAAATTATAAGATTGTTTTGACCATTATGGCCAAATTTGTATTCCAGAGGTATAGATGCTGGAAAACGAGAATTTGCTACCCCAATTATCCTAACTGAAGTGCCCACAAAAAATCCATTCAACTTTGGTCTTCCAAGAAAGAGGAGCAAAATTGAGCCTGACTTATCTGCAATTTCAACTAGGAATGAATCTACTTTCCCAACTTGAATGTTAACCGATTTGATTATTACGCCAATTGTTCGGACTTCTTTTCTTTCAACAGCATCAGAAATATTACAGTAAGTCTGCATATCTTCAATTAAGAAATTGCTAGCTGAGTAGCCCTCTTGCATCGCTTTAACGGTTTTTAGATTGTTCGAGTTTATACAAAGCAGTATTTAGTTTGAGAACGTTTATGTACTGGCTTCCTAGAAAACCCAACTGAGGTTGCTGAATCTCAGATTTGACGAGGGACAACACTGTCTGGATTGGAAGATGATTGTACTTAGACACAGCGTTGACTTGTGCATAAGCGTCTTGTGGACTTATGTCAGGATCGAGTCCACTACCTGAAGTAGTAACTAAATCAGGTGTAGGTTGTATCCCTTCCCTTTTTAGTTTGGATGCACTTTGCTGTACTGAGGTTTTCAATTGCTTTGAAGATGAACCAAGATTTGATGGACCCGACGCCATTGCATTGTCGCTTTCAGGTCGACCTTGGAACCATTTGGGCCCAGTCCAATTCTGACCTATTAAATACGATCCATTCTTAGTGATCTCACCATTTGCCTGATAATGGAAGAATGTCTGAGCAATTCCAGTGCCGATAAGAGGATAAGCAATCCCGCATAAGAATATAAATATAAAACATAAAATAAGTGAGCGACGTATTTGGAGCAACATTAGATTCTTCCTATTCCTGTGACAACGAGATCGATCAATTTAATGAAAATAAAAGGTGTTATAAAGCCTCCTATGCCATAGATAAAGACATTTCTGCGCAAGGTGCTGGTTGCACTCGACGCTCTCCATTTCACGCCTTTTAGAGCTAGGGGAATTAACGCGACTATAACTAGTGCATTGAAAATAACAGCTGACGTTATTGCACTTTGTGGACTGTGAAGCCTCATAATATTTAATCCGTTAAGATCAGGGTACGTTTTAGAAAATAGTGCAGGAATAATCGCAAAGTATTTAGCTGCATCATTGGCTATAGAAAAGGTAGTCAGTGCACCACGCGTAATAAGCATTTGCTTGCCAACGGTTACAACTTCGATCAATTTAGTAGGGTTTGAATCTAAATCGACCATATTCCCTGCTTCTTTAGCAGCGTTCGTTCCGCTATTCATTGCCACACCTACATCTGCTTGTGCCAGAGCAGGCGCATCGTTAGTGCCATCACCTGTCATGGCAACGAGTTTGCCCTCTGCTTGCTCAGATTTGATCAAATTCATTTTCGTCTCGGGAGTAGCTTCTGCTAAGTACTCATCAATCCCAGCTTCTTGAGCGATTGCAGCTGCAGTAAGAGGGTTATCACCAGTTATCATTATTGTCTTAATGCCTGCGGCGCGTAACTGGTCAAATCGCTCTTTGATGCCTTCTTTAACCACGTCTTTCAATCCGATGACACCTAAAATATCTGGACCATCAGCAACTACGAGTGGAGTCCCACCTTGTTTTGAAATCCTTTCAACTACCGCATCTAAATTTGGAGGAATTATTCCTCCCAACTCTACACACCAATCTTTTGTAGCTTGAGCAGCGCCTTTTCTCAACTGCTTTCCGTCAATATCAAGCCCAGACATTCTGGTCATTGCCGAAAATGGAACAAAAGTATGGTCTTTATTGATATTTCGCTCTCTTAGGTTATGGAGTTGTTTAGCCAAAATGACTATCGATCTGCCTTCAGGAGTTTCATCTGCGAGTGATGCAAGCTGAGCAACTTCTGCAAGTTCAAGTTCGTTGTGATTCCCTACTGGAATTAATTGAGAGGCCATTCTGTTCCCTAAAGTAATTGTCCCTGTTTTGTCTAGAAGTAGTGTCTGTACATCACCAGCAGCCTCTACTGCACGCCCACTCATTGCTAAAACATTTCGTTGTACAAGGCGATCGATACCTGCAATGCCAATAGCAGATAGCAAGGCTCCAATAGTTGTAGGGATAAGGCAGACAAGTAATGCTATAAGGATTGTGATCGATACTGCTGAATGTGCGTACAAACCAAACGGCTCAAGGGACACAACAACTGGCAAAAAGATTATTGTTAAAACCGCAAGTAAAATTGTAAGTGCAATCTCATTTGGTGTTTTTTGGCGATTAGCACCTTCTACGAGATTTATCATTTTGTCAAGAAACGTATGTCCTTTTTCAGCAGTAATTTTAATGACAATGCGATCTGAGAGAACCCGTGTGCCCCCAGTGACAGCTGATCTGTCGCCACCTGATTCTCTTATTACCGGTGCAGATTCTCCTGTTATTGCTGATTCGTCTACGGAAGCAACCCCTTCAATAATCTCACCGTCCGACGGAATTATGTCATGAGCTTCGCAAATGACTATATCTCCTTTTAAAAGTTGAGAAGCAGGAACACTTTCCTCTGTTCCATTTGGAAGCATGCGTCTAGCATCAGTCTCAGATCTCATTTTTCTTAGCGCTTGTGCCTGTGCTTTCCCACGCCCCTCTGCCAGTGCTTCGGCAAAATTGGCAAATAGTACTGTTAAGAGTAACCATCCCGTAATGGTCCACGTAAAAAGACTTGGGTGTGCGATTGACTCAACAAATGTAATTACAGTCCCAACAAGAACTACAAACATTACTGGGTTTTTTATCTGAACCCTAAAGTCCAGTTTAAAAACTGACGTTTTTAAGGACGAGAGAATAATCTTACGATCAAATAGGTTTGTTCCCCCTATAATCCCCTTTCGAGATTGAATTTGAGCGTTACTTTCACTTGGTGGTGTTATTACATTTGTCTTCATTAAAATACCTTGTGGCTTAGGGATTGAACAATTGGGCCCAGAGCTAGTGCTGGGAAAAAGGTGAGACCTCCAACGAGTACGATAGTGCCAGTTAGAAGCCCACCGAATAGTAGATTGTCAGTTTTAAAAGTCCCTAGTGAATTGGGAACTGTCTTTTTTAGTGCTAAAGACCCTGCTAATGCAGTAGTAGGCAGTATAACGGCGAACCTTCCTAGCATCATTGCAATTGCTCCGGTTATGTTGTAAAAGTCAGTATTTCCATTTAAACCTGCCAGTGCGGAACCATTATTGTTTGCTTGTGAAGTGTAAGCATATAGAATCTCAGTAAATCCTTGAGGACCTCGATTGAAGGCGCCTGATTGTCCAGCATGAATTGCTACCGCAATTCCAGTGAACACCAAAACAGTAATAGGCATAATTAAGATTGCTAGTCCTGCTAGTTTTACTTCTTTTGCTTGGATTTTTTTCCCTAATAGTTCTGGGGTTCGACCAACCATCAAACCAGCAATAAATACAGCAATAATTGCAAAAAGTAGTATTGTATAGAGCCCACTACCAACACCTCCAGGGCTGACTTCGCCAAGCATCATGCCTGATATTAGGGCAGTTGTCCCTAAAGGAGTGTATGAATCATTAGCACTATTGACGCTTCCAGTTGAGGTTTGGGTTGAAGCAATGTTGTAAAGTGCAGAGTTTGAAGTTCCAAATCTTACCTCTTTGCCTTCCATATTGCCACTTATGGTCTGGCTAACATGAGAAGAGGATATAGCTATGCTGCCATGAGATTCCCCATAAAGAGCTAACCCTAAACAACCTGCGAATAAAATTGCCATTGTGAGAAGAAGAATGAAGCCTTGCTTTATGTTCCCAACCATCTTTCCAAATGTGTATGTTAGGGCAACCGGGATAGATAGCATCAATACAATAGATAAAAGGTTGGTAGTACCAGTTGGGTTTTCAAATGGATGACTTCCGTTAGCATTAAAAAACCCACCTCCATTTGTACCTAACTCCTTAATAGCTTCCATAAATGCTACAGGTCCTCTTGGGATTGTTTGACTAAAATGGGTTAAAGAGTTTTTTATTAATATTGGACCAGCTAACGTTTGGACCGCCCCTTGGGAGACAAATATGATCCCAGATACTATTGCAAGCGGAAGAAAGATGTAGAGAACTCCCCGAACTAGATCGACCCAGAAATTGCCAACTGTTTTAGATTCTCGTCTTGCAATACCTCTAATCAGAACTACTGCGACGCACATCCCTACTGCTGGGCTTACAAACTGTTGGACCGACAGCGAGACCATCTGCGATAAGTACGACATCGTAGTTTCCCCAGCGTAATTTTGCCAATTGGTGTTCGTTACAAATGATACTGCTGTATTAAAAGAGAGTGCAGGCGTTACCCCCGCCAAGTGTTGTGGATTCAAAAACAACCCCCCCTGTAGCCTAAGTAATGCATAGGTTATAAATATTGAGACGATAGAGAAAACAACCAAAGATAAAGTGTATCTTTGCCAGCTTTGTTCGCCAAACTGATCGATGTTGAGGGCTTTAAATATTAAGCGTTCAGCAGCACGCAAGTAGTTAATTTTATTTGTATAGACAGCGGTGATGTAGGATCCCAAGAATCTCCATGTAAAAATAAGTATTATGCAAAGTGTCGAAATCGTCAAAGTAAATTGCACTAAAACCACTCCGGTTTCATCATGCTAAAACCAATGTATATAAACAATGCAACTGCAACTATTAGTAAAATTAAGTCAGAGATGCTCATAATTTTTCCAAGGCATAGGTGAAAATCACCATTAATCCTCCACAAGTTAATATTCCTAAAATGCTCAATAAGTCAGCCATATTTGTAAAGGTAACCAAAAAAATATTAATTTGTTGTCAATTAGATAGTAAAACGTGTAAATAAAAAGTAAATGTATTAATACATGAAGTGTGAAGTCTACCTTTTGGATCTTCTGACGCTAAAGGTAGAGCATGTAGTGCGTGTCTCTGCAAGAAAATGGCTTAAATCTATCGAGAAAAACTACAATTTGATTCGTAAAAAAATCTTTTGCGAAATTGAAGTTGCTAAGTTGCGTAAAACAAAGTTAAAACTTATTTCTAATATTGATTGTTCGAAAAGATGATGACGTAGCCTTTTAGTTATGGTTGAAGAGTACCAAATTCTTGTTTTGGAGATGCTTGAGGTGAGCTTTCTAATAAACGAGTTAGACAACCAAGTGATAAAGGTTGAAACCTAAACGGAGCAGAAAACCCATGCCGTAGTGGCTTTTGTGACTTATTGCTGGAAATTATGGCGTGACATGAATGTTTAGAAATTCGTCTAAGGGTTTGATTTAGTCAATTGAACGTCAAGAGATACAAAAGTAAAACGTCGTAGTTAGTGCTTCTAAAGGTTGCTCTACCTTTAGAATTAAAGAGGAAACTATGGTTGAGTTTGTTCGGATAGATAATGAATGTAAATATGTTGTTTAAAGCTCTTCCGAATTGTAGTTACATTTTCTGATTGACGTTTTTGTAACTCGATCGAATTAGCTTCAAAGACCATCTTTATGTGCTGACTAACATGTATCCAATGCCAGGTATGCTACGTAGAATTTGGCCATGTGAGTCGTTGAGCTTCTGCCTAATTCTGTAGACGTATACTCGCAAGTATTGGCTTTCAGTTCCAAACGATCCATTCCAAATATGTTTTAGAATTACCTCGTGTGTGCATATCTTGTCTGCATTTTGTGCAAGAAAAAAAAGCAGATCAAATTCCTTTGTTGTCAAAAATATGTTTTCATTATTGAATTGAACTTGTTTATGCAGTATGTCAATCACTAGGTTTCCTGCTGAAACTACGGACTCAGTATTGATAACGATGGATTGAGAGTGACGGATAGTCGTTCTAATTCTTGCTTCAAGTTCTGCGATTCCAAATGGTTTCGTAAGGTAATCGTCTGCACCGTAGTTTAGAGCTGCAACTTTCCTTTGCTCATCTCCGGCGGCTGAAAGTACCAGAATCGGAATAGTACTGAATTGACGCATTTCCTTTATGAAATCTAGACCGTCTATGTCAGGTAGGCCAAGATCAAGGATTATTACATCTGGGTTGATTGCTACGACTTTATACAATCCGTCTTTGCCCGTATCGGATGGCGTAACTTCATACCCAAGAGACCCTAATCCAACCTTCAGCGCCTTGATTAGCGCTCTATCGTCATCTACTACCAAAATTTTAGCCATCTATTAATACAGCTTAATGCTTAAATCGACCTTATTCGCCATGCATATCATTAATAGATTTATCGTCATGATCTATTTCTAGACTATTCAGATGAAGAGGTACCGTGAAGCAAAAACATGCTCCACCGCTAGGGTTGTCCTCTACCCATATACGCTCTTTGTGGATTTCGACAAATACCTTACAGATTGCAAGACCCAACCCAGCTCTTCCACCTGAAGACCGACTATTAAACATTTGAAAAATCATTTCTTTGTCGGCGTCACTTACACCAAATCCATGATCTTTTACTTGAATATTTAATTTGCTATCATTTTGCCTGTGAATTTCGATGACTACAGGTTCCTCGCTGTTGTTGTGGCGCGCTGCATTCTCAATTAAATTTATTAATACTTGCTTGATCAGTATTTCATCGACGTAAACGAACAGTGGCTCTTCAGTGTGTAAATAAGTAACGTTGGAAATTCCAGACGATTTCAAGGATTCAACTGTTTGGAAAATGAGCTCATCAATTACCACAACATTTTGACGGGCTTGGAAATTTCCAGATTGAATTCTAGTCATGTCCAATAAATTGTCTACAAGTCGATTTAGCCTGTTTGACTCTAGGGATATCAACGTTGCCAACTCCAAAATATCATCATCAGATAAGTATGATTTATGCTCTACAATGCTTGTTGCGCTTGCAGTAATTGTGGTTAGCGGTGTCCTTAGATCATGTGACACCGCTCCTAAAAGAGACTGGCGTAATTTGTCAGCCTGTTCAAGCAAGTTTGCTTTTAGAGCTTGATCCTTGAGCTGGGCTTGCTCCAATATGAGAGCGAGATGGTTTACAAATGTATACAGTAAGTCCCTGTCGTAATTTGACACATCTAAGTCTTTAAGGGCTAAAAGACCCACTGGCTTGTTTCCGGAGCCAATTAAGACTATTACGTGTAATCCTCCAGAACCTAAAGTGCTATTCCCAAGGCTAGCTGGCACGCCCGAATTAGAATTAAGTTTCTCAATGTCACTTTTTTGGATAGGGTCCCCTAAAGTTGAGGCAACCTGCAAACCATTTGAAGTTGGCAAAAGAAGAGAAATGCCATTTGGGGAAAACACATTGTATACACTTTCGACAAGAATGTTCAGCAGGTCCTCTAAGGATTTATTTGTAATCGCTAGTTCAGACAGTTCAAATACTCGACGTGTCTGTTCTGCGCGAGTTTGAGCTTCGAATCTGGCTTGTCTTAGTTGGTAGACAACTTGAGCGACGATTAAGGTAACGATTACGTACACGATTAACGCTACCCAGTTTTGGAGTGCCCCAACTTCAAGTGTGTAGTAAGGAGGGATAAATACGTAATCGTATATTAAAAACCCTGTAATAATTCCGACTAGACCTGATATTAGTCCTCCTGAGGCTACTCCGATGACTACTGGAATAACCAAGACTAGCGCTGTAGTTGCGACGCTTAGATGGTCTCGAAGAGGCAACATCAAAAGTCCTAACAGTGCAGCAAGTATGATCGCAATCAAAGATCCGATCGAGATCCGTTTCACGCCACTAATAATAGCAGTACATCTATTTGCAGCTTCACGCAGTTGTAATCTCAACCAGATATATGAAAAAAGTCGAAGGCGTGGGTATCAAGATTTAAGGGGTCAAGCACACAGTGAATTTAATATCTGTATG
Source organism: Actinomycetes bacterium (assembly GCA_021790815.1). Classification (GTDB taxonomy): domain Bacteria; phylum Actinomycetota; class Acidimicrobiia; order Acidimicrobiales; family JABEUL01; genus JAJYFT01. Next base: position 22,647 of record JAJYFT010000009.1, read on the forward strand.
AAAATGAGTGCTAGTAAAAATTCAGTGCGAATTACAGGGGAGCATCTCTAACATTTAAATAGTCATACTACAAAACCCTTGCTGAGTTTATTTTATATTAATACCACTGAATAATTAACACTTTTCAAAGATTCAATGCATGTTTTGGCAGTTGTTGTGAGTAAATGCAAAGGGGAGTGATGTGTTTGTGATAAAAGAACTGAGTAAAGGAATAAACAAACAAATCAAATACTACAACTATGAAAAGATGGACTCAGAGCTTAACAATATGAACACAATTAAGCATGAGATTGAATTTCAATTAACCGAAAAAGTAACTTAATCTTTTCCACTTTCTCTTTAGAATATCCCTTAGTATACGGATTCTAAGAGACTTATTTTACATAGTATCCAGTAACGTCCACAATTACATCCGATGAAGAAATTGCATTGGCAACATTGAATATTCCAGAAGACGATAAACTTATTATTGCGCAATTAGCGACCGTTTCACCGCGATTCCAATTCAAATCACTTGTACCTTGAGGAGCAGAGTTCCCAGGAAATTCCGTTAGATACCCTCCATTTGTGGTTGTATTGGTAGTTGTTATATTTACGACTACCGCGATTGCTGTGCTTGGAATATTATCTCCACTCACGCCGAAAGTCTGGATGCTATCTGGATTACCTAGTTCATTCAAATTTCCTGGCTGAAGAGGGTGTCCTTGTAAAAGAAGACCAGAGCCATCTCGGCTGTCTGCAATCCTGACAGGTGAAACTGGAATGAATTTATTGCCTGTACTTGAAACTGAATTCCCGGTAAACCATCCAGAGATATCAACAACTACATCGGCTGAAGAGCTACCTGCATAAACGCTAATTTGACCATCTACACCTACAGGAACGATTACTCTATTAGACACGGATTGCCAGGCATTAAAATTTAAAGTTGATGTATCTGGTGGAGAGTTTGGAAGTGCAGCTGTGGGGTAGACTGTCAAGTAGCCTCCGTCCGATGATGCATTTGTTTCTGTTATATTAAGCAGTACTGCTTCCACGTTACTTGAAGGGATAGTATTAGAGCCACTGCTCTGTCCTGTAACAACAAGATTCAATATCTTTCCTTTAGATAGAGTTTGTCCAGAGTATTGATAACCTGAGTTCATCCTTGTATCGGCAATACGAAATGGGTTAACGGGATTAAATAGACCTGACATATCTGATGATGGTCCGACATAACCTTCAATATCAATCAACACATCAACTTTCCCACTGTAGTTAAAAACTGATATAGATCCGTTTAAGCCTATTGGAATTTCAACCACATTTGATACTGGGCGTTCATTTGCGTTGATATTTAATACGCTCGTATTCGGTCTTACGATGCCAGTTGGATAAACCGTTAGGTAATCGTTATTCTGAGTTGAATCCAAAGCCGTAATATTGGCTATTACTGCGGTTGCAGAACTCGGTACGCCATCGTAATCTGTATTGATAACTGGTATATCTAGACTACTTCCAGGACCAATACTGTTACCTGCATAGGTTGATGGATCAGTTGCTCCTGCTCTAGTGTCAACAATTCTGGTTGGATTCAATGGATGGTATGCACCTTCATTTAAATACGTGAATTCATCTGAGTTAGTTATCTGTGACGTGCCACCATACCCAGTGACTGTTATATTCACCGTGCCCAAAGATTCCGGAGGGCTAATTGCTTTGATCGTGGTTCCACTTTCTACCGTGAAATTAGTTGCTGGTGTAGAACCAAACATAACGGTGTTAATTCCAATAAACCCAGAACCAGTTATTGTGACAAGCGTACCAATTGAAATGTCGCCTGTATTTGGTGAAACCCTATTAATGTTTGGTCCAGTGTTTAGTATGAGTTCATATGAGTTGGGATTATATCCATCACCAACTGTAAAACAGTCTAGAGCATTTGGACATGAAACGCCTCTAAGTTCCTTCGCCGAAGGAGGCAGGTCTTCTTGGGACCAAGTCAAGCCACCATCGGAAGTATTAATAGCAACTGCTGTAGGAATACCAGTGATAAGACTATAACCAACTGCTGTACAATCTAATACCGAGGAACAAGAAACACTTTTAAGTGTGGTCCCAGCGGGCGCTGCTGATTTTTGACTCCAAGTCATACCTCCGTCTGACGTTGACATCGAAGTGCCATTATAATCAACCGCTAGGCAGTCGAACGAGTTTACGCACGATATACTTGTGATTACATCGGTATTTAATGGTATCGTAGCGATATTCCAATTGTATCCGCCATCAACCGTATAATAGATTTCAGGGCTGAATGTAGTTGAACTGTTTAAAGTCGTAGATTCATATCCTTGGGCCATGCAATCAGTTGAACTACTGCATGTTACATTAAATAAGTCACCGATTGTAGGTGGTGCAGTATTAACATTCCATGCCAATCCACCGTCTGTAGAAGTTAGCGAAACGGTTAAAGATTTCGAATTTGATCCAACCGTCATGCAGTCCAAACTATTGGAACAAGAAACACTTTGAAAGTAAGCTAATCCAGGCATTGTGGATGCTTGATTCCATGTTAATCCTCCGTCAGTGGTGGAAAAGATAGCTCCAGTAAAGTTTGAGCCATCTGAATAAAACCCAACGGCTACGCAGTCGAATGCACTACCGCAAGAGACACTTAAAAGCGATGACAACTTTTGTGGAAATATAAAGTCATTCCATGTTAACCCTCCGTTAGTCGTGGAAACAGCTATTCCGACGTTGCCCAATGAATTTTGAAAATCACCTACTGAAACACAATTTGAAACTGTAGGACACGAAATTTCATTCAATGTAACTCCATTAATAGGTAAACTCGAATCAGTCCAAGTTACACCGCTATCATTTGATCTTATTACCACTGGACCATCACCGATGCCTATGCCGCCAGCTATGCAATTTGATGCGCTATAACATGAAATTCCATAGAGCCCACCCACATCAGAGGGGATAGGGATCTCATTCCATGTCGAACCTCCATTAGTTGTTTGGTATAACGCTCCAGTAGCCGTTCCATTATTTGGTTGACCCTCCACTGCAAAACAGTCACTTACAGTCTCACATGAGATACTCAAAATACTTTCAACGAAATCAAAAAATACCCCACTTTCCCAAGTTAAGCCGCCATCAGTTGTATGAATCACAGTTGGAGAGTAACTATATCCGTCGTAGTAAATTCCTGAAGATTGACAATCCAACGCCGTTGGACATGTAACGTAATTGAGATTTGTAATTCCGGTTTGCATTGAATCGGCCTGCCAAGATATACCTCCGTTAACAGTTGAAATAGCAAATCCGGAAGTAGTGCTGCCGTTGTAATAGGAACCAACTGCTATACAATCCAACGCCGTTGCACATGAAATACTTTCAAGACCGTTGTCTGCTTGTGGCAATGTAATTTTTGACCAATTTAGTCCGCCATCTGTTGTTGTTATTTCTATTGCAGTTCCAAATTGATTTGGTGAATAGTTTCCAATGGCAATACAGTCATATTGATTTGTACAAGATACGCTAGAAAGAGCTGATATATCGGCTGGCAAAGTGACTGCTTGCCATGAAACTCCTCCATCTGCAGATATTAAAGCTACTCCAACATCTCCAGTGCTAACGGTATAGTTATATCCAACCGCAACACAGTTAAGAAAGTTAGTGCATGAAACAGCGCTTAGTAAGTAAGAAGTTGTAGGGATAGTTCCTGCCTTCCAAGTCACCCCTCCAACCGTAGAGTAAAGTGGATCTCCATCCGAACCCATTGCAACACAATCCACTGAGCTGGCACATGAAACCTCGTCAATTATGCCTGAAGATATTGGAAAACTTTTTACATCTGCCCACTGTGTTGGAGTTGTTGATGCCATGGCAGTCGCCGCTGACCGCAAAATTGGCACAAACAATAGAACCGTTATTAGCACCATAATAAAAATAACATGCAAATTTGCTTGTTTTTTTATTATGTTCACAAAGTTATTTTATCAAAATAGTTTCAATTTTGCCTTTTGACTGGCCTTGGAGACGTCGTTGGAACGATCAAGACTTTCCAAAAGTAGTTCTAAAGCAGTTCACCTCAATTGGGATTTGATCTTGGGTCACTTTTATCTGAGCAATCAAATGGAGGTTGTGAGGCCAGGGTGAGGTTTGTGGTAGAGTGAAGCGCCACAAAATTTAAGCTTTTTGTTGGGTCGAGGCTGAGTCTAGTTTTGGAAATTCCAGTTGTCGGAACCGCCATGAGTGAACTCAACTCTCGACTTTATTACAAGTTGTGGCAAATTACCAATAGTGGTGTGGTGCACGCGAAGATAGGTAATTTCAAAATAATATGAGGGGCTAGAAGATACGTTCTAATAGAGAGAAGACTTATTTCCACCTCGAGCATGAGATCAGGAAGGAGTGCTAAACTTAGCACCTAATTCGTTACACTAGTGCAATAGGAGTCAGAATTGTTAAAAATGAATAGTGTATTTAAACAGCGGTTGAAGCTGATTGCAATATTTGCACTTTTAGGTGGAGTGATTATTTCGCTGACTGTAGGGATATCTGATTCGACTCCTGCGATTGCCGCAGTTCCCACATGGTCTGCACCGGTTGGCGTGGACGGATTTGCAACCTCTTCGTCGTGTGCAAGCGCAACATTTTGCGTAGCGGTTGATGGAATTGGAAATGCTCACATATATAACGGCACGACTTGGTCTGCACCGGTTTCGATTGATGGAACTACTTATATGACTTCAGTCTCGTGTGCGAGCGCCACTTTTTGTGGAGCCGTTGACAGCACTGGAAGTGCTCTCACGTATAATGGCACTACTTGGTCTGCACCGGTTTCAATCGATGGAACTATTGACATGACTTCAGTCTCCTGTGCGAGCGCAACATTTTGCGTAGCGGTTGACAGTAGAGGAAATGTTCTCACGTATAATGGCACTACTTGGTCAGCACCAGTTTCAATCGATGGAACTACTTATATGACTTCAGTCTCGTGTGCAAGCGCAACATTTTGCGTAGCGGTTGATGGAATTGGAAATGCTCACATATATAACGGCACGACTTGGTCTGCACCGGTTTCGATTGATGGAACTACTTATATGACTTCAGTCTCGTGTGTAAGCGCCACTTTTTGCGTAGCGGTTGACAGTTCAGGATATGCTCTCACGTATAATGGCACTATTTGGTCTGCACCAACTTTGACTGGAGGGGGCAACTGGCTCAACTCAGTATCTTGTGTAACAGTGACTTCATGTATTGTGGTTGATGGATCTGGCAGTGCTCTTACCTACAACGGAACGACATGGTCCACTCCAGTTACGGTCGGAGGGGGCAACTGGCTCAACTCAGTATCGTGTGTTGGTGCTATATTTTGTGTGGCGGTTGATAATATTGGTCACGTCATTACCTACAACGGAACGACATGGTCCACTCCACTTTCGATTGGCGGAGGAAGCAATCTAATGTCGGTATCGTGTGTCAATGCTTCATTCTGTGTAGCCTTAGATAGTTCAGGATATGCTCTCACCTACAACGGAACGACATGGTCCACTCCAGTTTCAATCGACGGGGGTAGTTGGCTCAACTCAGTATCGTGTGCGAGCGCCACTTTTTGCGTAGCGGTTGACCGTTCAGGAAATGTTCTCACGTATAATGGCACGACTTGGTCTGCGCCGGTTTCAATCGATGGAACTATTGACATGACTTCAGTCTCGTGTGTAAGCGTAACTTTTTGTGGAGCAGTTGACAGTTCTGGGCATGCACTTGAATTTAATGGTTCTACCTGGTCTGCGCCGGTTTCAATCGATGGAACTATTGACATGACTTCAGTCTCGTGTGCAAGCGCAACATTTTGCGTAGCGGTTGACCGTTCAGGAAATGCTCTCACCTACAATGGCACGACTTGGTCTGCGCCGGTTTCAATCGATGGAACTATCTATATAACTTCAGTGTCGTGTGTAAGCGCCACTTTTTGTGGAGCAGTTGACAGTTCTGGGCATGCACTTGAATTTAATGGTTCTACCTGGTCTGCGCCGGTTTCAATCGATGGGTCTAATTACCTTAGCTCAGTGTCTTGTGTTGGTACTAGTTTTTGCATGGCGGTTGACAGCACAGGAAATGCTCTCACATATAATGGCACTACTTGGTCTGCACCGGTTTCATTTGATGGAAACCACTACCTCACCTCAACATCATGTACAACGGCTACATTTTGTGTTGCCGTTAATCTGACCGGGCGTGCTCTTGTATACGCACTTCAGAATACTGTATCTGTTTCAAATGTGAGCCCATCGTCGGGCCCGACTTCAGGTGGTACGACAGTAAGTATCACCGGAACTGGTTTTACTGGGGCGACAAAGGTCGATTTCGGCTCTCTATCAGCTTCTAGCTTTTCAGTGCTCAGCGATACCTTGATAACTGCGGTTAGCCCAGCGGAATCAAGTGGAGTTGTAGACATCGGAATTTCGACACCACAGGGGTCATCCTTACTGGGAAGCTTTGACAAGTTCACGTATGTAATTGGCGGTACATATAATCCACTCTCTCCTGTGCGAATAGTTGATACCAGATCTTTAGCTTCAGATCCTGCTACGTATCAAGGGATGCACCTTTCCGCGGGTGCGATCCTTAACGTCCCGGTCATAGGTGCTAATGGCGATGGAGTGCCAGTTGGTGCGACTGCTTTGGTGGCTAATATCACTGCGGTGAATCCGTCAGCAAACGGGGGCTTTTTGACTGTCTGGGCGGAAGGAGATCCACAGCCTGTTGCGAGTTCACTTAATTTCTCAGCCGGTGAATCGGCAGTGGCTAACCTCGTTGAGATTCCACTCGGTGCAAGTGGAGCGATCTCAATGTATAACTACATTGGAACAGTGGATGTCTTGGTGGATGTCGAAGGCTATGTGGGACCTGAGTCCAATACTGCAGGACTTTTCAATCCAGTGTCACCTTTTAGAATCGCTGATACTAGAGCTGGCTCGGGTTACCAAGACAGTGGCAAGACTTTGTTGCCAGGATCAATAATTAACGTCACAGTAACGGGCCAAGGGTCAGGCAGTGGAGGAATTCCAGCTTCCAATGTTGCCGCGGTAGTCGTGAACGTTACGGCCACCAACACGACTACAAATGGAGGCTACCTGACTGTCTATCCAACTTCTGCTAGCCCAAACAATCCCCCGACTGCGTCAAATGTCAATTTTAGTGCTTCTTCATCAGTGCCTAACCGAGTGATCGTTAAAGTTGGACTAGGAGGAAATATTAGTATTTATTCTGGTGTATCGTCAGCCGATGTTATCGTTGATATCTCTGGATGGTTTACTGCAAACTCAGTTGGCAGCACAGGTGACCTCTTCTATCCGGTGCCTCCCACTCGAGTTGCAGATACCCGATCTTCTGTTACGCCACCCCTTCCGCTCGCGGGCAAAACACTATCTCCAGGATCCGTCTCGGGCAGTCTCGGCACCGCAGATACAGTGTCGACAGTTGGTGTCAACTCTGACGGGGTATCAATTGGAGCTACTGCTATAGTTGCTAATGTGACGGTCACTAATACGTCTGCAAATGGAGGATATCTTACTGCTTTCCCAACAGGTTCTAACCCTCCCAGCTCGAGTGATCTCAATTGGAGTCAAGGTGAGACTGTCCCTAACTGCATCATCGTTTCCTTGTCTTCATCTGGAGACTTTGATGTCGCTGTAGCTAACTCGTCATCTGATGTTATCGTAGACGTCACAGGATTCTACGCTCCGTAGGAGTTTAAACTGCGCTGTAAAGCATTCTTGCCACAATGTGTAACAATTAACTAGAAAATTAATTTGGAATAGCAAAACTTTTAAGTTATTTAGAAGAGCACTGTTAGTTAAGGCGTCAGAATTTAAAACAAAACTAATTCAATCGATAACATGTAGTTAATAGGCTGAAATGCTATTCTGATACAATTTGCAGATGTGGTCGCAATGCTTTTCTAGACATTTCTTTGTCCGATCTGAACGCCAAAATAATCAAAGTTCTCATTCAACTGTAATTAATAAAGTACATAAGATTAATGCGGGCCTTCCGGCATGAATGTGGGTAGCTACACAGAAATGACCAGGACCTTCTCTTTATAGGACAACGGTTATCGGGTTTAAGGGTTTGTGCTCAGGTTGTACACATTTCTACGAGCATTTTGAAACTAAAAATTGAAGTTACCTGGGCTGAATCTAATACGACATACGCACAGAAAGAGCCAATTAGCCTAACACTGCAACAATCAATTTACTATGTTCTGCTTCATGAAAGAGTCAAGGCCTCAGATCCCTAAATTAACCCACATCTATGCCTAAAGTACCGAAATTAATTCAGGGGAAACCGACGATAGGATCTCTCGACGAATTCTTTCTCAATCCAGTAAATATAGACAAATTTCGAAAACAAGTCCAGGATAGTTGCTACTGCCACTCGGTATGGTGCTATTTCCAGAGCAAAGGACCGAAAACTTGACCATTTAAGGTTTACTAAAGTCTGTACGCAATATACGTCTTAGCAAAAGACAATAATTGAACTATGAAAACAGATTTGAAAACAGGTTGGACATCAACAATGAGTGGCTTTAAGAATAACAAAGTAGTTACTGCACATAGCGATACCAATATGCATTTTGACACTAATAGCCGTTTCGACCATGTGAGTTTGAATAGAAGAGAAGATTTTGAAGAGTTTGAGCTTTTTGAACTCTCTAAGTCAGCTACTTTCTCAAGCCTAGGTGGCAAAAGAGAGATATTTGAAGAGCCAGACGAGCTAAGAACATGTTTTCAGCGTGACAGAGATAGGATCCTTCACGCATCTTCATTTCGCAGGCTTGCAGGCAAAACACAAGTCTTTATATTCCCAGAAGACAATCAGAGAACGAGGTTAACTCATGCATTAGAAGTCTCACAAGTTGCACTTAGCATTGCACGAGTCTTAAAACTTAATACTACTCTCGTTGAAGCAATTGCCTTGGGACACGATTGTGGACATGGACCGGGTGGCCATGCAAGCGAAGAAGCATTTTCACTATACATTAAAGATGGGTATGACCACGCAACGTGGGGAGCTGATGTTACTTTGAAGCCGCTTAACTTGTGTTATGAAACGCTGGATGGGATAAGGAACCATTCTTGGTCAAGACCATCTCCGTTCACTTTAGAGGGCGAGGTTGTAAGTTTTGCAGACAGAATTGCCTATGTATGCCATGACTTTGAAGACGCAAAAAGTTGTGGAATTGTTACTGATGACATGCTAAAAGTTGCGATAAGAAAAAGAATTGGCCTAAGAAGAAGTGAACAGATTTCACACTTTATTAATGAAGTTATTGAATGCGCGAGAGAGACTGGTTTAATAGGAATGAGGGAGGAGATGGCTGAAGTGCTAAGTGAGTTTAGGAAGTTTAATTATGATCATATTTATAACAGACCAGCTTCTATTTCCCAAAATGAAAAGGTAATCAAGCTTATACAGTCTTTGACTCTATTTTATATTGAGAACCCAGATGTTATTCCTGTAAAACACGACTTGCAACAAAGCGTTGATCTATGTAGTCCTGTTGACCTGGATTTAATAGACGAAACATTAAGTTCTCCTGAAGTTTTATGCAAAAATGCAGTTAGTTATGTGGCTGGGATGACTGATAGATTTCTTTGTGATCAAACAATTTACTATCTTGGTTGGCGCGAATCAGATTTACCGGACAAACTATTTAAATGACACTTTTAACACCTTTAAATAAGAATATTAATGACAAAGTTGCAATTGTAACTGGATCCACAAGCGGAATTGGAAGAGGGATCGCACTTATGCTTGGAAATCTAGGTGCGAAGGTAGTACTTAACTCAACAACATCAGTTGAGGCAGGTATTTCAATGACTAAAGAGATTAAAGATTCTATTTATATTCAAGGAGACATATCAAAGCCTCAAGATGTAGAAAAAATAATTAATGATACTTTGGATCATTTTGGTGGAATTGATACTTTAGTCAATAATGCTGGCATTACAAGACTGATTGATCACAAGGATATTGAAGGAGCTTCAGTTGATGTTTGGAAGTCAATATTTGAAGTTAACGTATTTGGAACTTGGGACATGATTTTAAAGACCTATAAACACCTTGAAGAGTCATCAAGTGGAGTAATTATAAATGTATCATCAATCGCCGGGTTGCGTCCTACTGGAAGCTCAATACCATATGCTACGTCAAAAGCTGCAGTCGTTCATATGACTAAGCTTCTTGCGAAGGCTCTCGGGCCAAAAGTTAGGGTAAATGCGGTTGCACCTGGTTTGATTGAAACTCCGTGGACTCAGGATTGGGATTTCGCAAAGCAAATAGTTTCACAGCAAGCACCTCTTAAACGTCCAGGAACCCCAGAAGATGTTGCTGAAATTGTTGTTGGCCTCATTAATTCTAAATATTTGACTGGAGAAGTAGTGCTCGTTGATGGTGGTTGGAACCTTAGTTAGGCAACTCGTCATCTTCTTTAACCCACATTTTGGAGTGTCTTTTAGCCCAAGTTATTGAGACTTTACCTGTGATCATTGATTTAAGGGAATCAAGATTTAGCATTGCGTAGGTAATGTGCCCTGTTATGGCAAAAAGAGCTAAGTAAAAGAATACATTGTGGAAGAAAGTAGCGCCTGTACGAAAATTGATTGGGAAAAGGTTATAACTGGTCATTACAATCCCAGTAAGAAGCATTATTATTACTGTTCCTGCGATGAACGAAGCATTTGCTTTTTGTCCGCCGTTAAATTTATGTGACTCTAATCCTCTTTTCCTTCCCCAAGTTTTAAGCCATTCGAAGTCCGAATTTGTCCATCGGTTTAGTAGCCTGATGTCTTTGCGGAATAGGGACTCTTTTTTAGCGGCAAGTACTCCGATGACAAGCGGAAATGGAAGCAAAAATCCTGCAAAAATATGTGTAATTCTTAAACCAGTTCTGCCGCCAAACAAGACCATAAGAGGAGGTGATTTTAGAGCAATGCCCGTTACAAGACACGTTAAAAATAGTATGGCGGTCACCCAATGTACGAATCGTTCATTTAAGTCGAATCTAATAATGAACTCATTATTTTTTAAGGGATTAGCACGAAAAGATTTTTCTAGAGTTTCTTGAACGTTTGAGTCATTTTCGTTCGCGCCCTTCGTGATTTCAAGCGAATCTGTTGTGTCTTTGCTATCCTGTGCCATCGATGCCCTGCTCTATTAATGTTTCTTTAGGGCACTGCCAATAAGTTCATGCAAATAATAAGAAATCTTTTCTTTACAAATTGTTTTGTTAATCAACTGGCCGGTCATTTCTTCCGTTTGAATTTCCTATCCACGCATTAACGTCGTAACCTAGCTGTTCCCAGTAGCCTTCTTGTAAGGAGGAAGAAAGTGTGATTTCACTAAGCCACTTTATTGACTTGTATCCGTACATTGGAGCTACATACAGCCTTACTGGGCCACCATGTTCTTCGGTTATTGGTCCTCCAAGCATTGAGTAGGCAACTATCACGTCAAATCGCATAGCTTGATCTATTGAAAGACTTTCAGTATATACTCCATCAAAGGAGTGGAAAAGTACGTAGTTAGCGTTGTTTTTTGGTCCTGCCTTACTTAAGATGTCCTTTAGTGCTACACCTTTAAAATGGACATTTGGAACTCTCCAACCAGTTACACATTGGAAATCTTTAGTTAAAAGTGTTGGCTTAAAAGATAGAAGTTCTTCGTATGTAAAAGAAAGTTCTTTTTTTACCAACCCATTTACGCTCAATTTATATTGTGAAGTTGACATTTGAGGAAAACCTGCAACCGTATAAATTTGAAACGTATCTGCACCCGGAATTAGGCCTATCAGGGAGTTATTAGGAGCAACTTTAGACAAAGTACTGCCAACCCATGACTGGATTTTAGACCCATATGCAATTCCTGCGACGCCTACTGCTCCCATTGAGAGTATAACTCTTCTGCCAATTGGTTTCGAAATTTCAGGATCCATTGTTAACCTCTCTGCTGCCGTCTTCTTAAAGATCAATGGATGTCTATAATCTTACTTCTTATGCGGACAAATTTGACTTTAATTACAAAATTAAATTCAATAATTAGAGTATTGTTAGTGTGCATGTTTAGAATTTTTGGTCACGCGAAGCTGTCTTTAATTGTTTTATTGATGAGTTTTTCATTAGTGAGCTGTTCGACAACAGCCTCAACAAGTACGGGCAGCAGCGTCAGCCCATTAAGCTTGGGATTCTTGCACGTTGAGCACTTCAGCAACCCTGATGTGACGCCAATTATTGTGGATCAGTATGGTCGAGAAGTTTCCTTAAAGGGCGTTGCTTTAAGCGGTTTTGAAGACCAGAGCTATCAAGGTGCAACTGGAACAACCCCTCATTATCCAACGAACCCAAGCGCGTATAATGGCAAATGTCCTGTTAACGACGGGAAGGCGCCAGATCCACCTGTATGTGAAGTTAGTGCTAATCAGCCTTGGAATGAACAGTCGACTGCCTTTAACAGCCAAAACGATTTAGCACAGGTTAGAGCAGATGGATTTAATGTCGTCCGTCTTACAATCAACTGGAGTGAACTTGAGCCAACTCCTGGGCATTACTCAAATACCTTTTTAGACAGGGTTTCTCAAGTTGTTTCTTGGGCGAAGCAACAAGGTGTTTCAGTAATTTTAGATATGCACGAAGATGGGTACTCAAGGTTTTTAAACTATCCTGCGGACTCTAATGTTAAGAAAATCCCAGCTCCTTCAGGATGTAGCTCAACAAACGGACAAGATGGTGCTCCTCGCTGGGCAACTTTAACTAATGGAGAACCGAGTTGCGCACTCTTTGGCCAAAACCAACTAAATCCTGCACTTGGTCAAGCATTAACTAATTTCTGGAATAATAAGTCAATTGGAATTACTGGAGAAGCACCTGGTCCAGGATTAGAAGATCACTTTATAGGCGCAGTTGCTACGCTTGCAAGAAAATTCCAAAATAATTCGACTGTAGCTGGCTATGAACTTTTGAATGAGCCGCTTCCGCCAGGGAGCGGCCCTATACCAGTCGATAATCTTTTTGATTTTTCCGATAATTATCTTTTCCCTCTTTATCAGCGAATAATTGAAGCGATTACTGGTGTCCGAGATTCACTTCAATCTTGTAGTGCAAATAATCCGATGGGTGGAAGCTCAAGTGGAAAAGTTAGTTGCGCATATCCAGATTTAGGGATACATACTAATCAGCTCATTTTTGTTGAGCCTAGTGGCTATAGAAATCAAGCAGAAATTGGACCCCAGTTAAGCTACTCAGCTACTTTGCCAAATCACCTGCCCCCTCCGTTGACAGAGTACACGAATCTTGTGTATGCGCCACATATTTATACGCATGTCTTTACGATTGATACTTTCGCGGGGTCAAGTTCTCCTCCAGCGCCTGGAACAGACAGTGTTGCAACGTTTCCAGCCGAGGTTATGGGACTTCCGACTGGGCCAGTTAATTCATATCCACCTAGCTATGATTTTGGATATGCAACTGCAATTTCTGAAGCTCAGGCTTTAAGGGCCGCGCTTTTGGTCACAGAGTATGGCGATGGTCCTGGAAATGACAGTACTATATTAACTGGCATGGAAAGAGGTCAACAGGATTCACTGACATCTGCCATTTTTTGGACATGGAAAGAAAACTGTGGAACTAATCCGGCCAATGAATGTAATGGTAGCTGGGGAGTGTATTCGCCACCACCATCAAGTAAAACAGGTAAACTAATTGAGAATGGGCCTTTAAGAACCTCTAGGTTACAGATAATTGGAGGGCCTTATCTTTATGCAGTAACTGGAACAGTTTTAGCTTCTGGTTATGATCCAAGTACTGGAAACTTTTCGGCGCAAGTTAGCGTAAGTAAGTCAGGAAGTGTTGGAGATCTTAACCATGAAACTGAGGTGTATATCCCAAGTTTTGATAAAAACGCACAGATCAAAGTAACCTCGTTGAGCGTTGCTGCTTTGGTAAGCCAAAGTATAGATCTTCCAGGAGGAGCACGAGAAGTAATAATTGCGACTTCAGGAAAAGGTGACTATGTCGTTACTGTATTTAATTATCAAGGAGCAACACTTCCAAGTGTTACTGAAGCGGGGGGCATCAAGACGCCTCAGCTTAGTGAGCAAGCATTGTTGCTACAAGAGAGGGTTGAATCTCAAGTAGGGATTCCGTTAGCGCCGATTGATGAACCACAGGCTCGCTCAATATTGACTAGGTATATTAACACGCTCGTTGCTAACCCATCGACTAAAGTATCAGGCACAATCCTTTCTGGACTTTTAAACCAGATTTTAGGATCGCCTAGTCAGGACCCTAATGGATCTTAAAAGTTCGCTTGGGAATATTAATGTAGACGAATCATTAAAGGGAATAAAGCGTATAGTACTAAGTGTTTTCCCAACTCCTCTTCAAAAAGGATTTACACATGAAAAGGGAGTTACTATTTGGCTTAAGAGAGATGACCTTACAGGTCTCGGCTTAGGTGGGAATAAGGTCAGAAAATTAGAGTTTCTTCTGGGGGATGCATTAGATAAAGGTTGTGACACGTTAGTGACGTTTGGTGCTTTGCAATCTAATCATGCAAGGCTGACTGCTGCTGCAGGTGCAGTTTGCGGGATGGAAGTTCACCTTGTCCTCGCAGTCAAAGAGAACAGTAATAGTACGAATGTAGGTGGGAATATTGATGTAGCTCGACATTTTGGCGCAAGTATTCACTTTGTTGAAGGTGACGTTTTAGAAGCAGAAAGTTTTGCTAGAGATTTGTGTTCTTCGTTAAGCCAGAAAAAAAAGAATCCTTATTTTATCCCTGTAGGGGGGAGCAATGGTCTTTCAACATTAGGCTATACAGTAGCGATGTCGGAGACTGTGCGCCAGATTGATGAGAAGCATATTAAGACTAGTGGGTTATACGTTGCCTCGAGCACCAGAGGAACTCAGGCAGGTCTGGTTGCCGGTCTGGCTTTGATTAAGAGTAGACACATTAGATCTGGTTATAGTAGAGATTCCATTCCGAAGGTAGTAGGAGTTGACGTTTCTCAATCGACTCCGCGCACAAATGTCGTTAAATTTGCACGTGGCGCACTTGATGCATTAGGACGGGGCGAACTTGAAATTGAAAATGAGGTATTCTTTGCTGACACAGGTAATCTTGAGAAGAATTTTAGTGAGTACGGCAGATTAACTAAGAGTGCCGACGAAGCGTCTATCTATGCAGCAAAAAACCTAGGAATTATTCTTGATCGGACTTACTGTGCAAAAGCGTTTGCAGCTTTACTCAATGACATAGACAGAGGTATGTTTTCAAAGGGTGATAATGTAGTGTTCCTGGCGTCCGGCGGGCACCCTTCAATGTTCTCTAGTCCTGGTTTCCCGAGTTAATGGTAGAGCTAAGTGTTCTAAATGACAAACAGCGAGAGGCTGTAGAGTATGTTGATGGTCCAATTTTAGTTATAGCAGGTGCAGGATCTGGGAAAACTCGCGTTCTTACTTATCGAATTGCTCATTTGATTGACTCAGGAATTGTTACACCCTATGAGTTTGTCGCTATAACTTTTACCAATAAAGCTGCAAAAGAGATGTTGGAAAGGGTGAGGACTCTTGTTGGTGATGTTGCCGACCAAATGAGAATTTCAACTTTTCATTCACTTTGCGTAAGAATTCTTAGACAAAATGCAGATCGCCTTGGTTATAAGCAACGCTTTACTATCTATGACAGCGGAGATTCAAAGCGTTTAATTGAAAGAGTTTCAAAAGAGTTAAATATAGATCCTAAGAGGTTCCCACCAAGATCAATTCAAAGTGCGATCTCAATGGCAAAATCTTCGCTTGAGAGACCGGAAAATTTGTTAAAAAGCGGTGACTTTCGACTACGTCAGATTGGCGAAGTTTTTAAATTATATGAAAACCGTACTAAAGAAAATAACGCTATGGATTTTGACGATCTTATTACTAACACCGTATATTTATTTGAACAAGACAGTGATGTATTAAGTAGCTACCAGGACCGCTTTAAACATATACTGATAGACGAATTTCAAGATACGAACCATGCACAAAATATGTTGGTAAAGCTCTTGGGAGATAAGTACCGTAATGTATTTGCTGTCGGAGATAACGATCAAAGCATCTATGGGTTTCGTGGTGCAAACATGTCGAATATTTTAGAGTTTGAACGATCATTCCCAGAAGTTAAAAGTGTATTTCTAGAACAGAACTATCGCTCAACCCAGACAATACTTGACGCAGCAAATTCAGTAATTGAGTGCAATGTTTCTCGCAAAAAGAAAGCACTGTGGAGTCAGCAGGGTGTTGGAGAAAAGATAGTCATACTCCGAGCAGGCAATGAAAAAGACGAAGCACGCTACATCTCACGCGATATTGAAAAGATGCGAGTTAAGGGGATTAAATACAACCAAATCGCTATTATGTACAGAACGAACGGCCAGAGTCGAGCGTTAGAAGAGGCACTTATATCATTTGGGATTCCTTATAAAGTAATTGGTGGAACAAAGTACTTTGATCGCAAAGAGGTTAAAGACATCATGGCTTACATGAACTGCGTTGTAAATCCAGATGACCGTTCAAGCATAGAAAGAGTTATTAATGTCCCGAAGAGAGGGGTTGGGGACTCGTCAGTTGGTAAGCTAAATACTTTCAGCCTTGAAAAAGGAATTAGTTTTATCGATGCTCTTAGAAATGCTCATAGCTCTGGCATCCCAAAAAAGGCAGTAAACGCAGTTGCAAGCTTTGTTGAACTCTTAGACGAACTAAGCGAACTTTATCAGTCTGATTTTCCAACAAAAGATATCATCAGTCATCTACTGGATAAAACCGGTTATCTTGAAGAGCTTAAGGGACAGAATACTGTTGAAGCCGATGGAAGAGTAGAAAATATCAACGAAATTCTCAACCTTGCAAGTGAATTTCCAGATTTGGATTCTTTTCTAGAACACGCCGCTCTTGTTAATGATACAGATGATTTAACTAGTGATGTATCTGTGTCTCTTATGACACTTCACTCTGCAAAGGGTCTCGAGTTTGACACCGTATATTTAGTTGGCCTTGAGGAGAGAATATTTCCCCACTCAAGGAGCATGGAAGATCCAAAAGATATAGAAGAAGAGCGAAGGCTATTCTATGTTGGAATAACAAGAGCAAAGAAGTTTCTTACAATATCCTTTGCGTTCAGCAGAGCTCAGTTTGGTTCAGTATTAGACTCTTTACCAAGCAGATTTTTAAAGGAAATTCCTGAAGAGTTTGTAAGGTTTGAAGAGTGTTACTATTCAATAGAATCAAGTGGCGGAAAGTTTAATGACAGTCGAAGGAGTAGCTCTTTCAAGTCAAGGAGCTCCGGTGGGTTTAATCCCAGGCAAAGTCAGCATGATGATTATGGCGATGATGACGATTATTATAGTGGTGGTGATTATAGGGACTATCACGGAGACCATGAGTATAGAACGTTTGGCAGTGGCACTGACTTTTCAAGACAAAGTACCATGCCTAGAAACATTGTTGACTTTTCCTCGAAACAAAGAAGTAGAAGTTCGACGGGAGCTTTATCAAACACAACTGGTGATTTGTCAGATAAAACTCCGGACATAAGCGGCAAGGTAGTCCCGATAAGTTTATTCGACAAAATTGACGCAAAAATGGGTGATGAAGTTCAGAGCACTAAAAGCCAGGAGGCAGAAGACACAAACAGAGTTGGCAATGATTTAAATTTACAAATAGGTGACAAGATAGAGCACAGTAGATGGGGAGTCGGAGTAGTCATTTCAGTTGGCGGTAAAGATCCTGAAAAAACAGCCGAGATCAGATTTGACTCGGGTGGAACGAGAAAGTTAATGTTATCAATCGCTCCGATAACAAAAATATAAGGAAAGAACGGATGCAGAAATTTTTGGCAAATATTGATGGTAGAGCGGTAATAACTGACGGGGAAAGCTATTTCGATATATATGAAAAATC
>JAJYFT010000171.1 GCA_021790815.1 Actinomycetes bacterium
ATCAAGTCTTGCTATCAACTATCGACATTTGACTTGACCTAAAGTATTAATACCTTGTAAAGGCATACGAAGTTAAGGCAAAATCAGGAAGGGTTCAGCCAAGCTGATTTACCCTGCGTAATTTGATCGACGCTTTTAATATAATTGTTTAAAACATATAGTTTCTGATACCTACTTATGACTGAGGTTTGAAAGCTGTCCTATAAGGTCCACTGCGCGCTGTTGTAGAGTTAAAGGTAATTATTTAGATGAATATTTTAACTACTTTGAAAGGGAGGAGTCAGCTTGCGTAATTCAGCTATTAAAGCAACTGTCGTTCTGTTGTCATTTTCGATTTTAATCGTAGGTTGCTCGAATAATTCTAAAACTTCAGCTCCCACTACTTCTTCGACCTTAGCGGTTCCTGACAATGTGACCTGGTTGTGCAAACCTGGTATATCTGACAACCCCTGCCTTTCCTCACCTTCTGCCACCGTTGTAAACGCCGATGGTTCAAAAACTGTAGATAATTTAAGTTTTCCAAAAAATCCACCTATTGACTGTTTTTATGTCTATCCCACAGTAAGCACACAGACAACCGGCAACTCAAATCTTTCAATCGAGTCTGCAGAGACTGGAGTTGCCATTGCACAAGCTTCAAGATTTTCACTTGATTGCAACGTTTATGCTCCAATGTATAGACAGGTAACAGTAAGTGCACTACTGGGAAGATCCACTACAACACCAAATCGGACGATGGCCTATAATGACGTATTAAATGCTTGGAATACCTATTTGAAGGACTATAACCACGGAAGAGGTTTCGTGTTAATAGGCCATTCACAAGGCGCATTTGTCCTAACTGAACTAATAGCGCAACAGATTGATAATAATAGTGCAGTGAGGAAGCACTTGGTTTCTGCGTTGCTCCTCGGGGGTAATATAAACGTCCCGATTGGAAAAGATGTTGGCGGATCTTTTAAAAACATACCTGGATGCACTTCTCAAAGTCAGGTTGGGTGCGTAATTGCATACTCCAGTTTTTCCCAGGAGCCCCCGCAAAATTCACTCTTTGGAAGAACATTAATTTCAGGAGACCAAGTGTTGTGCACAAACCCGGCATCACTTTCAGGTGGAATAGCAACTGTGGATCCATATACTCCATCAAAATCAGGTGGAATATTCTCAGGCATTAATCAAAGCGTCACCGGCTCTTCAGTTTTATGGACCAACTACCCTGATATCTTCACCGCGAATTGTAATTACCAAGACGGTGCATCATGGCTCCAAATATCACCAAAAAATGATGCCTTGATCGCTACCAAGTATCTGAATACAATAAATGCAATTCTTGGACCCACCTGGGGACTTCACTTAATTGACGTAAATATCACTTTAGGTAATCTGACTCAAGACGTTAGTAGCCAAACGAGTACTTATCTAAACTCCTGATAAATCTACTAGCTATTTTTTACAAGCTGTTCAATATATTGGTTGCTTGTCAAAACTTCACTCTGTCTAGGAAAGACTTTTTCAAGAAGTACCGAGTGAACTAGAGGGTCTGCGTCTAAGCAGCAATCACTAATTACATTTAATTTAAAATCTAAATCTGCTGCCTGACGAAGTGTGGACAGCACTACTCCACTTGTTGCTATTCCACACAACGTGAGTGTATCTATCTTTTGTGACCTTAGCACAAGGGCCAGTCCGCTTCCAGAAAAAGCACTGACTCTCTTTTTGTCAATGATTAAGTCGTCCTCTCTAACCCCACAACTTTTATCAATTTCAATGTCTTCACTTCCGTGAGTAAAAGAAGTGGCAATATTTGCAAATATCTTATTAGTGGTATTTATATCAAGACCGTCCGGTCTAAATGCAACCCTTATGAAAATTGGGAGCACATCATTGTCCCTAGCTGCTTCTACAACCTTTTTAATTGTTTTTAGTAACTCGTCTGATCCGGTATTAAATCTCGAGGTAATCCCTCTTTGAACATCCATTACCAACAGTGCTTCATTTGACATTGGTTAAACTCCTTTAATATCTCTTTAGTTAGACCTATTTTCAAACTTGCGATTGGACACTCTCACACATTTTGTTTGCAATTGTTTCCCATTCAATCTTAGGTTAAAACTACTTGCCATAATAATTGATTAGCAAAGCTTTAAAGGTCCGGCCCACTCTTTATTAGGCTCTCCAGAATCATAAGCAGATTTTAAGTTTTCCAACCATGCCAAGGAATCGTTAAGACCGCCTTCCCGATTTCGCCTTAGCCAAAGAGATTTGTGTAACTCGATGATATCTTGGCATTCGGTTTTGAGAGTCGCTCTCTTGTCCTCTGGGACTGAATTTATAAAGCCATTTCCTTCTAGCCTGAAAATCGCATCCTTGCTGACCAGGTGCATTAATTTTTCCGTCGCCAAAAGTTCGTCCTTTTCTATTGAGTCCTTGGCAGACGCTATTTCGGATTTAA
Organism: Actinomycetes bacterium; assembly: GCA_021790815.1. Classification (GTDB taxonomy): domain Bacteria; phylum Actinomycetota; class Acidimicrobiia; order Acidimicrobiales; family JABEUL01; genus JAJYFT01. The sequence continues at coordinate 2,453 of JAJYFT010000171.1, forward strand.
TCTCACCTAAAAATTCGACAATGCTTTGAAAATTCTCTATGGTCGCCCCTGTGGTTAATCCATATCCAAGGGGCAATTGGGGGAAGTAAAGATGCAACGTAATTGTCGAAAGATTTGGGAACTGAAACGGAACCATATTACTGATCTCTCCAAGTTTGCCAATTGCTTTCCCGAGAGCTAAATCTCTAACGCCCGTTTCTCCAATTGCAAATATGCCGGTGTCGTTCAGCAGGTCGTCGTATGAGTAACTATCAAGCACCTTCTCCCCCGCCCATGAAAATTGAGCCGCTGCGATTATGCCAGGAAGTGAGATTGACCACCACTGCAAATGCCCAAAGTCTCCCCAATCAGTTGTTAAGATTCCCTCGCCGTTAAACTCAATTGCGTTTTTCGTGGCAGATTTAGTGTTTTCAAAAGAGTTTTTTGTCCGACCCGATATTGAAAGCCAGCTTGAAGTCCCAGGTGAATTAATAAATGGAATACCCCTCTCTTGAAAACTTCGGTTCCTGTCTTGAAATGGAGAGTTTGCTTC
>JAJYFT010000071.1 GCA_021790815.1 Actinomycetes bacterium
GGTATGAGAGGTAGGCTCGGCATAGCTGCATGTCTCTTGGGTGATCCTGAGTTACTTATTTTAGATGAACCCATGAACGGCCTTGACCCTGCAGGCATGCAGGAACTAAGGGCATTTATTAAAGGCTTTGTGGGTGAAGGGCGTACCGTAATCCTTTCTTCTCACCTCTTGGATGAAGTAGAAAAAACTTGTCAATACGTTGCAATTGTAGATAGTGGCAAAATTATTGTCCAAAGTTCAATTGCTGAACTTGCCCAACGCGGCAAAATTCAGATAATAGTGTCAACTTCTCAACCTGATGCCGTCTCGAGTTTAGTAACCCAAGTCCAAGGCGTCGAAAGCTCATCAATAGTTGGGGAAACTCTCGTTATTACGCCTTTAGACGATGTTGACTCAAAATTACTTGCTTCAACACTTAATAAATATATCATTACAAGTGGTTACGATATCTTTGGTCTCAGCATTCAGCTTCAACGACTAGAAGAAAGATTCTTAGAAGTCACGCATCCTCTTGGGGGTAAATCAGGAGGAAGTTTTTGAGCGATTTTCTTTTACTCACTTCCGCTAGATTAATGGAGCTAAAAAAGCGTGTCGGTTTAATGATTGCCGTTGGATTGCTGACTATCGGAATAATACTATTAATATATGGAATAACTGAAATTTTACACGCATCAAATCCTAACATGCACCAATCTGCGGGAGGCGAGTTTCGATTTGCTCGATTGTCTTCAATAGCCAGTCCAATTTGGTCTGTTGCCGCAGTATTAGTAGGAGCAGCTGTTGGAGTATCAGATTTGGCCGCAGGTACCTACCGTCATCTAGTTATTACAGGAAAGTCAAAATGGATAATTTACATAACGAGAATTTCTGCAGGGCTCGCAATCCTAATTTCGTTCACACTTTTTGCATTTGCTATCCAATCTATAGTTGCTACAACTATGACTTCGACAAACATTCAATACTTTCCAAATAGTCCAAACTCAATTGGTCCATCATTTCACACCATTATCGATTTTGGCAGTTGGCTCCTTATACAGATAATTTTGGCGTTTTCACTTTCACTCGGGTTGTCATCGTTAATCGGCTCTCGGTCTACAACTATCGCGATATTAATTGCATTTCAAATAATTGGCATCCCTATACTTTCTCAAGTATCAATATGGGGATGGATTAAAGACAGTATTGGTGGTGTGGTGCTAAATTCAATGCAGCCTCAAATTCAAGGTCTCCAAAACATTCAACTGGCAACTGGCGTTGAAATTTCCCATGGATTTAGATATTTAATTGTACTCGCTTGGATAGTTGTCCCAATATTTATTGGCGCACTGGTTTATAACAAAAGAGATGCTTGAAATTAACCTCAGAGAACCATTTAAAACGACCAACTAGTTAATCTCCACTATATCTTTCACAATCAATGAATAAAATTAACAACTTGTTGAAAGGTAGGTCGATTTTGCCACGGTATTTTGGGTTCACCAATAATTCCAATAGATTGGAATGATATCTCATCTAAATTAGATATTGAGGAATGGGCTGCAATGGACGTCGAATCATTTACCCAAGTCGACACATTTGAATTACTGTTAATCTGTTCAAGTTCTTGCTCTGTTTGCAAAAACGCATCATTTACAGCAACTTTACAGTTTGAAAATCCGCTGCCACACACGTGAGCTAGCAATGCCGGCGGATACGGCTGATCAAGTTTCATGCCCAATACTTGCATTAATAATTTTTGTACCTGACCTTCAAAACCTCCGTCATATGCGCTGCCTTCTGATCCCGGGTAGTTAACAAACGACTGCCCAAACTCGCTAAAGCCACTCGGCACATTTCCACTTGCGTAATCAATACCTTGACCACCTAGTAGTGAATTAAATAAATAAACATCAAGTATTGGAAAGAACTCGTCAGCGATAACAATAGCTGAAATATCTTGATACTGCGCATCATTTGGGTTAGCTTTAATCCTGTGAACACCGCTGGAAAGCCAACTCGTTAAAATTGCTTTCATTTGAGAAGCTACAGGGTTGCTAGAAACACTTAATAATGAAAGTACATAAGGAAGTTCCGAAGTAGCAGTTAGATCTGTAGTTGCTGCTGACTCCATTGCTTGTACAACTTGAGCCGGAGTTACCTTTCCTCCATGTGACTTCAATTCATTATTTAATGTGCTCTGAAGCATCTGGGACCTGTAAACAAGACCGTAGGAGAACTGACCATCATTAGCTGAAAACATGGGCGCTGGCTTATTGTTCCAGGAAATTAGAACTCCGCTTGGTGGATCAATCGCATGTGGATGACCGTTAAAACTCAGATAGCCTGTCCAACTTGCATTACCACTTCCACTAGTTGGAAAATTTGGATCAAAATTAGTTGGCCTAATTGGATCTAATCCGCTTTCATAATATGCAATATTATTTCTTCCCACATAAAACCAGTTGAAAGTAAAGACAATTTTACTTGCAGCTTTTTCAAATGTCTTTGCATTATAAGTAAGAGATGGCATTCCAATCGCTAAAAATCCCAGGCCGCTGTCTCCATCGTGACCATATGTTGTACGCTCATCAACAACTGCTACTGGCTGTTTCTTAACTGTTGTCCAACCTTGAACAATTCCAGTATTTGAAAAATAAATGCTATGGTCGATGGTAGCCTTAACCCCGCCACCGGCTAAGGTGGGGGTAGCAGTTTCAATAAAATCTTCGTGGTTCATTGCCACACATTTCCCATCAAAGGTATAGTATGTGGAAAGCTGAGCAACTGGTCCACCGTTTGGATTACAAAGGGTAAGAACTCTTTGATCAATATTGTCAGCGTTTGCGCTCGTCGCAGACCATGCGAAATTTTGCCCTCTCCCCATCTCGACAACATAAGAAGCACCGGGTATTCCTACACCCGCTGCTTCATAATCAGGCGCATGAAGATCTTCTTGCATTAATATCTCTGGGCTAAAATACCCAACCTGAGGGCCAAAAACAGCAATCGGGTGACCATCAGCTGATTTTGACTTATCTACAAGAATTGCATTCGATTCCTGACTTGGCCTATTTAAACCTATTGCAATTGATGCCACTTCGATTTGGGCAAGATCTTGGAATGAGATTTTTGATGATGAAACAAGTTTATTACCCAACTTGGTCTTTGTATATGAAAGCTGAAATCCAGACGAGTTTCCTGTTTCACCAGATCCACACCCAGAAGATGTACTCATCGGTCCACCAATTAAATTGGAAGAATCTGGAAAAACATTTAGAGTTTTGTTTATATTTTCGGCTTGCATATAAGGAAATTGCGTAGAAATGGTTGTTGGTGCTTGAGGGTCGTTCTGTTCTTTTAACGCATTAAATATTGAAACTGCGTCAGTTGCTCCAAACTGTGCAGTTAACGCATTCAAAAGATTAGCATTGGAAAGTTCATGTCCCCCACCATTTCCTAGTCTGTCACCTATAAGCGATGCTACCAGAATTGGATCTGTGATGGTCCACGGCTGTGGTTTGAGCCCTAAAGCAACATATAAACCTGGCATTAAATTCTTATTTGAATCAGCCTGCTTAATGTAAAAATTAATTCCTGCAACGTAAGATTGAGTCATTTTGTAAAGGTCTTTGCCGAGCGCACCATTATTATTGGAAAGTTTTTCTCCTTGTTGTTGAAGTTGTTGAGGTGTATATGCAGCCTGGAGAAGTTGACTGTGGTCCATGTCTTCGTAGCTACATGACGGACCTAAAAACCCAGCCAACGTTCCGCCGCCGTAGTGGCGAAGAACGTCCATTTCAAAAAGTCGGCTGCTAGCTGCTGCATAGCCAGCTCCGTATGCCATTGATGAAAGGCTACTTCCATACACATGAGGTATCCCTTGTTTATCCCACAAAATTTTTACACCAACGCTTTTATTCGGAATTTGGACACTTGCTACGTCAGATTTAGCTACACCAAGTGTTTCTGGCTGGTAGTAGTTAGTTAGTGAAGAGTTCGTCAGACTTGACTGTCCGTATAGAAGCTCCTCATACATTGAAAGTTCATTGTTCGTATTAGGTGGAATATCACCATTTTTGAGGTAGTCGCCTATCTGAGATAAAGTGACTAGCCCATTGGTGCCAGGAGGATTGATAGCAAGAACATTGGTTGAAAGATCTGTAATGTCGGCTTGTGATCCAGTTGAGGGGCTAGGAGACTTCGAAATATTCATCGCAACTATAACAACTATCAACAAAATTACCACTGCAACAACTAGAAAGGTAAGTTTTTTCATTTCTCGAGATATGTTAATCACAAAATGATATTTTTTCAAGTCAAATGTAAAAATATTCCTGATTACTGCATCAGACGAGGGTAACTCCAGTATCACTCTAAAGTTGATAGTCTCTATAAGGATGAAGATTGACACCAGTGCACTTGTTAAACTTGGAGAAACTAATCAGCACTTTCGAGAACAGTGCTCGGTGCTACGTTCTGCCAGTGAAATCATAGTCGAATGCTTTGACCGCAAAGACTGTCTTTTTATGGCTGGAAATGGTGGAAGCATGTCTGACGCTTTGCACATTTCAGGTGAACTTAAAAAAAGGTTCAAAAACCCAAGGCCACTTGATTCAACTATCGTAGAGAGATTGGCCTCAATCCCTGGTGGTCAAGAACTTGTGCCTCACTTAGAGGTTGGTTTTCGTGTTCAAGTACTGGGAAGCGACCCAGTATTTCTATCTGCAATGGATAATGATGTTAACCTTAGACACCTTGGATTTGCACAAGACTTACTTTCAAGTGGACGCAATGGTGACGTACTTTTAGCAATTTCAACTAGTGGTAAGTCACGCAATATACTTAATGCTTTGGTGGTTGCGAATGCTCTTAACATTTCAGCGATACTTTTAACGGGTCCAGCACCTCCTGAATCTGCCGTCAGTCTTGCAAAACTAACTATTACTACTCCACCAGGAAGCATAGGAACAATTCAAAATTTCCACAGCTCCATTTACCATGCGATATGTCAGGTTGTAGATGACACTTTCTTCAGCAAGTGAACTATTACTTCGCAACCAGTAATTTATTAATGCACAATCCGAAGTGACGTAATCCCAGGTTTTATCTTGACTTTAACAGAGCTACCTGAAACCTTTAAGCGCTTACGGTCGTTCTCCCTTCCATCAACTATATAGGCTTCCTGTATCACTCGACCCTCAATTTTCAAAGTACTCTCAACGAAATCATTTTCATATGAAAAAAGCCTTAAAATCACACTATTGCTAAAAGACGCCCTCTTTACAGCAACAATAATGATGTGTGGATGGTCGATTGAAATAAGACTGTCAAGATACTCTGAAAGTTCGTTGTCTTCTTCACCTAGAAGATGCTTTCTAGATTCAGTCAATGCAACGTGTGGAACCCTTGCATCAATGAGACCTATTCTAGAATGAAACATTAAAGCAAGATTGAACTCATTTGGACCCCTATCGTGCCCTATAGACGGCTGCGCAGGCAGCGGCAAAAAACCAAAAGCTAACTCTTTCTTCCCATTTCGTAGGGCTATCGCCTCAACGTCACAAAATGAATCACCATTCTCTACCTTAACTGCCCCAGGAACTGTTAATAGAATTGAAAGATTTCTTAAATCTTGACCATCTTCAGCGAAAGTTGCAAAGCTTTGAACAGACCAAAATGTTGGATTAAAAATCCACTTCTTTGGTCTAGTAACAATGCCACCCGGAACATCCATTTCAAAGTTTTCAATATTATAGGGAAGTCGACACCTTACAGCCAACACCCTCCGATCAGGGACATAAGCACTTACGGCAAATCCTACTTGCATCGAATCAGAGTCTATAGTTATTTGCTTTTTGAATTTACAACCCTGCATTTCACCTTCTGAAATAAAGATTACCTCAGACAGATTCTCCAACTTTTGTGTAGCTTTCGTCACATAATAACTCTCTCTATCAACTTCTTCAAACTTACCTCCCTTATATTCACAGCCCATGCGCCACAAACCACCTGAGTCGTTATATAAAATAAGTTCAAAAGCATTTTCAACTAGTCTCACACCTGATAAGGTCGAGATTGCTTTTACAATTCCCTCAGAACTTTTATCAAATCTGACGAGAAGATCATGTGTCGTAATAATGGTTTGGGCTTCATCTCGACTCACCTGAATTTGATGATTGTGTATTCGAGGTTTACTGTGTGTCTGAAACTTTAACTTAGGAATGCTTTCTCGCACTTTTCTTGCTTTGGCAATAGCACTTCGAGTCATCGGAATTTGCTCTTTTTTTACGACTCTATCTGTTGCCGTACCGGTAATAAAGTCGTGGTGATTCGTTACAACTGCTTCCCACCAACTCTCTTTTAAAAGTTGTGATGCGCTAGGTGATATTGAATCCTTATTTAATGCAACTGCCTTATCAGTTAAAAGAAGTTCTTCATTTAACCTTCTGATCTCCCTTTTAACCCTAGGGCGTGAAGTAAAAAACCCCGTAAAATATTGACTTGGATCCATTTTGATTATTGGAAGTTTGTCATTGTGGAAAGCGACTAGATCTAAATAGTCATTTAAACCAGCGTTAACCACCCAAATACCTGAATCTGGGAAACGTTTTAGATTGTACTCTTGTAATAAGTCTTTTAAGTTTCGAATCGGAGAGCTGAAATCATACCCAATTGGACAAAGCAAGTAAGGGGTTCTTGCTAACGCTCTAAGATCTGCCACATATTTTTGAATCATTCTTGCCACGTAGGTCATGTGTCTTAGAGATACAACAAGCGGTACATCTAACTCTCGAGTTATTCCAAAATGAGCCAATTTCTCACCTTGACCATATGTAAAGGCAAGCCAGTGAGACAAAAGCTTTGAACCATTAACTCCTTCCCAAATAAAATCTAAACTTTTTTCTTCCTTCGTCAAAATAAACGCATTAGTGCCTGGCCTAGGAAAAGATCGTTTTGACTCCATTTCATTTCCAATAAAGTACATTCCGTCAATTCTGCAAATGGCGGCACCGCTTACGCCGACACCCTCAAGTAGATCTGGTACGGACGGCGAAAAACCAAATGAGTCAGGGAAATATGCCACGTTAACGTTTTGGTACATGTTATTAGTTTTGAGCCACTCATCACCTAATTGATAGTCACGAATAAGAAATTCAATGGATGGAAGTATCGTGTCTGGTGAAGTAACTCCTGTTCCCATAAGTCTCAACTGGTTATTGTTAATAAGATAAACAATCGACTCACGTAACTCAGGGCATCGCTCAAAAAGCATCCTCAAGAAAAACATACATTCGACGCTATAAACTCTTTCCGGCTCTTTCTTTAGTTCCCGAATAGCAAACTTTAGCTGCCTTTTAACCCAAAATGTAAAATACTCTTCTGAAGTAAAGAGCCAATCTGGATCCCAATGACTGGTCTCTGTGAAAATTAGTACTGTTTGTGCGTCCCTTGGAATGCCTAAATTCGACCTTACTTGTTGTTCGTCTCTGATTTCAGCCATACTTACTCTCCCTCTTCCAAATTATTAAAATCTTTAGCTGACAAATTACTAATTTGGCTTAATTAATTCCAACCTCTAAATAGAACCCTGAAGCTCTTAAGCTGAGTTAATCGCCTATCAAAAGTAAATCCTATCCAAATAAGCAATGCCCCACTAATGGTAATTGGAATCCATTTTGGACTACGTTCAACTATTGGTACCAAAACCTGAATAACAGATACAAGCAATGAAATCCCTCCAGCTACTACAGGACACTGACTCTTAACAACTGCGCCAAAAATAATGGAAAGTATTGAAACCCCGACGATTACTGAAAACCAAACCATCGATCGGATACGGAGATCCTGACCTAAAAAACTAAGCAACAAAAGAAAAGTCCCCTGTGACAATACAATCCAACTATTTGCTTGCTTTATTTCTTTATTTGCGTTTTTCATATGTACTCTAACTATCCAGCCAATACCAATTAAGACCATAGATTGAATGCACACATAACTGATAAAAAAGACGCTAAGTTCAATTGCACTAAAAATAACTCCAGATATGAGTGATGCTGCTGCACCACCTATTAGGTACTCATCTCGTCTTCTAAAGAAGTTAACTCCTAATAGTGATGTTGCAGATATGCTAAATGCAACTGCACTGAGGAGTGGTTTATCATCAAATAATAGTAATATTGCTACAAAAGCTTCTGCTGCTAGTGCTGACGACTCTAATCCTATTAGTTCTTTAAATTTCAAACTCTTTATACTTGAAGGGACTAGAAGTATTAGTGCTGCTAATATTTGGACAGCGATTAAGTCCGGATAGATCGTGCTAGTTGTTAATCTCGATATAAAGAATGTTTCAAATAATATCTGTGCGCCAACCAGTGATCCAGATATTACCCTCTGAGGCTTCTTTAGTACATAGATTAAAAGAGTAACTACTGTACCAACTCCAAAGACCGACGTTGCCGTTGCAAGAGACTGAATTGACCAGGATTCAGCCAGATAAATATAGCCAATCATCATCAAGAAAACATCATTAGCAGTTAATGAATCTTCAATTTTCCCCATTGCTGTATCACTTAATCTAATTAGGAGACCTGCCAAAACCACAAATATTACTGAGTTAAGTGCCGCCTGTCCGCCAACAGAATTTCCGAGGTATAAAGACAATTCAGCAATCAGTGGTATTGAAACAACGTACGCAAGTATAAAATAATGTCTTTGCTTTAAGCTCCATGTTTGTGACTTGAAATTCAAACTTAATGCACTTAGGCCGATTCCTGCAACTGCCCACGAAACGATTGAAGGTAGCAGCCAAGGCAATTGATAGTGACTTGTGTTAATGCTCTTCAGCGCATTTGTCGTTGCCATAACACTCAGGGGTTTAGAAAGCCATGAAAGTGGAAGAAGAATACTACCAAGGCTTGTTTGAAGGGTTACTAATAATCCAGTTGCCGTGAAAAGGACTCCCACAATTATATTTGGGATAAACGACTTTTGAAGCCGCGATATTATGAAGGCACTTATACCAATCCCTACAGAAGTTGCCCCTAAATATATAAGGGGTACAGCTTTGTTAAGCAGCACAATTATTGCAACTCCCATTAGAAGTTCATAGACAACCTTCAATGAATATATTGCTTCTTTATCTTCTCTCATTGACGTGATAACTGTACTTATTGCGATCAGTGGAAGAGCAAGCATGACCAAGCAAAGTGCAATTAATACTGACGCCTTACCGCTGTTATCAAAAGTTGACAAGTTAATTAAGTATCCCACTGAAATTAGGTACAAGATTGAACCAATCACAATGATAGTAGGTTGCAAGCTTTTTTTAACGCTCGTAAGACCTGTTCTTTCATACATCAAGGCAAACGTAGTGGCAAGTGCTGAGAATAAGATTGAAGATGTAGATGAGTCACGTAAATAATTTGTCACTGGTGCTGAAAGTAAAATCACTGCTAAAGTTAAAAATACAATTCCACTATGCCAAGCTGATTTTATTGATACCTTTAGATTTACTGCGCTCAGAAGAGTCAGTACTAAAAATATAACTCCGAACCAAATCCATCCATTGTAACCTCGGAACGTCTTGAATTGCTTAACTTGATACGATACGACAAGAATCAATATCTGTGCGAGCACTGCAAATGCCTGTGACGATGCCTTAAGCTTTTTAGAAGTGAACATTGCTCCAAGTTGTGCTGCTACAATAAATACACTAATTGCAGCTGCTTTAAGTCCAACTCCCATGTGATGCCACGAATAGCCTGCAAATGCAAGCGCGCCACCTCCAAAAAGAAGTACTCCCACAATGAGCATAAAATTGCGTATTCCGGTTGGAGATATCTCATCTTTTTTTTCTATATTTGCTTGCTCTGGGAAGGAAGAGGTTACTCTTGGCACAGAATCATAGTTATGCATAGGCTGATATGCGTTTGGCGGATGTGATGGAGGCTGAGTTCCAGATGGAGGTAGTGTTTGATATTGATATTGACTAGTAAGTTGACTTTTTCTTATCGCTATTTGCCCCAGAAGCGAGTCTCGATCAGTAATAAGTTGTCTTCGCTCATGATCGATTTTGTTTATTTTTTGTGCGGCTTCTTCTAATTTTATTACCAGTGGATCATTAAAATTCTCTCCACACCAAGGACATATATCCCCACCAACAGAACCACCACCACAAACTGAGCATTGCCTTAAAGGATTATTGATACCAAAATTAGTTCCCGATGTCACTACTACATATTATTTCAGGTTTGATAACAATTTTACTACTTCATTGGAAATAAATTGGATCACGAAGAACAAACGTACTATTCTGAGTAACCTTACAATGAAAATTAGAGACTTAAAATAATGTTTTTCGGTTGCTTCTCTAGTCTTTTCTTTTAAAATTAGAAACTTATAAAAGTTAACATATTATGGGTGCCTTAGCGTTTATTAGGTACTGTTGCATCGAATCTCTAAACGGGTCACATCTCAGCCATTTAAAATTTTCATTCGTCCATAAATAGAGACAAAGATCAACATAATTTAGCTAAATTACAATCTTTTTCAATAGCACATTCTTCTACAGGCGTTTATTGAATGCCATACTCATCATCCATTCGAAAGAAACCCTGGCAAAGTTCGGCCCTTGGAAATTACTTAATAAGCGGCAAAATAATTACATCACTTGGCATAAAGCTAACAAACATATTTAGCGACAATATTGTACTTACTTGCCCAACAATGATTTCTCAGAATGGCAGCTACTTCTCCACGTCGAAATGACCAGCAAATTGATTTCTATGCTTACTGATACACACTGGAATTTATGGAGACTCAGTTTATAACTTTTAGGCAACTTCTTTGCCCTTATTTATTCCATTATAGTAGTTTGTTTCAAACTCTGTTGGTGGGATAAATCCACAAGCACTGTGGAGACGTTTTGTGTTGAGCCAAAGTACCCATGAAGCAGTAGCCGTTTCCAGTTCTGATGTTTTGAAAAAAGGGCCTTCGTGAAAGATAACTTCTCTGTTGTATAAATTATTGTCGCTTCTGTGAAAGCATTATCGTATGAATCTCCCTTGGAGCCAACAGACGCAGTTTTACCTGCATCTCCTTAGTCTTTCAGAATGTGTAAGTGATAGATACTTTGAACCTCTGTCACTATGGTGTATCAGATCATCTGATATGTCTCTTAAGCTAATTGCCATCTCTAAAGCCTGGAGGAAAAGGTTGGTTTTTAAAGAACGGGAGATGTTCTCTAACTATCATTCTCGAATAGACATCACCAACAAATGCGACGTATAAGAAGGTCTTATTCACCAAGACATAGCTGATATATGGAAACCACTTAGTATTTTGAGGCATTTGCGTTAAAGTCTCTATTAAGAAGGTCTAATAGCCATCATTTGGATTTGAGACCGTAGTCACTACCTTCTTTTTCTTCGGAATTGAAATTCCTTTGAGT
>JAJYFT010000172.1 GCA_021790815.1 Actinomycetes bacterium
TCTTGGGAAAAGCATCAGTAGGTCCCCTCATCATGCAACTGATACTTTAGATGCGGAAAACACAGTTTCAAAAAATTAAAATTAGTTAAGCTGGCATGTACGATAGAGCAACTGGTCCATTCCCAATTGCAGAATTTGACACTATAGAGCCAGATTGAAGATCAACATAAGCTGCTTGCCCACTTTTTTCGCCAACTATGAAAGCGTGTGTACCACTCAGATTAATTGTAATGGCAGTAGGTTCAAAATTCACCTTGATTGGTATTCCTAAAGCTCCATTCAAGAGTGAAAACGGAATAATCTCATTATTTGTCAAATCAGTAACATAGGCATCAGGCACACCTGGAGACATAGTCATTTCGCCAAGCTCACCGCCCAAAGTATAATTTGCTGTCACGCTAAGTTGACTGATGTTAATTACCGAGATTGATCCTGATGCTCGGTTTAAAACATAAACAAAACTTGATCCCGAAGGGTCTGTTAAAACTTGTTCAGGGTCAGCCCCAACTGGAATTGGCGTAAGTGCAGTCGGATTAGTTTTTGTTAAATCAACTGGTAGCACGGTACTGTTTCCAGCATCACTTATAAATGCCATTGTGCCAGCGCTGTTTACTGCAATTGAGGTCGGATCTGGACCTGCGTAAAATGTAGGCATAATTTTTAGGCCTACTAAATGAATTGGTGTAACTGTATTGTCACCTTGATTTATGACATAAGCCATTGCGGTTTTCGGACAAATTGTAAAGAAAACAGGACGGCTTCCGACGTGCAAAGTTCTATAAGTTGCATAGCTATATAGACTGACTACACTTATTTCGTTTGACAACTCATCCACCACATAAAGTTGAAAGCCCTTGGGATCGTCCACAATTGAAACTGGATCTTTGCCAACCTTTATAAATCCAGTGTCTAGCTTAACTGGATTAAAATTTGCTTCAGCTATGCTCTCATTACCCGAAAACACTACCCAGTCAAAGTTTGGTTCATTTGCCTGAGTCGTTGAAGTAACTGATTGAGAAACATTTGTTTGAGGATTATGTGGAACCTCACCAAAGCCTATCAAGACTAAAATTACGGATACCACCGCAGAAATAACAATGAGCGCTTTAATTTTTGGTTGCATTCGAACTTTAGAAGCGCTTAATCCTTTCCGAAGGAGAAGATCGTATCGTTCTGATGCATTTTTACTATCCAAATCTTTATCGGTCACTAACTTACAATACTACCTAAAAGACCTAACACTCATTCGTCAAAGTCCTCGACTACAAATTTTCCCATAAAATTGAATCATGTTGAACAAAGTACTAACTTTGATTTATGCGCAAAAAAGGTACTTTATTTGCTTCAATACTCATTCTTGCAGGATTTTTTTTACAAGTTTCAACTGCTTCTTCGGTCGCAAGCACTAATTCTTGGCGTAACCCAAGCGTCTTGGACAACGGCAACATCTTCTCGATATCACCTCCCGGTGAAAATGCATTTGTTAGCCAATCTTCTAGTGAGTCACCAGACGCCACTGACCAAGCCACTAAATATGCCAACTTGGCAACTGGATTTAACGAAATTACTGATCCAACTATTTCTAACTACTTCTATCCTGAAAATTTAGGAATTTCAAAGAAAGACATTGTTCGAACAGAAAATCTAAACTCTGGAACAGTAATCTATCGGGATGTACAGGATATTCCTCATATTTACGGCGAAACCAATGACGATGTAGCATTTGGAGCAGGATATGCTGCGGCTGAAGATCGCCTATTTGCCATGGATGTTTTAAGACATCTAGGCTCAGGAACTTTAGCATCATTTGCAGGCGCTTCATGTAGCTTTGAACAGATGGATTATGATCAGGTTTCGCAAACTTCTTACACCCCTCAGGAAAATACACAAATGGTAGATAACTTAAAGACAGAAGGCGCTACCGGAGAAGAAACTTTTAATCTGATTCAATCTTTCATTTCAGGAATTAACTCTAGAATTTCATTTGACAACAGAGATTCAAAAAAGTTTGTGCCTATTGAATATAAACTCCTTGGTCAAACTCCTCAGAACTTTGTTCCAGGAAATGTTATTAGTATCTTAAATGTTATTAGTGCTCAAGATGGAGAAGGAGGCGGAGCAGAACTTCAAAATGCAGCGCTTTTGAACTTTTTTAAAAATAAATATGGTTCGGTTAATGGCATGAAAGTATTCAACAATTTTAAAGAACAAAATGATCCTGCAACATTTGACACTGTTTCAAAACCATATCCATACATGGATTCATCCACTCAATTTAATCCCGAGCTCAATGCTATTCCGGACAACCCTTCTTCTCCTCTAATAAATCAAATATCTGACCTTACTCAAGGATGCTCCGATGCTCCCAAAAAAGAGGTTTCAAGCGAAATTCTTTCTATTATTGCCAGCAGTAGTTTTTTCCCAAAGCAAACTTCAAATGCTGTCATAGTTTCGTCAAAATATTCAAAAGGCGGTTCCCCAATCGCAGTATTCGGTCCTCAAATTGGCTACTTCGCTCCTACCGTTCTCATGGAAGAAGACCTGCATGGACCAAACATTGCCGCTGCAGGGGTATCTCTTGCTGGTATGAACTTTGCCATTCTTTTCGGGCGAGCGTCAACATTTGCATGGTCTGGAACCTCATCCGGAGCTGATGACGAAGATGAAAGGGTTGAAGTACTCTGCAATCCGAATGGAGGCCAAGTCTCTTCAACTTCCACTTACTATATTTTCAAAGGAAAATGTCTTGATATGACTCGCTATGATTCTTATGACAATGTCCAAACGACTTTAGCCGCACCGGGGAAAAGTGCTCCTCTTGATCACATTATATTTAAAACCGTTCATGGCGTGGTTCAAGGTTGGACCACCTTGAATTCAAAGCCAGTTGCAATCTCTCTTCAACGAGCATCAAATATGCAAGAAGAGACAGCTTTACTTGGTCGTGTGAGGG
>JAJYFT010000072.1 GCA_021790815.1 Actinomycetes bacterium
TCCAAGTTAGTTCAATAGATGGTCTTCCAAGTAATATAACTGCAGTTGTAGCTAATGTGACAGTTACTGATACTACATCATCAAGCTTTTTATCTCTCTACCCTGGAGGAAACCTTCCCACAGTTTCAGATCTTAACTGGGTACAAGGAGATACCCTGGCTAACCTAGCCCAGATAACCTTGTCAAGTGGATCATTTAGCATCTACAACTTTAATGGTTCAGTTGATGTAATTGTTGATGTTGAAGGCTACTACCAATAAGGACTCTCAAATCTATTCTGATAACGTCCTCATGAATCTTCCTCGCTTTTACATACGTTCTTTATCGGTAAATGACAGAGAATAAAGTGCGTATGAAAGTTGGGAAGTTTTTGCAACCCATAATATGAAAATGTATCATGACTTATAGGAAGATATCAATATGAGCCTCCCCACCAAAATTTTTTACTCCTTGGGTAGTTTGTGAGGTACAACTGGCGACCGAGGTTAAAACCAATAGCATGGATACGTTTAACCCGATTAATATATATGCTTCCTCAAGTCGTCTGCCTGCCTTTGTCAAGATCAATGTCAAGCGATTTTAAAAATCTACTCACCATTAAGTAATAACTAGCACACACCACCATTTCAATAAGAATTTCCTCTCCAAACAACTCCGCGCATTTAAGTACTGTTCTTTCACTAGCAGCATCGGAGTTCACAATCTCAGAGGCTAGATCGAAAATAAGAGATTCCTCTGGTGAAAGCTTATCTTTTTCACCTTCTGATCTAAATAACTCTAAAGTGGCTTCATTTGCCCCAACAGCTTTTGAAATCGGAATATGGTGCGATAACTCATAGGTGGAATCTGTCAAATGCGCGATTCTAACTATTAGTAATTCTCGGAGCACGGGAGGAATTTTGCTTTGGGTAAGGATCGCAGAACCAAGTCGTAAAAAGGGCCCGGCAATTGTTGGTGTGTGACAAAGCATCAGGGCAAGATTTAATTTAATCGGCAAACCGTCATAGATTTCTTTTGCTTTGTCTTCAAGCTTGTCGTGGCTTGGATATGAAATTCTTGCCATTTATTCCGCCTTGATCCCCAGTGATTTGGAAATGAATCTTATTATGCGTTCCTTTTGAGATAAAAGTAGGTGCGCTTTGCCCTGCGCTGTCTCAAGGGTGACCAAAGAGCGCACTGCGCCAGCTACCATTTCAATATCTTGGCTTCCCTCTGACTTTATTAGGCCCATACTTTTTGCATATTTAACAAGCATTGACAATGACTCCTCAAATTGCTTAGCACTTTTGACCCTAATTTCTACTGCTTTCCCACCTACTCCGTAGCATTCGACCAAGATGGCTCTTGCCATTTCAGGTTCAGTGGACAAGGCCGAGAGATAGACGTGGATAACTCGTTCTAAAAGTGCAACGGGTCCCATTTTAGAAACTCCGACACCTCCCATAGTCTTAGAGAGGAATCCCGAGACTTCTTCCACCAATGCGATAAAGCAATTCTCTTTATCCAGGAAGTGCTCATAAAAAGTCCTTCTGGAAATGCCTGCTTTTGCAACAACATCGGCGACAGTAACATTTGAGTAGCCTTTTTCACTCATCACACTTGCCATGGCCCTGAAAATACGCCATCTTTGGATTTCAGCTACCTCAGTTCTACTCAGGCGAACTGATCTGACTTGGGGGAAAAGATCAAAATGTTCCTTTTCGATTGGAAGTGCATCTGGCATTTGTAAATGATAGCATACCATATATACACATTTATGTACCAATTTTAAAATCAACGGCACCCCCACGGAGCCTGTTCGCTAGGAGAAAATATGAGCTACATTTCACTAAAAGGCATGAAGATACTGATCGTCGGAGGTGGCACCCCTAGTTTTGAAAATAATCTGCCAGTTAATAATGGTGGGGCAATAGCTTTAGCTTGCGCCCATGGCAATGCAGAACTTGCTATCGCCGATATTGATGAAGCGGCGGCTAAAAGATGTGTAAATGAAATTCACGCCATAGGCGCAAGTGCATCATCGGTGGTGGCCGATGTTTCAGATGAAGTTCAATGTCAAGGAATGGTTGAGCAAGCATCTGAGTTGTTGGGAGGACTTGATGGGGTAGTAGTTAATGTGGGGATCGGAGCTGGAATGTTTCTAGAAGGTACCTCAATTAAGGCATGGGACAAAGTTATGTCAGTAAATTTGAGAGCACACTTTATTGTCTCAAAAGTTGCACTTTCACTTATGACTGGGGGATCAATCGTATATATCGGATCAGTAGCTGGACTTCGACCTGGTACTTGCTCACCCTCATATGATGCATCGAAGGCGGGGCTAATGGGGCTTGCGCGCCATGTGGCTTTTGAAGGCGCAGGACGCGGGATTAGGTCAAATGTCGTGGTACCAGGACTCATTGATTCCCAAATGGGGAGGGACGTATCAAAGCTGAATCCAGTAAGAGACAAAATTAGAATTCCAATGAAGCGCCAAGGTCGACCCGAAGAAGTCGCAAATTGCGTATCGTTCCTTCTTTCTTCGCTAGCAAGTTACGTAACTGGACAGATGCTTGTTGTTGATGGTGGGCTATCGACTATTTAAATTCTCAATTCGAAATAATGTCACGCTGCCTAAAAAAATGCACTCCAACAAAAGTTCCGATTAAGCCAATCGCTGACATCGTAATTGCCGAAACTAGGTTTATCTTTGTCGCTGGATAAGGAGACATTTGATGATACAAGGAAGTATCAAAAAAATATCGACTTGTCTTTCCTAGCCCTGCAAAAATTTCAACCATCATAGACCAACCAATGACAAAGTAACCAACAAAGGCAGTTTTTGAAGGACTAAGCCCAAACGCCAGCGTTGCGGCACCAATTACAAAGATGCTTGGAGGAAGTGCATTTAAAGTTGCAAATATTGCCGTAGTAAGGGAGGGTCCTCCACCATGTAGGTAACCAAATCCCCACGTAAAAAGCGCACATGCAACACCTGCAAGTAATTCGGCAACTATCGTCACCCTTATGCGGTTTGTTATCCACCTTAGGCGGCTCTCGGGCATAGTGAGAGAAATATCTAAGTGACCAGCAACTTCGTACTCTCTAATGGAGGTAATTTGCCCTAGGTTCATAAAAGAGAAAAGCGCAGCAACAATTTCAAAACTGATGCCAAGAAATGACTGGGTTCCGTTCCCCGATGCTCCAATGCGTTCAAAAACAGTTTTAATTGATGATTGTTCCAAAGTAGCCCCAGCTGAACTTGATACCAACCCCAGTACGGCACCTGTTAAAACTATGGAAACCAGCCATGAGTAAAGTGTCGTCTTTGCCAAATACAATGAGAACCCAGCGTCTGAGCCCAAAAATCTCTTTGAAACCTTGGAGGGGAGCGAATTATCAAATAGTGCTTGGCCCAAATCTCGCTTTCCAACTATAACTGCCGATGCGGTAAGGCAAAGAAAGGAAAAAATGAAAATAGGGAAAAGATATATGGGTTTTGGCTCAATCATTGGATGAAGAAGTTCCACCCACCCAATTGGTGAGATTAGATCCAACCAATGCAGCCCAATGCCGGAATCTCCAACAAGTCGCAATGCATAAAAGATGCCGAACGACCAACCAAGTGAGACATTTACCGCTTTCCTGGAATTAAATATTTGACTTGCCAGTGAAGCAATAGATATAAAAATGACAGGAGTTGAAATTATAGAAATGGCGTAAAAACAATTTTGAGAAACACTTAATCCTAAATGTCTCGAATAGCTACCGGCAACTAAAACAAGTGTCACCGTAAGCCAAAGCACTGCCATTCCTACAAGAGAACCTGCGAGCACTTGAAAGTAAGTTCGTCTTAGAGTTGTTGTGCCGGAAAGAAAATGTTCCCATAGGCCTGATTCTTCTTCACCTCTAAAGAGTTTTGAGGAACTAAGTATTGCCCAGATTGCGCCGACAATAATAAGCGTGAAAAAACTCTTAAGTACAATAAAGCCCGCTAATTTATCCAAGTTGTACGCAGGGCCGAAAATTGCATTTGTTGCAAGGTTTTGACCAAATGCCTTGCTTAGAAGTTCTCGTGACGTCTTGGTTGGGTAGAAAGAAAGGTAACTTGAAGCAGATGCAATTATGGTAAATCCAAATACCAATCCCCAAAGAAATGAAGACTTTGCCCATTTCTTCAAAGAGCGCTTAAAAGGCTCAGCGGTCATTTTATATGCCTTCGGTGACATTACCTCTAAGGTGGGAGTTGCAGTCATTTGCCGTATAGAGAAATAAAGAGCTCCTCCAAAGAAGGCTCAGATGCCAAAAATGTTCGAATTTTGTTTTTAGTGATTGCCAGCAGAAGTTCATTAAAATTTCCGCTGAACTTGAAATGGACACTGTCTGTAGATGATGCGAGAATTGTCACACCCCTAATTGCTGAAATGTCGGGGACACCTTGTTCAAACACGATTGAAATATCGACGGTGGAATAATGCTTCAAATCTTCCAGCTTTCCGGATTCTACCAATTTCCCATCGCGTAATATATAAACATCATCGCAAATTGCCTCGACTTCACTTAATATGTGCGACGATAAAAAGACAGTTTGCCCATTTTCTTTAGCGTTCTTAAGACAATTTCGAAACTCAAGTTCCATGAGTGGATCTAGACCTGAGGTGGGCTCATCTAATATCATTAACTTCGGTCTAGTCATTAAAGCAGCAATTAAAGTTACTTTTTGCTTGTTCCCTTTTGAATAACTTTTTACCTTCTTATGTGGATCAAGATTAAATCTCTCAACTAATTGATTTCTATATTCAAAGTCGGTACCTCCGTGAAGGTTTCCAAGAAGTTCCAATGTCTGCATCCCACTCATCTCGGGCCATAGCACGTTGTCGCCAGGCACGTAAGAGATTTGGGAATGGATTGCTATTCTTTCTTTTTGTACGTCCATGCCAAATATATAAGCACAACCTGAGGTTGGTTTAATTAACCCAAGCAAGAGCTTTAAGGTCGTAGTCTTTCCAGCTCCGTTAGGACCTAAGTATCCAATAATTCGGCCTGTTTCAATTTCAAAGGATAGATCATCAAGTGCAACTACGTTGCCAAATTTCTTAGTCAAGTGTTCGCACCTGATTGCAATGTTCATATTGTCACCTATATCGGCTCTTCCTTTTGTATGAGGTATTTTCAATAGATTAATGTCAATAATTCAAATCTGCCACGTTATTGGAACTAATACCTATTAATTTAGCTGATGAAGAGTTCGATAATATGTGACAAAAGTCCTTAACTGGTAGGGCCAAAGCTTGTAATGGCTAAGAATTGCCTAAATCAGATGCCCAGCCGACAAATTGAAAAGATACATATTTCTTTATAAATCCAATCTCAAATGTTATTGAAACACGCAAACATCTCAAGATAGTCAAAGAATCAAAATAAATTTCGCGCATACGGATCCACTTTCAATGTGGTCAATGACCAACTTTAAAATAATCTCCACTCGGCCCAAACCCCAGATAGACCCAAGTACTCGATCCAATAATACAATCCTAATTACCCCGGTACTGATATGGATCGCAAAACTTTCTATAAGGCAACTCGCTGACGTTACTACTATTTGAAGCATTGTCATCAGCCATTTCAGTGTCCTTTTTAAAGCAATTGCTCTAGGAGCTACGTTAGCATTGCTTCAATTTCAATACAAATACTTTCTTTAGTAAAGATTTAAATAAAGTGGAGTAGTTGAAGTTTTCGGCTTTATTCAAGGCCTCCACAATTTATAAATTGAACGAACAAATAAAAGGGCAGACCATATGAGGTAAAGACAAAAGTTCAGAATTTGAAACTTCCAATAGCGATTCTCCGGCTGATAGGAGACGCTTAGATGGGAGCTCTTGGAAACTGCCTCAATACATTGGGAGATACCCGGTGGCAGTCCGAATGCTTTTTTACGCTTCGTCCTTCCTAAGAGTCCGAACCGGGATGTGAATTCAAGAAACTTTCCAAAGTTGGATAGTTTTTAGCATAGAAATTCCCAGAAATGGATTGTCGTTCATTGTTAATTGCAATAGATGAATATATCCAGGAATTATCAATCTAAAAATAATCAAAAGATAGTGCAAATGCAGAACCATAGGTTCTTTCTAACCTACTGTATGGATTCTGTGTAATCGGAAAGTTTGCTGTAACGGGTGTCACCATGTTTGGCAATACGAAAACGACTAAGATCATCCGCAGGATCACAAATATAAACAAAGTGGTTACTATAGCTATTAGCTGCTTTTTAAATAGTATTCCTAAGAAAACACCCAGGGAGAATGCGAATATTGAGTATCCAACTGGCGAAAGGCCCCTTATGTCAAGGTAACTATATAGACGCATTAATAAAGTCCAGCTTTGCAAACCACCATGAAAGTATAATGGGTCCTATAACAGAAATTAAAGCAATAAATCCCAACCTAATAATAAACTTGCCAATAAACCATTTTGTGCGAGTAATACTTTGGGTCAAGGCCAATTTATAAGTTTGTTTTTCAAATTCTGATGCGAAAAAATCTCCCCAGAAGAGTCCAATTGCACCTGAAAAGGCGTAAAGTAAAAGCGAGGATAGATGTTGGACAAATTGAAAATCTTGGTGAAATGCCATCATAATTTGGTTATGCAGGCGTCCACTAAACGTGGGGAATCTCAGCCAAATGTCAAACGTAAGATTGCTCACCTCGTGAAACGCAAGCATGGTGGCTGCAACGCACGTGTAAGAGACACGAAGAGAGTTGACGCAGACTTCCGTCTCATTGCAGCTCCAGTAAATCTGGCGCTCCTTGTAGTACACAAAGCAAACTCGAACAGAGCAAACAGTGCGGTGATAGAGGCATAAAGCATCACCACAAGAAGCTAAAAATCCCGAATTGTTCAGTGTGAAATCATCCGAGCCAATATGTTCACGGTGCCAAGGTGTCTAACAGAAGTGTCTCTTACCTGCACCTAGCATGAGAACTCTTCAGGATAACCCTATTTAACAACACACTCTCTAGAGCGATTGTTAAATTAAAAGGGATTAAACCAAAGATATTTGATAGTGACAATGGATCTCCCATGAAAGGTCAGACATTGATGGAGTTATTGTACTCTTTAAAGATCTCTAAGACCTTTTCAAGGCCACGCGTGAAAAATGACAATGCCCACATAGAATCATCTTTCAAGACAGTTAAGTATTTTCAAGCTTATCCATATCAAGGGTTCAAAGACATTAATGAGGCAAGAATATAGGTAACTAAATTCATGGCTACATAAAAGGATGTTCACCTGCACTCTGGAATCAACTATGTCACACCAAGTGAGAAATACCTTGGATTAGATATCGAGATATTGAAAAACCGGGTGAGCATCTATCAAAACGCAATGGCAAATAATCCAAAGAGATGGTTTAGAAAAAAGATTAGAGATTTCACTCCGGCTGGCGGAACATTTGTTAAACGTAAATCAAATTCGACGACTGACAAATCCAAAGCAGTATAGAACTGATGAACTAATAAAAGCGACAACTTGTCTGATTGTTACTGCGGCTTTCACTTTAGATTTATATTAAAAGCCACTTTTGTTTCAAGAAGATCTTAAATACTTCAATCTTTCATATCTAGACTGGTTTTCCGTTCGTACACCAAGCATTGTTGGGAACATCTTTACAGGGATTAGGCATAGTTGGGAGATTTGTGGGTAGCGGATGCATCACTACTTGTGTGGCTTGAGGATACGAAGATCCACTTGGACATCCCAAAATACGTGTATCACATAGAACCTGGGCAAATAAAGGTCCCCCAGTATTGCTACCCATAATCGGCCCACACTTTGCTTGAACTTGCTCCAAGTTTGAAGGCGCTGAACCATCAGGAGCCGTATTATTAGCAAAACAGTTTTGTGGTTTTCCACCAGTTAAAACTATCTGTCCAAAGTCACTATTTGATGGATTGCCAAAAAACCCATTGTGAATAAAAGTGTTGTTTAATAGCGCATTTCCTTCGGGATCATAAACGCATCCAAAACCCTTCACTTCTGTCCCTCCAGAGTTTTGACAAGTGACACCTTTAAACGGTTTATCACCATCTGGAAATGGAACAAAGAGAACCCCCCAAGCACCATTGTTTTGAAAAGTATTGTTCATGACCGTGTCGTTTCTTCCTCCAGATATTGTCATTCCAGTTCCAGTTGGACCAGCACTTGCATAACCAGGCGCCTCTGGAGCATTTGGATTGTTATTGTCATGAACATTATTATGCATAAAGACCCAACAAGACTTCGTATGAGTAATCGGACTTATCTTCCCGCCAGGACAGTCTCCATTTTGAGGTGGCGGTGGGTCGCCTCCAATTTGAGTATTCGTATCAAATCCATCTTGATTATTATCAAACTGAGAGTTCTGAATAACAATAGCTCCACCCGCATTTGTCCCTGAATAGCCTAGGGCGTTATATTCCATCCAAGCATTTGAAATGGTAATACCACAAACCTGCTGACATGCGCCTACATACATTCCAGAATCATTAAAGTTGCTTGCATATATCTGGTTCCAACTAGCTGGTCCAGAGGCACTGTTTGAAAAAATACCGTATGTAGCATCTTCATTTACTGGCCCGTAATAGGTTGAAGTTGCGGTAAGGTAACTACCCCAATACCCAGTGAGTCCTATCTTTCCAGTGCCAGTGCCCCCATCCCACCAAATTTCATTTCCCATACCTTGTGATGCTAGGTAGTTACAAACCGTCAAGTTTTCAATCCAAACATCATTTGCTTGAAATGCAACGATCCCATTTCTCCCCAATGGCTTTCCATTAGGTCCATTCGGTCCCAACTGTTGATCATTTGGTGACGCAGAACACATTGGAGATCCAGGTTTTGTTCCATCTATTACAACTGAATTCCTATTCATTCCCCGAATATGAAGATTCGGGGTTGTAATTAACACACCTCCAACTGCTCCTAAATTGTACTGAGCTTGGGATGGAGGATGGTTAAGATCATTTACCTCATGGTAATCTCCTGGTGCAATTAAAATCCAATCACCCGGTTTTGCTGCGTCGACCGCAGCTTGAATAGTCGAATACTGACCTTTAACTCCGTTAAACGTCCCAACAAGTAACACATGCCCAGTTGCCTGTTGCGATGTTGTGGTTGATGAATTGGAGGTCGAACAAGCTGTAAGTATTGCGCCAACCAAGACAAGAAGTACTAAACCTCTAATAACTGATCCATTCCACAATGATGATAAATGCTTTTCCCTTAAAAGGCTGCCGTGCATAATATTTCTCCTTAAAAGAAGTTGGTGCCGAATGACTATTATCATACTATGCAATGATAAATTGTGCTGCATTAAGTCAAAAAATGTTTTCTGTGACACCGCGCTTTAGCCACAGAAGTATCCTGTTTTCAAATCTATACTATCAATTCGAGCATGATTTCTATTAAAAGTGCTGGTCTACGATTATAAACTCTCTTCTTAGATGCCTCCTCATCTAAGTAACGCTTGGATATCATAGAAAATCTCAAATAAATACGTAGTTTTAACAGAAACTAGCGAACAAAAAATAGTTTAAATCAATTTAAACCATCTTAAATGTTAGGTGGTAGGCCCATAACCGCTACACACAGGTTGGGGGTATGTTGGATTTGGACTTAGAGCGCTCATTACGTCTGAAAGTGCAACCATGTCGTACGTAAAACCTATGTGACCTGAATTATCCGTTGGGCACTGGTTCTGTACCAAAATATTAGTTACATTCGTACCTGTAAGAAATGCCGAAGAGTATGGCTGAACAATTTCATCATCACTAGTCTCTATGACTACATAGTTTGGTCCTGCAACTGTGTCACCACCGGCATTAAGGTTTTCAATAAACGTTGAGTACGTCCACTGTTCAGACCAGGCAGGAGCTGTTAACCCTAGCTGGGACAACGTCGTTGGGTTGGCAAGTGTAGTTCCGTGATTTGAAGGTGCTAATCCAACCAAAGTATGCACATAACTAGCACCATTAAGAAACTTCATATAGTAACGAGGCATCATGCCCCCTTGGGAGTGCCCAACAATGTCAACTTGAACTGCACCTGTCGAAGCTATAACTTGACTAACAAAGAGGGAAAGTTGACTTGCCGAAGTTGCAATATCTCCTAAGCCATACCCACCAGATCCTCCAATTTGACCGTAGTCTAAAGTGAATACGCAGTATCCTGCATTGACCAGCATCGGCGAGAGAGCCTGAAAACTAAAGGCAGCGTTGAGTCCAGTTCCATGGAGAAGTATTACAGGATAAGGAAGTGCGGTACTTGGCTTACACGACCAGTTATTAGCACCTGGTGGAGGACCAGAAGGGTTTGTTGCGCTTGCTTGCTGTCCATCAGAATAGGTTCCAATTGGAAGACAAGAACTTAGAAACATTGCTAGACCTACTAGGAATATTGGAAGAACTCTTTTCATACAATAACAATATAGTATACTGTCACGTCAGTATATACTCCTTACTGCTGGTGGTTTCGCCCTCTCTATAAGTGGGAGCTTGCTTTAAACTTCTTCTGAGGTCTTTTTGCAACACCCAAATATTCTTAAAAATAAAACGATACCGTTTCTCTTGTTGCTTTCATCAGTGAGATTTACAAACCAAACATTCTAAGATTAAATGTAATTTAGAAAAATTCAAAGTCTAGCTTACAAATATTATTCAATGTGTGTGTATAATGCAGTACGTGGTATTAGCAGTAGAGACAAACAACCTTTGTAAGTCATTCGGCAAAAATACTGTGTTGTCAAATATAAATTTGGGAGTACCAGCAGGGACAGCATTTGGGTACTTAGGTCCCAACGGTGCCGGCAAAACCACTCTGATAAGACTCTTGCTCGGTTTAACTTCAGCAAATTCAGGTTCAATGTCTATTCTTGGATTGGAGGTTCCAAAACATAGAGACAGAGCTCTTGCGAGAGTTGGAGCAATTGTGGATGATCCTCGATTCTTTCCGCATTTATCTGGTAGAGATAATTTAAAATATATTGCGTCAGCTAGAGGTAGACAATCAATTAAACGAATTGACAACTGTTTAGCTAGGGTTGGACTTAACGAGAAAGCCAAAGAGCCAGTAAAAAAGTACTCACTCGGTATGAGAGGTAGGCTCGGCATAGCTGCATGTCTCTTGGGTGATCCTGAGTTACTTATTTTAGATGAACCCATGAACGGCCTTGACCCTGCAGGCATGCAGGAACTAAGGGCATTTATTAAAGGCT
>JAJYFT010000073.1 GCA_021790815.1 Actinomycetes bacterium
TATCTAAAGATTCTGTCTTTTTAGAAGAAAATGACAGTTGGCAAACTTTCGGAGGTAAGCGAGCATTTATGGATGTTGACTATTTAGTTGATTATGAGAAACTAGTAAAACCTTTTTCTGAATTGACTTTGTCCGAGAATTAGAGTTGCTAAGTTGCAAGACTATTCCTAGGATAGAAATTAGACTAATTATAGTGACTACAGCTAGTCTAATGAGTGACTTAAACAGTTGAGTCTATATTAAAGACAGCATGGATTGGATTTGGTGGTCTTTCTGAATGGAAATGGATGTACATTGAGCAAGAGAATGGAGTACTTGAGTGATTCCGATTGAAGAAGCAAGAAGTTTGGTGCTAGAAAATATTTCTGTGCTTGAAACTGTTACGTTAAATCTTCATGATTCTTGTGGTCTTGTTCTTTCAAATGACGTTATTTCAGAAGTTAATGTCCCACCTTTCAGAAATTCTGCAATGGATGGTTTCGCACTTTTTAGTGAGGACACAGTGGACGGAGAAGTTCAATTAGAAGTAGTTGCATCAGTTTTTGCAGGTGACAGTCCGTATTCTGGGCTCAGACGGGGACAAGCCGTAAGAATCATGACGGGTGCTGTAGTCCCACATAATGCTGATGCCGTTGTGATGCAAGAGTTAACTGACTTTGATGGAACCGTTAAAGAAACAGTACTTGTCAAAGACGTTGTTGCAAAGAATACAAATATAAGAGATATCGGTGAAGATATATTGGATGGATCAACGGTATTTGAAAGTGGAGAAGTTGTCTCCCCTGCACACATTGGCGTCTTGGCTAGCATTGGCTGTGAAAGTGTCAGAGTAATTAGGCGAGCAAATGTTGGGGTTCTTTCTACTGGAAATGAATTAATTTCAGAAGCTGAATCACTGGGTGATTGTCTAATACGGGATTCTAACCGTCCGACACTCTTGGCTGCAATTAACTCAATTGGTGCTAACGCAATAGATTTGGGTCACGTTAGGGATGATGAACTCCTCATAGAAAAGGTCCTAATAGATGGAGCAGCAAAATGTGATTTAATTTTTACTAGTGGAGGTGTAAGTGTTGGGGATGCAGATTTAGAGGCGAAAGTCTTGAAGAAGTTATCTGGCAATAGTGCAATATCAATGTCAGTTGCGGTCAAGCCAGGTAAACCATTGGCAATTGGAAAAGTTGTTCATACTCCCGTAATAGGGCTTCCAGGAAACCCAGTAGCTGCAATGGTTAGTTTTCTGTTATTTGGAGCTCCAGCAATTAGAAAATTAATGGGACAGAAATTTGTGCTAGGAGGCTCACTTAGCGCAATAAGCAGCGAAGATATTACCAGGTCAAAAGATGGTAAGGTACACTTAGATCGTGCATTTCATTACGTTAATGCAAGTGGACGAATTGAATTTAAACTCCTAAAAGGTCAAGGCTCTCATTTGATGAAAACAATGGCAAAGGCAACTTCGCTTGCTGTAATTGTGGATGGCGAAGGTTTAAGAAGCGGTGAAGAGGCTCAGTTGATGCTATTCCCATGGAGGGCAGTAATTTGACGCAGCTTAATGTAGTTGAAATTAAGAAGAAGCCAAACCCGATACTTTTTGATGCCATGCCTATTAGTGGTCCTCTTGTTGACAGATTTGGTCGGGTTCACAGTGATTTGCGGCTATCTGTAACTGATAGATGTAATTTACGTTGCATCTACTGTATGCCAGAAGAAGGACTTGAGTGTTTGCCTCGTGAAAATATATTGAGGTTTGAGGAAATAGCAACACTTGCTCAAGCCTGTTTTGACTTAGGGATAGATACCGTTCGTCTTACAGGAGGTGAACCACTTGTTAGAAAAGGAATAGAAAACCTTATCAAGCTTTTAGATGAAATTGGGTTTAAAGACATTGCACTTACTACTAATGGAATTTTGCTGCCAAAGGTTGCAAATCTGCTTAAAGAAGCCGGATTGAAAAGAATCAATTTAAGTTTAGATTCACTTATTGAAGAGAGATTCTCTTCAATAAGAAGAAGAGGGGAACTTAAACTAGTTCTAAATGCAATTGAAACTAGTCTCCAAGTTGGATTTAATCCTGTCAAGGTCAACTGTGTTGTAATGAGCGGGGTAAATGACGATGAAATCTTAGACATCCTTGAGTTTGGCAGAAAAAAGGGTGTGATAATAAGGTTTATTGAGTTTATGCCCGTAGATGCATCTGGCCTGTTTAAGCCTGCTTTGCAGCTTAGTGCTGAGGGGATATTGAACAGGATTTCCGAAAGATATGATTTTGTAAAAGTTGGTGACGCTAAAGATGCGGAGCCTGCAGAGCGTTTTAGATTTCTTGATGTAGATCTTGAGTTTGGGGTTATTGGATCTATGTCAAGATCTTTTTGTTCGACCTGCAATAGGCTTCGGCTGACAGCAGATGGGGCCTTCAGAAACTGTCTTTTTGCCACTGACGAAGTGACTGTTAGAGAGATGTTGCGCAACGGTGCTTCGCAGAAGGACCTTGAGATGATGATTAGAAGAACTGTATGGGGGAAAAGAAGAGATCATGGAAGTGATGATGGGAATGTGGAAAGACCTAATCGAAGTATGTCAATGGTGGGCGGGTAGAAAAGTGATGACTTCAAGGAGCAATGTTGGTTAAGGTAAAGCTGTTTGGACCCGCAAAAAAAGCAGCTGGATGCTCAATTATAGAACTTGATGTTCATACAGGGAACGATGCGATTGAAGAGCTAAAAAAATATTCAGTTGAGCTTGAAAAGTTAATCAATATAAGTCAAGTATGGGTGAACGGTGAGAAGATAGATCTGTCAAAATTACTTAACGAAGGTGACGAGCTAGCAATTTTGCCTCCAATGTCAGGTGGTTCAATTTGAATGAATTAATAGAGAACAAAATCTACCGACTTCTCCGATGGACAGGTATTGTTTTGGTAGTTTGTACATATCTATTAATTGTTTTGGGTTCTACCGTTAGAGTAACGGACTCCGGAACCGGTTGTCCGGGATGGCCACTGTGCTACAATCAGATAGGCCCAGTCTTGGATCATCCCCACGCGATGATTGAGCAATCTCACCGTTATCTTGCTTCGATCGTGACCGTTTTAGTATTTGTTTGTTGGTATTTTGCTTTTAAATTAAGAAAGCTAGAGCATACAAAGTCGATGTTCTTATTTGCAAATCTAAATGTATTAATGATCATTGTTCAAGTTGTTTTAGGAGCAATTACAGTTGTGACCAACAATGCCCCTATCACAGTCGCACTGCATCTGATAGTTGGGCTTTCGTTCCTAGCTCTATGCGTAATGTTCTTATTAAGTGTTCTTTACGGAAACTATAAATCAAATGTGTCTAAGAAACTTGATGTCGTTGGTTGGTTGTTAATCGTATCGTTCGAAATTCTCTTGATATCTGGAAGTATTGTAGTAGACGGTGGTGCTGCAAAATCTTGTCCGAGTTGGCCATTTTGTACGACAAGAGCTCCTTTAAAGTATGTATCCTTACAGTACATTCATAGATCTGTTGTTTTAGCGGTAGGGCTATTTATGGTTATGTTTTTTCTCTATGCTTTTAATCAACTTGAAAGTAAGCCTTGGTTTAAGAAGTTTGCCTTAATCTCAGTTGGGTGTTTTCTGCTCACGGCATTGGGTGGTGCACTAAGTGCTATTACAAAAGCTAATGAGGGATTTCAAGACATCCATCTTGGGTTAGCTACTCTAACTTGGTTGTCAGTAGTTGCAACCGTCGTCCGCACACATTTTGACAGTTCCTTAGAAGAACCGCATGTGATTGAGAGTAATGACATGAGCAG
This sequence comes from Actinomycetes bacterium, assembly GCA_021790815.1. GTDB lineage: Bacteria > Actinomycetota > Acidimicrobiia > Acidimicrobiales > JABEUL01 > JAJYFT01. Next base: position 3,799 of record JAJYFT010000073.1, read on the forward strand.
GATTAGTTGAAATTGTGTTTAAAGACGAATTATTTTTCAAATAGCTTTCTGTTGAACATTGCAAGTCTATTTAAAGGCATTCCACTCGCCCCAGATTTTGGAGTAGAAACTCCTAATATTTGGTGAACGCTGGTTCTATTTTGTTCAAAGTTGAGTTGTGATGCAGCCATATAAAGTCGCCACGTTCTAGCCCTGTTTTCACCTACTATATCTACTACTTTTTCATACTGACTTTCTAAATTTCGAACCCAGTGTTTGAGCGTTAATGCGTAGTGTTCACGTAAGGATTCAACATCTCTAACTTCGAATCCGCATTCTTGCATTGCACTCACTACAGCTCCCAGCTCAATGAGCTCTCCGTCTGGAAAGACATAACGGTTTATAAATGAGTTCCTATTAAATCCATTGCGGTGAAATCCAAGCTTTCTAAAAGGTCTTGATATACCGTGGTTTAAAAAGCGCCCACTATCTTTTAGTAATGATCTCACTTTTGTAAAGTAGAGTTTAAGATGGTCTAACCCAACGTGTTCAAACATACCTATAGAGGATATTGCGTCGAAGGTTTCACCAGATATGTCACGGTAATCTTGTATCCGGACCGTTATCTTGTCTTCAAGGCCATGCAAACGGATTTTGTTGTTTGCAAAAGTTGCTTGTTCTTTTGAAAGTGTTAAGCCAATCCCATCAACTCCAAATTTCTGACATGCATAAATTAACATTCCACCCCAGCCACATCCAATGTCAAGCAACTTCATGCCTTTAGCAAGACCTAACTTATTAGAAATCAGTTCATACTTGGAATATTGCGCTTCGTCAAGTGTCAATTCAGGACTGTGAAAAAATGCACACGAGTATGTCATTGACTTACCTAAAAATAGAGCATAAAAGTCATTCGACACATCGTAGTGGTGAGATATAGATGCACTATCGTTTTCTTTGGTGTGTGCCCTATGGATCAGGCTAGGTTTCATTTCCTCAGGCGGTGGCTTCAATGGAAGTCCAAGAGCTCCGAGTTTAGCCATACAGGTAATTAGTTGAAGTCTTTCTTGAGTGTTTAATTTTAGTGATTGCTTCCCAATCTCTTCGAGGTGCTGTCTAATATTTAACGCGTCGAAAATGTCACCTTGGATGTCAATCTCAGACGTTACGTAAGCTCTTGCTAAACCAAGTTCAGCTGGAGCATAGAGTAAACGCCTAAAAGCATTTGGAGTGTTAATTTTAAGGGTGACTTTTGACAATGGTGACTCAATAAAACTCCCATCCCAGAAAGACAAATTAATTGGAGGTTCTTCACCCAAAAAATGAACCACCAAAGGACGAGATAGTTTAGCAACGGACGTAAAACTATTGACCATTAAACACTAGTTTAGTATTAATGGGTAAACGGTCTAGCGCTTTTTGGGTGGTACGGTATAGATTCTATACCGTCTTTAATTTTTTTGTTATGTCAACGTGCGAATACCTATACCACTGTATCTTCATTGTTGATTAATCGTACTTAATGTAATTGAGTTAATCTACTCAAATAGTGACAACAAGTGTCAGGTTTGTAATGTCTTAAAGTTGATGATCTTTTCAAAGTGCGTTACTTTTTAAGTTGATTGGCGAAAACCGTACTCTCCAAAAAGCTAATTTGTTTTAAGGTGAGTGTTTTGGTGTACACGGCAATTTGTGCATATATTGATTACTGGTTCAAAAGAGTTGTTGTTATAATTCTAGTTCGACTTTACATCCTGAAAATTCTGGAAATTTTGGGATTAGAGCTATTTTTGCTTGAGAATCTAAGCCCTCAAGCATTCCTTCAATCAATCCACGATGGAGATCGCATATTGAATCGGGATCAATTTTTGCTACATCTTCAAACGGGCATCTATTTAGCTTAAGTATAGTTTTTGAGTCATTATGGATTTTAAGTGGCCTAAAACCGCGCAACTCCATGTCACGGACGAGTGTGTCAATTATGTTCTGCGGTTTTGAAGATTTGTGAATTTCTCTCGCAAAATGTTTACCTTCTTCTTTACCAATCTCATAAGTTGATTTCTTTCGTTTTAATGTCTCAGCGAGAAGCTTTGCTATCTCTAGGTAAGGTCCGGATGTAGTCCACTTTCCTCGTACTTCAGGATTCAATCTGTACAGTAGGCGTGGTCTTCCTCTAGTCTGTCTCTCTTCAACTCTCTCAGTTATTAGTGCTGCATGTTTAAGTGAGTTAAGGTGCTGACGTATTGCGTTGTGGTTAAGCTTGAAAGTTTTTGTGATGCTTGCAACGTCTACTTCATCAGTTGAAGATGCGATTAAGTTAAAAATACGAAATCTTGTACTGTCCCCAAGTGCCTTTGCTTCAATTAAGAGCGGTGTGCTGTCGAAATTCTCCAAATGTCCTCCTAATTGCACCTTACCTTATTTATCTAGTGTAAACTAGAATTAATAGAAAAATGTACTTTATGTTAAGTTTAATTTAAAAGGAGGAAAATTGATCAAAAATACAATAAAAACTGCCGAATACGAAGTATTTGAGAAGATGGTTGACCATCATGATCAGATTCTAGATGCCTTAAGTAACCGAGTTGATAATTTGAATGGATGTGAAGATTTAGAATCTGCAGGCAGTAGCATTGCAGTATTAATTGACTATATTACTGGTGAAGTGCTTCCGCACGCTAAGGCAGAAGAAGAAACTATCTATAAGTCGGTTCTCTCCGATCCGAGATTTGATGTGCTCATTAAAGAGATGATACAAGAGCACGAGAGAGTTACAGAAATATACAAAAATATTGCGACATCCAGAGACTTTTTACATGTTAAAAGCCTAGCAACGGATCTGAGCACTCTCATGAAGGTTCACGTTGGCAAAGAGAACGAGGAAGTACTTTCCTATCTATTAGAAAGTAATGATTTTAATCTTGTCGAAATATTCTCAACAATGGTTAAGAGATATACGGAGTTAAAAGATGGCTTAAATGACGACTTGAAATCAGTTGAGTCGACTACCGTTGATTCTCTATTCGAATTAGTACTCGAAAGTGTAAAAGCTCTGGAGAATAGTGGTGAAACTGATGCTGCCGCAAGAATGTTAGCAAAGCTTGGCGCTGTACTAAGCGAAAGAAGTGACTTAGTTGCTAGAGCAAATTTAGAACTTCATCGAATGGTTCTAAAAGCAACTAGGTCAGGTGTTTCTTTGAAATCGAAATCTGACGTAAAACATCAGGAAAAAGTGGGCGAAGGCCACGCTAACGTGTTTGATCTAGATGTAAGGGAGATGAAACCGGCAAAACGTCACAAAACTATATTTGAAACTTTTCAAAATCTTGAAGCTGGGAAAGGCTTTATGCTGATAAATGATCATGACCCCCTTCCTCTCAAGTATCAATTTGAGGCTGAGTATGCTAATCAGTTTGCATGGTCATACAAAGAGTCAGGTCCTCGAGTTTGGAAAGTTGAAATAGTTAGAGTTGCATAAATCTGAGGGAAAAGCAATCAATGGCATTTAACAATGGTGCTTACAAATTGATAGATCTTGAAAATAGAGTCAAGAAATAAATTGAATTTTGTTATTTTGAATTTTATCTTTACTAAACTAGAAATAAAGAACGGAGATAGATATGTCAGTATTTGATGCAAGACCGATCATTGCAAGTGGTGAAGAACCATTCAACGCAATCATGGAAGCAGTTTCGAATCTTCATGACGGAGAAGACTTTATTATTATTGCTCCGTTTGAACCAGTTCCATTAGAAGGGTTACTTTCATCTCAAGGTTTCGAATATGATGCACTTGAAATTGATGACGGTGATTGGCAGGTTACGTTTAGGAGACAGTAATGATCGAAGTGCGAAAAATAGATAACGCTGGCAGTGGAACTGTTGCAAAGAATCGGATTAACTACCAGGTGGACGATGAACTTTCAAGTAAAGTCTTATCCTCTCTTAGAGATGTCATGGATCCAGAACTAGCGATGGATTTGGTTTCACTCGGGTTGATCTATGGAATTCATGTTGATAGGTCAGATTCCCCAATTGAGATCAATATCGATATGACATTGACTACTGTTGGGTGTCCAGTTTCTGAAAGTCTTCCTGAGATGGCAAGAGATGCAGTAGTGCAAGGGCTAATATCATATGGGGTTAAAGATCGATTTGACGTAAATGTTAATTTAGTTTGGGACCCTCCATGGACACCAGAAAGAATTGAATGTTGTGATTGATCTGATGGAAGTGTAATTTCGTCCGCAGGGAGGGCTTAAGTGACTTATATCTTTAGCGCCTAAAAATTTGTCCGTTCGAACTCTATGTAGATTTCTGATTTTCAACATTCGGTCTAACTCGTTATGCGACGAGTTTGTTTGGGGTAAATTTAGAAAATATAGATTTGCGATAGCCCAACTGTATTCTAAGGCACAACTTTTAATCCGTGATTTAGGACCCGAGATTGATTAATGTTCACAAACTGTATTTAAGTAAAATGTTGGATTTAAGACTCTAAACCTAACCCACTAATGGCATCCACGAATGGTAAAAAATTGCTAAGTTTATCTTGGGTATCACGAGTAAAATCCTGCAACATCAATAATTAAATCTGCTGATCCTGTGAAATTATAAGCTAAGAATGAACCACTAGAAAGTGTGATCAGGGAAAGATTGGCGACTGTCGTACCGTTCGACCAATTTAGGTCAGATACGGTTGGTGTCGTGCCACTTGGGGAAAGGGTTAGATAGCCACCGTTAGCATTGGTACTTGTAACCGTAACGTTAGCCACGATTGCGGAAAGCGTGGATGGTAGCTCAAAAGTATTCGTCGCACTCACACTTAATGTTTCATTCGACGATAAAGTCTTCGCTGACGGCGTATTGCACTGATTCGAGGATATTGCTGCTTCGACTAGCCTTGTGTCACATATTCTAATCGGATAAATCGGCGTGAATAGTGTTCCTCCAGGAGGCGTCGTTGTACCATCGCTAAACCAACCGTTAACATCAATTGCGATATTAGTTATCCCATTGAAATTAAATACAGTTATCAATCCAGTACTAGAAAGTTTAACTATTACTCTATTTGGAACAGTTTGCCCAGTCGTGAAATTTAGATTCGACACTACTGGTTGGGTTTGTCCGGTTGGATATATTGTGAGGTAGCCTCCTCCTGGGGTAGTCGGGCCAATTGCGGTTACGTTTAAGGCGACAGCAGATACTCCAGACGAAGGAACGCCACCATTTCCGGCAATCTGAACCGTGAGAAAACTGTTTTGATTAATGGGTCCGTTTGAACCAGAGTCACATTGGTTAAGTGACACGCCGTTTCCACTAGGTCTCGTATCGCAAATACGGGCAGGAGTTAAAGGAACGTACTCACCTGCGTTTCCAGATAAATTTGGTCCGTAGTAGCCTGATACGTCAACTATTATGTCTGCCGTACCAGCGAAGTTGTAAACTTCTATATCTCCTTTTGGTCCAAGAGCCACTGTTACAAGATTTGAAACAGTTTGCCCGTTATTCCAGTTCATATTTGATGAAGTTGGGTGCGTACTTGATCCACCAGGAAATACTGTTACCCATCCGCCATTCGCGCTAGTATTAGCGACCGTAATATTTGCAACAACCGCTGTGGCATTTGAGGGAATTCCTGCATTGCCAGTTACCTGAACATCAAGTGTTTGGTTAGAACCAAGGGTTTCCGCTCCTGATGAGTCGCATTCATTTGAAGTTACTCCTGTGCCAATTGGTCGTGTATCGCAGATTCGCGTTGGAGCGATTGGATGGAAAGGTTCAGGGGAGGCATAGGTAAAGATGTCTTGTGGAACAGTTGAACTTGAGATTCCAAATGAATTGGTTACGTTAATATTCACTGAACCAAATCCTGCTGGAGAAGTCGCAGTGATAGAAGTGTCAGAATTTATAGTGAAGCTTGTGGTAGGGGTAGCACCGAAATTAACTGAAGTTGCCTCTAAAAATCCTGAACCGTTGATGGTAACACTTGTCCCACCTGATGGCGTTCCTGAAGATGGGCTAACTGAAGAAACACTGATACCTTGTCTAATTATTGCATTAACCACGGATGAGCTCGATGAGGCCATGTAACCTTCCATTTCTATGTAACATTCGCTTGATGCTGGACAAGAAATTAAGCTTGCAGTTCCACTTTGACCTGAATTAAAGATGTTATCAGTTGACCATGTAAGACCTCCATCAGTCGTAGTCAACATATTTTGAATTCCCGTATTTGAGCCAGTAGCGACAATCATACAAGTTGAAGTATCTAGGCAAGACATAGAGGATGTATAAAAAGTATTTGCCGGCAGGGTTAACAATGTCCAAGTTTGACCTAGATCTGTTGTGACCTCTACTTGGCTTACACTTAATGAAGGTGAATAGCCAGCAACGTAACACACACTTGCACCTTTACATTGGACGCTCCCCATTAGAAAAGCTTGGCTACTTGGTAAATTAACATAGTCCCAACTTTGCCCACCGTTGTTTGAAGAGAACATATAGACATAGACTGTGTTCAAGCCACTATTGTGCGATCCAGTTGCAATGCAGTCAAATGCTGTACCACAAGAGATAGCATTAAGTCCTACGATTTGACTTTGAACTCCTGGAAGCACAGAAGCAGTCCATGTTATTCCTCCATTAGTCGAATAAACTGCACTCGGACTCAAACTTTTTGATTGACCAACTGCGGCGCAATATGATGCGGTGACACAAGAAACACCGTTAAGAGCACCAACAGTTGACGGAACTTGGCCTAACGTCCAAGTTGTTCCACCGTTTGAGCTATAGAGTGCGATTCCTTGAGAAGCATTTTGTCCAACTGCAACACAGTCTTGAGTGTCTATGCAGGCAATTCCACTAACCTGGGTTATTCCAGACGGTATTGTTGCATTTGTCCATGTTGTTCCATTTGACGTCACGAGTATGTATCCTCCAGTTGAAGCTGAACCAACCTCAATACAATTGACTGGGCTAGCACATGTCATGTTGTAAGGAGTGGTCATGATAGAGCCTGAATAAACCATGGACCATTGTGATGTTCCTGATGCAAAAACTCTTTGCTGTGTACCTATAAAGCTGAAAGATGAAAACATTGAAAGCGCAAGAACTGCAATTAAAACACTACGTTTTAAATAATTTACTTTCCTCAATTGAAATTCTCCTAACTGTAGAGTTAAAAATTTGCCAATTTAGGGTGGTAGGACTTTATTGGAGGCCACTTAGGAGAGAAATGGAGAATAATAGAGTATGGATAACACAAATGGTAAGCCGAAGAAGGTATTTAAAAAGTATGATAAGGAGTTCAAAATTAGAGTTGTCAGCAGGTATCGTGAGCGAAGTCTAAAGGAGTCAACCACCTACGGCCTCAAAGCTCAAGTTGCTAAGGAATTTGGTATATGTGACGTAACTTTACGTGATTGGATCAAGTTATTTGACAATGAGAAT
>JAJYFT010000173.1 GCA_021790815.1 Actinomycetes bacterium
TTTGGCCGTTCCACACTTGTATGTCAACACAAGTAATCAATCCATCAGCACTACTCGTCCTACATTAATGTCGGATTTACCAGGAAGTAGAAATTACCTATAGAAAATACAGAAGAACCTGACAAATTGATATTCAAAATTTACTTGAAAAATGTTATCGAGAACTCATTGTGAAAAAATCGCGACTCCAAGATGGATCAAAATAACGTTGTGGTCCATTTGGCATTGAAGATAATAACTCTGTCCCATTTGCTGCAGTTGCTTGACCATTTGGAGTAGAAGGTGCAAACGTTGCAAAGTTCACCCAACCTGTATTTATATCAAGCTCCATTGCTCTTACGGCGCCTGCCCGTATTAATAGATTAGCTAACGATGTAATTGTCAAACCTGGTCCACCTGCATATACAAGAGCACCGTTTGAAGTTATGCCTATACCTGAGCGCCATACGTATGCCTTTCCTCCAAGCGTATACCCCCAAACAGAGGTGTCGTTAGAATTCAAGTTTGGTGACGGCTGTCCATTATTTACCAATAAAACAAGATTTTGCCTTACTGAAACAACGTTGGGAGTCATAGTAACGTCACTTCCCCAAGTACCTATATTTACCGAACCATCACTGTAAATAACAAACGAAGCTATGCCGTTTTTAAGTGGAATTACTTCTCGACCTTCATTGTAATACCCTCCCCGGGCATCCTGCATCCTAAAACCAGCGTTGAACGCGGCTACAAGTGAGGTTGAAGCAGATGGAGATATGGGTGCAGAATTCTGCCAAGGGCCATATCCCGGTATGTATGAACCAGAATAAAGAGTTGCTTTTAACAACTTAGTGTCCATCCAGGCTACTCCCGCAACCAAACTCGTGTGAATGGCATCGGGAGCCATAAAAGCCTCATAAATTGCCGGAATGCCATTTACTAATCTCCCGGCAGGATGCCACTGACCTTCGCCTGGAACTGGATTACTTTCAAAAGGAACCATTGCAGCCGGTTCCGGCAAATACGCGATGCTTGGAGCCGTAGTTGACTTTGTTGTGATCGGAGGTGGTATAGATCCTTTCGGTGGTTTTCCACCGACTGGAGGAGCATGATGCATATACCACGTATTCTCTGCCCAAACTACTACCGATTTACCACCGTGATCTCTTACCCATTCTGCAAGTCGTGCTGGTAGGGTTGTCCCAAGAGCTGGGTTTGTTAGTGCTGTACCCATAGACCACCACACAGGCGTTAAAAGAAGCCATAGAGCGACAAGAACCGTCATGATGGGATGCCTTCCCCAAAAAGTAGCTCGTTTTGAGAGTATTATCTTGCGCTTCCTCCTCCAAGCTTTAAATGGGCCCCTCTTCATATTGGATTTACGTCGTGACCGCGCATAAACGCCAGAATCTCTGAGTGGCTCAGATTTACTCCTGCCAACTCTTAGTTCTTTGAAGGATGATCTTTCGTTAACTTCATCTGTCTCCTCCAAGTCATTTGAAATGCGACCAAGATCGGGCGGATTAAAAGATTTAACTTTATTTGATTTAATAATTGGAATTTCTTGTGTCTTCATACTTATAAATTGAAATAATTATCACCTATAGACTATCTAAAATAACTAACTTATTGTTGTCATCAAACCTTCTTAACTACTCAATTTTCCTTTCTCACAGAATATTTATCTCTGATTGTCGTGAATATCACGTTATTCGGAGGCTACATACAGGCAATTCTTTGGAACAGCAGACTTTGAACTAATTTTCATACTGCTATCGTCAGTGTATGAGAAATTCCTAATTAAACTAGCTTTAGGACAGGATAGCTCTTGTAAATTCAGCGGGATCAAAACTTATTAAATCGCTGTCACCCTCTCCAATCCCGACCAATTTCACGGGGAGATTGAGAGTTTGAGCGATCTGAAGAACCACACCGCCTTTTGCCGTACCATCCAACTTTGTTAGAACGACTCCAGTTAGCTCAGTCGCATCTTTAAACTCTGAAGCCTGGACAACCCCATTTTGTCCGGTGGTTGCGTCTATAACAAGCAGGACCTCTGTCAAGATAGCAGGTTCTTTTGAGGCAACTCTTCTCACCTTTTTTAACTCTTCCATGAGATTTACCTTTGTGTGGAGGCGACCTGCGGTATCTGCAAGCACTAGGTCATATCCTTTAGCAAAAGCTTTTTGGACTGCATCATAAATAACCGACGAAGGATCTCCACCCTCACGACCTCTAACTATGTCTGCGCCTACCCTGTCCGCCCACATCTCTAATTGATCAGCTGCTGCAGCCCTAAAAGTATCACCAGCAGCCAACAGAACTTTTTTGCCATTTTCTATCTGCTGTTTCGCAAGTTTCCCAATAGTAGTAGTTTTCCCAACCCCATTTACACCTACAAATAACCAAACAGTCGGAAACTTCTCAGTTGCATTATCAGTTGAAGTTCCAAAATTTAGCTCCCTGCTTCCTACATTGAGACGACTTTCGATTTCCATCCTTAGTGCTCCAATTAAATCCGACGGTTCTTTTATTTTTGACTCTTTAACATTACGTTTAAGCGTCTCCAACAAATCATTTGTGGTCTTAATACCAACATCTGCCAAAACTAAAACTTCCTCAAGCTCATCGAGTGTTGCGTCAGGAATTCCAGCTCTCCCCAGCATTCTTGGCAAATAGCTGTGAAAGAGACCTTTAGTTTTACCCAACCTCTCTTCTAGTGACGGCCTAACCTCATGAGGCGTTACTACGTCTAACTTGGTCGTTTCGTCTACTGGAGCTTGCTCAGCTTGTTCTGGCTGAGCTATTCCAATTTCTGTTGGAGTTTCAGTTCCAGACGGTTTAAAAATCGGTACTGTTGAGTCCCGGCGAGAAGATAGCTTCTTATTGCCCATGTAGAATGCAAAAGCAGCGAG
>JAJYFT010000010.1 GCA_021790815.1 Actinomycetes bacterium
TGCTTTCGAGATAACTTCTCAAGAGAGTCAGACAAGTCCTACTGATCATCTCTTCATTAATGGAGGGGGCGTGAGGGCTGAAGGGAATGAAACTTCCGACGGTTTCATCGTCTATGCTGGTTCCTTCGCTCGTATGGAATCTAAGCCATCCATACACCAATATGGGCAAGATTTGCGCAACAGCCTAATTTCAGGTGGCGTGCTTATTCCAGATGGAGAGCGACTTCGGCTAACACAAGATTACGTCTTTAGTTCTCCTTCGACAGCAGCTATGGTCCTTTTAGGCCGACCTGCCAACGGTCGAGTCGAGTGGAAGCGATCAGATCGCACAACTTTGAAAGAAATGCAAGAATCGGCTATTGATTCTTCTGAAAGTTAAATGTTCTTGAATTTGTGGCATATTTACAAAAAAACTTTTAGATTGTGGCACGTTTGTGGCACGAACCTAAATTTTGCCCACCTGATAAGTCGCCTAATAAACTTGTGACCAGCACTTTTAAGTGGAGCGGGCGACGAGAATCGAACTCGCGTCCTCAGCTTGGGAAGCTGATGTTCTGCCTCTGAACTACGCCCGCAATACAATAATTCTATTAGATTTATGAGCTAGCTTATTGCAATAGAGTAAACAAAATGTTGGTGCGGTTTTTAGGTTGGAAAATAGCTCGGTGTTTGGATAAGTAAAACTAGACGTACGAGGAACCGATAACTCTTAAAATCACGCTTAGTTTACAGTACCTATTTTTCAAATATCTGGAAAACGCTCTAGTTAAATTAGCATTTTAATTTTAGATGGGTATTCTATGCTAAATAAACTATTGTTAGCTTCTCAATTTATAGTTAGTTAGTCTCATTGTTTTGATAAATTGGCCTATTTTAATGGTATTTTGCATTCCCAATAGGCACCATCACAGCACTTATATAGCCGTAAATCTGAAAAAGATTGCTTCAAAATGACTGCCCATTTCAATAACCTTTCAAAAAAGGGTAAACTTAAAAGGTTTAATGTATATAGTGCTAGATGGCACAAACTGGGTGAATACTAATTCGTTGAAGTGAGACAATTCTTGATGATTTTATCTGACAAAACTATAAAAGAAGAAATAGATGCTAGCAGAATAGTTATCGATCCTTTGGGAGAGAATGCAATTCAGCCTTCGTCGGTCGATTTGAGGATAGACCGCTACTTCCGGCTTTTCAGGAATCATTCTATGAGGGTAATTGATGTCAGAGAAGACCAAGAAGACTTAACGGAATTAGTCGAAGTCCCAGATGGTGAGGCTTTGATTCTTCACCCAGGTGAGTTCGTACTCGGATCGACTCTTGAACGTGTGCAGCTTCCTAATGACCTTGTTGGAAGGCTAGAAGGAAAGTCAAGCTTAGGTCGCTTGGGTCTTTTGATCCACTCTACGGCAGGTTTTGTAGACGCAGGTTGGGATGGTCACCTTACTCTTGAGCTTTCTAATGTGGCTAATCTACCTATAACCCTCTATCCGCATATGAAAATAGGGCAAATTAGCTTCTTGAAAATGACAACTGAAGCAGAAAACCCGTATGGATCGAAGTCACTCGGATCAAAGTATAAGTTCCAACGTGGGCCAACCCCGAGCCGTTATTTTGAAAATTTTAACAATTAATTAAATTTTAGGAGAGTTTAAGTTGATAATTACCGTAAGGATAATTTTAGGAATGCTGTTTACTTTAGCTGCTTTCATTATTGGAGGCCGACGCCTTTTCTGGTTATTTAAGCTTGTCAGATCTGGGAAAAAGCCTGATAAGAGAAGTTCCGCACTTTTGAAGAGACTAAGTATTGAGATGGTCGAAGTTATAGGGCAGAAGAAGCTACTAAAAAAGAAGGTTCCTGGACTAGCGCACGCTTTTACATTCTGGGGATTTCTGATCCTAGGATTTACGATAATAGAAGCTTGGGGAGATCTTTTTGACCGAAATTTTGCTATTCCTATAATCGGCCATTGGGCAGTTTTAGGATTTTTAGAAGACTTCTTTATGGTTGCAATTTTAGTGGCACTAATAGTGTTTTCGTCCATTCGATTAATAAAGTCACCTTCTAAATTGGAGAGAAAGAGTCGTTTCTATGGCTCTCATAACAGTGCAGCGTGGCTCGTCTTGCTAATGATTACTGGAGTGTTAGTAAGCTTGTGGATCTACAGAGCAGCCCAGGTGAATACTAAGCATTTCCCATATACAACTTGGTGGGCATTTGCGTCTCAAGGTTTAGCTAAGTTATTGGTTCATCTGGGACCAAGTGCAAATTCGGCCATTGAAACGATTTTTTTGCTCGCGAATGTAGGAATAATCTGTGGATTTTTAATTTTGGTTGTGTATTCAAAACACCTGCACATCTTCTTAGCCCCAATTAATATAGCTTTTTCTAGGCGCCCTCGAGCACTCGGAGCTCTCGGTACCACTCTAGACATGGACCCAGAAAATATGGAAGACGATGCCGTGTTTGGGGCTGGTAATATTGATCAGTTTTCATGGAAGCAGCTGTTAGATTTGGCTACTTGTACAGAATGTGGTAGGTGTCAAGAGCAGTGCCCAGCATGGAATACAGGCAAGCCCTTGTCGCCAAAACTTTTAATTATGGAACTGCGCGATCACCTTTTTAAATCAGCGGACATTATTCTAAGAAGCGGTGATGACAAAAAGGAAGGCGAGCTTTCAAATCTGGTTCCTGACGTAATTGATACTGATGTTCTGTGGTCATGCACAACTTGTGGTGCTTGTGTCGAGCAGTGTCCAGTCGACATCGAACATGTCGACACAATCCTTGACATGCGTCGTTATCAAGTGTTGATGGAGTCAGAGTTTCCAACTGAAGCTGGAACGATGCTTAGAAACATTGAGAACCGAGGAGACCCATGGGGGTTGGGGTCATCCACGAGACTGCAATGGACTGAAGGTCTCGAATTTGAAATTCCGGTAATTGATGGGGAAATACCGGAAAATATTGAGTATCTTTTCTGGGTAGGCTGCGCAGGAGCACTCGATGAAAGGGCAAGAAAAACTACTCAATCTTTGGCACGTTTGTTACATAGAGCTGGCGTAAGTTTTGCTATCTTAGGAAAGGCGGAAAGCTGTACGGGCGATTCGGCGAGAAGACTTGGTAATGAGTACTTATTCCAGATGCAGGCCGCACAGAATATTGAGACATTGAATTCCGCAAAGATTAAAAAGATTATTGCTTCTTGCCCGCACTGTTTTAATGCTTTAGCAAATGAGTACCCGTCTTTAGGTGGCAACTTTGAGGTAGTGCATCATTCACAACTTCTTAACGTGCTCGTTCGAGATAAAAAAGTAACGGCTGGGACGTTTAAAGCAACCGTTACCTATCATGACCCTTGTTATCTTGGTAGGCATAATAGAGTTTTTGATGAACCTAGAAATGTCTTAGATTCAGTAAATGGTGTCAACCAGATTGAGATGCACCGCTGCAGAGAAAAAGGATTTTGCTGTGGAGCGGGTGGAGCAAGAATGTGGCTCGAAGAAAATATCGGCGAACGAATTAATGTAAATCGAACAAAAGAAGCGCTTTCGACAGGAGCTGATGTTGTATCTACAGCCTGCCCTTTCTGTATGATTATGATTGATGATGCCGTTAAGGCAGAGAATAAAGCTGACGATGTTAGGGTTCTTGATGTCGCGCAAATATTGGAGGAATCAATGATGGTACAGGCAGGCACTGGAAAAGATTCTGAATCTGTAGCGAGTGATGAGTAAGGTCTAGCACCTAAACGGATAAGGTTAATGTGCAAATTGCTAGATGGATTGGTCTGATACTTGGAATACTCCTAGTATTTGGTAACTGGCTAAGTGTTATAAGAACTCTAATTGCGCCAAGAAGCTTTTACTCAAGAGGCTTATCGGTTTTAACTGAGTCTTGGCGGAAGTTGTTCAAATTCACTGCACGCAGACTCCCAAACTACAATGCAAAAGACAGACTGCTTTCGCTGCAAGAACCTGTTCTACTTATATTGTTACTTGCTATCTGGCTCGCTATTTTTCAAATCGGTTTTACTCTTATAATATGGCGGGTGACAACAGTCTCGTTCTTTAAGGCTTTTGAACTTGCTGGATCTGCAGAATTTACACTTGGGTTCTCAACTCCCAGTGGATCTGTTCCATTGGCCGTTGTTTTTATTACTGCAATGACCGGACTTATTGTTGTTGCTCTTGAAGTTGGTTTTTTGCCGACGCTTTATTCATCGTATAACAGGCGCGAAAGACTCATTACCATGCTTGAAAGCCGAGCAGGTTCACCAGCTTGGGGGCCAGAAATTTTGGCGAGACATGCTTTAGTTGGACTAATGGAAGATCTACCGAATTTTTATTCATCCTGGGAAAGTTGGGCAGCTGACGTAGGTGAAAGTCACACAACGCACTCATTTTTACTGCACTTTAGATCTCCAAAGCCACTCGCATCGTGGATAATTGCACTTTTAGCAGTTCTGGATAGCGCAGCACTAATTTTGGCCTTTTCCCCATCTATTGCAACAGTTGACGCAAGGCTTTCTTTGCGGATGGGATTTACCGCTTTACGTGACATTGCCGATTCTATTCACATTAAATATGATGGTGATCCAAGACCTGACGCACCTATTTTGCTGAGTTTCGACGAGTTTAAAACAGGTGTAGAGAGGATGATAAAGGCTGGGTTTCCGACACAGAGAAGTATGGAGGAAGCTTGGGTGCATTTTAAAGGCTGGAGGGTAAACTATGAAAGCATCGCCTATGAAATTGCGGATTATGTTGCGGCGCCCGTAGCTCCATGGAGTGGAGAAAGAAAGTCATTAAATGAGTCAATAATTGAACCAATTGGAGTTTTAAATCGAAGGCCAGGGGATCCAGGCGATGAAAACCCAGTACCACTTAGAGATCTGTAGTGGCAGTTTAATGGCAAAATAAAGTTGTTGTAATCATTTGAGGCTTATGCTGAACCGCTACGTAACTTTTGAGACTTGTAGATGATTGTAGGCAATGGCACTTCGACGAGTAAGATTAGAGTATGGATTATGGAATAATGTTGGATGTCGACGGAAGTGTCGACGATGTAATTTTACGTGCTAAAAGTGCTCATGAAAATGGAATTAAGAATATTTGGCTTACTCAAATATTTGGTCATGATTCTCTCACGTTGTGTGGGTTGATCGGACGTGAAATTAAAGATGTTAGCGTTGGAACTGCAGTTACGCCAATTCAACCTCGGCATCCGCTGATGTTAGCTGCTCAAACGTTAACTGTTAACAGTGCAGTAGGAGGAAGACTAACGCTTGGGGTTGGACTTAGTCATCAAATGGTCATTGAGGGAATTTTTGGTCTTGAATTTAGCAAGCCAGCTCACCAGATGGAGGAGTATCTGGAAGTTCTGATGCCACTACTAAGAGGTCAAGGTGTTCAATTTAAGGGGGAAAAATATAAGGTATCAACTCTTGGACCTATTGAAGTCCCTATGCCTAGTGAGCCGAGGGTTTTGGTTGCTGCACTCGGTGAGAGAATGCTAGGCATTGCTGGTAGGTTAGCGAATGGCACAGCAACTTGGATGACAGGTGTTGAAACAGTGAAGAAGCATATCGTTCCTACAATTAGGAAAGTAAGAGAAGATCTTAATCTAGGTTTGCCAGAAGTGCTTGTTGGTCTTCCAGTTTGTGTATCTGACGACAAGGAAAATGCGAGAGAGAGAGCGTCTAAGGTATTTGCTATTTATGGAGGCCTACCATCCTACCGGGCAATGCTCGATAGAGAAGGAGCAAGTGGTCCGCAAGATGTGGCGATAATTGGAAGTGAAAGTGAAGTCAAAGATACACTCTTGGGATTGGAAGGTATTGGAGTGACAGGATTCGTTGGAGGTATATTTGGGAACCGTGAGGAAAAGGAAAAAACTTTGGCTCTCTTGGGAAGTCTTTAAAATAAATTGAGCGGAGGGAGTGGGATTCGAACCCACGGAGCTATTCACTCGACGGTTTTCAAGACCGTTGCCTTCGTCCGCTCGGCCATCCCTCCAGACTTATATATCTTAACTTGAAGATGACTAACTGTTTTCCAACTACATAGATTCCTTATTCAAAATAAGTATCTTTTTTAAGAACCTATTAGATTTTTAAGACTTTCAACCCAACAGTCAGCGCTCTTGTAAGCTTCATTAACTTCTTCTCTTTTTTCTAAAGCAGTATCACCAAAGATTGGATATGAACCAAGATACTTAATCCACCCAAGTTCCATGTGGAGATCTCGCAAGCAGTCAGACACCTTTGCATCTGCAACGTGACCCTCAAAGTCTATCAAGAAGCAGTATTGACCTAGTCCCTCCTTTGTTGGTCTCGACTCAACTTTCATTAGGTTTATTGATCTCGCTGAAAAGTGCCCTAATATACTGTGTAAACTTCCCGGATGGTCTGCATTTTGAAAGCATGCTATTGAAGTTTTATCGTGCCCTGAAGGACTTTGAATTGTAGAACTTTCTAATAGTACGAATCGAGTTCGATTGAGCTTATGATCCTCAATTGATTCGGCAAGTATTTCGAGATTATTTAGCTCAGCTGCAAGTTTTGGTGCGACAGCACAGATTGACTTATTGCCAATTTCGCGAACTATTTTTGCAGCTTCTGAAGTTGAGTTTGCTGCTTTCAAAGTCACTGAGTTCAAATTTTGATGAAGCCAAGTTCGACACTGACCAGAAGCATGAGGATAAGAAATAACTTCTGTTATATCTCCTAACGTAGCTCCGCGAAGCCCAATTAGCTGAAGATGTATATCTATTTCAATTTCTCGCTGAATTATGGTTTCTGAGTGAAATAGAAGTTGATCAAGTGTTTCTGGTACTGAACCTTCAATTGAATTTTCGATTGGTATAAATGCCAATTCAATATCTTTACGCTTCAGTCCTAAAAAGGTATCAGTAATAGATGGGAACGGGACGAGTTCATGACGTGCTAGATCAGGCTGTGTCAGGAGAGCTTCTTGTGAGAAAGTTCCTTCTGGCCCTAGGTAGCCTATTTGAGTAGTTGTGTTTTTTTCATTAACGTCTGACATATATAAGTCTAAAATAGTCTATCTCTCTGTAAGCATTGAATTTGCCAGGTAAACTTAAAAAACCAATAATGTTATGTGTTAAGTAGTGTGAGAGGAATTACGTGGATAGGCAAGAGTTCATTAGAAACATGCTTGAAAAAGTGTCAAACGGAGAGATGGATATTGACTCTGCGCTGAAAGTCCTTGAAAAATATCCGTTCTCTGATATAGGTTTTGCAAAAATTGACCACCAACGAGGTCTTAGGCAGTTAGTTCCAGAGGTTGTCTACTGTCCAAGAAAGTCGTCTGAGCAAGTGAGAGAGATTGTATTAGAACTCTTAACTTTGCCAAATGGACCAATAATTGTCTCGAGAGCCTCAAAAGATAAAATTGATGCAATTTTGGACTTAGGGGAAGAGGTTGTTGTCACACCTACCGCAGACGGACTATTTATGGCTTCTATGAGACATTTAGATAGAAGAGATGAGAAAGTCTCTGTCATTACGGCCGGAACGGCAGACATTCCAGTGGCAAAGGAAGCATGTGCAGTTCTAGAAGCTTTTGGAGTCGTGCCTCGGCTTTTTGTAGACTGTGGCGTAGCGGGACTCTCACGTATTCTTTCGATTGTAGATGAGTTTACAAATTCAGATGCAGTTATTGTTGTAGCCGGGATGGAAGGGGCGTTAGCAAGTGTAGTTGCAGGGTTGACTTCTTCGCCTGTGTTATGTATTCCAACGTCAGTAGGATATGGGTCTTCTCTAGGCGGTGTTACAGCGCTCTTGTCAATGTTGTCTTCTTGTTCTCCAGGTGTAAGCGTAGTTGGCATTGATAACGGTTTTGGTGCGGCTGCAGGGGTTCTTAGGATTTTAGACAGAAGATGAAATAGCTTATGACAGTTTCTAGAATAGTATGGTTCAACTGCTACTCGGGTGTCTCTGGAGACATGATGTTATCAAGTCTCGTTGATGCAGGTTGTGACATCGATAGCATAGTTGAAATTTTGAATAGGATCCCTATTCAGGGTTGGTCAATTGAATCCTACAGAATTGAACGATCGGGAATTGCAGGAACGAAAATCGAAGTAAATGCGCCGGACGATAAAGTTGTAAGAACATTTAGCCATATTGTTGGAATTATTGAAGAAGCGAGACTTCCGGAAACTGTACGAGATATGTCACTAGACGCCTTTTCAAATCTGGTAAATGCTGAGGCAACAGTCCACTCAAAACCTATTGAACATACACACCTTCATGAGGCAGGCGGGCACGACACTATTATTGATGTTGTTGGAACTGCAACGGCGCTTTGGTTGCTTGGAGTAGATGTCATCACTTCAAGCCCAATTGCTCAAGGATATGGACGTATTCATTCAGCTCACGGTGAGCTTCCAAATCCTCCTCCAGCTGTTGTCGAACTCTTGACAGATTTTGAAGTTTATGGTGTGGAAACTCAATTTGAGTTAACTACTCCAACTGGAGCGGCAATGCTTAAAAGTTGGGCCAAGACAAGTACACCTTTGCCACATATGACCGTCAAAAATATAGGCTATGGAGCGGGAACAAGAGAGTTAGGTGAAATTCCGAACTTTCTCCAAGTCATCTGTGGCGAGAGTCAAGAAGTAAAGGAGTTTGAAAATAGTCCTTTGTTTTACGATAAGAAAAGTACACGTGTGATTGAGAACGTTGAAATTTTAGAAACTAACCTTGATGATGTAACTCCAGAAGTTCTTGGATTTATGGTCCAAGAGCTCTTTAAAACCGGCGCTTTAGACGTATGGATGACACCAATATTCATGAAAAAAGGAAGACCAGCTTATAAACTTTCAGTACTTATTGAACCAGATATTAAAAGCCCAGTGCTTGAATTAATATTTAGAGAAACGAAGTCACTTGGAATCAGATCTTATGATGCAAAACGAACCAAGATTGAAAGAGATGAATCAGTTGTCACTGTTGACGGGTTTAAGATTCGGATTAAAATCGGTGAGTTTGGACATAAGGCGGAGTACGATGATGTTGCAATAGCTGCTCAAAGCATGAATAAGAGTTTCGACGAAATTAAAAGACTAGCTGAGACGCTCTATATTGCTCTAAAGAACTAGAGGAGAACTTTAGTGCGATGGTGCTACGGCAAACTGGGAAGTTTTTTCATCGCCAGAGAGTGGATATCCATTTAGAGGGCCAGCAACAATTTTTACAGAGTAAGACATGCTTGGTTTAACTTTAATGTTATTAAAACTAATCCCTTTAAAATCTCCTGGTTGAAGTGATACTAATGTAGAACCAGAAGATGAACTTCCATGCGTGTCTTGAATTTCAAACGAAACGCTTCCGCCACTAAAACTAACTCCACCCGTGTTTCCTAAAATAATGTTAATACTAATAGAATTTGTAGGTGGGATAGTAGAAGGTTGACCATTTTGACTTGGTCTAATTGGCAGTGGAGTTATATCCCACGTTTCTATCGTAACTATTGGATTTAGGTTGAGTACAGGAGAGTTCTCTAAATTTGTCGCCCAAGTTTCTAAATTTGACAGTGACCAAGTTGGATAGTAAAAAGTTGGGAACGACTTTAGATAAATTTTGTTAGATGCAGCCCTGAAGTCACTATTGCTTGAAGAGATCTCTTCTGAGATAGCTGACATTTGACTTGTTAATTGAGACACTTGCACATTAGAGAAAACCGCTTCGGTCAGTGATTTTAGGTTAGACGCCAACTTAACATGCATCTCTAAACTGTTCAAAAGTGGTGTTCTAATACTTTGAAACTGGGAATTATTTAGATTTAGCTCAAAATTTTCTAAGGAGTTTGATGTCTGAGCACTCAGCACGGAAACTTCATTTTCAATCGATGTGACCGTGGAAGTCGCTTTGGGCTCATTTTGAATAGATGTGACCAAGTTAGATTCGCTGCCGCATGACATCACAAAAGCTTTCAGTGCGTATGCGTATGAAATTTGAGAATTATTGCTATATGTAATGTCAGTATTATTTACGTCAATTCCTACCTCAATTACAATGAATGTGATGATTAGAAATAAGGCGATATTCCTACGTGTCTTCGATCGTCTTTTTCTCGTTTTTGCTAACATCTAAAATCGACATTAATACTTTTTCAGGTTAGGCAGATTAAATTTGAAATCCTGGTTAGTTGTTTTTACCTGCAGTGACTAGCTTGCTTTTCGTATGCCTCCATGAAACAGTTGGCAGAATTGCCTTATGATCTATCCGATCCCTAAATTCGATTGCAGTTTCAATTAGAGATTCAATTAAACTTTGGGAAAGTAGATGAGGTTTTAAACCGAGATCAAGAAGTTTCGTGTGAGCGGCTCTATAGTAGTGCTCTTCAGCTTCAACTCGTGGATCATCAATGTGACTAATTTCAATATCTTCATGGGACGCCGCTTTTACTAAAGATGCAAGCTTGTTGAGCGAAAATGACTCCGTAAATTGATTGTAAACGCGCATTTCACCTTCATTTGCTGGATTCAGCAGTGCTAGCTCTACGCATTGCAGTGTATCTCTAATGTCGAGCATTCCTCTAGTTTGGTTACCTGTTCCGTAGACGGTGAGAGGGTGACCAATCGATGCCTGAACACAGAAACGGTTTAAAACTGTTCCAAATACAGCATCGTAGTCGAATCGAGTCATTAGATCGGGGTGCAGTATGGTTTCATTCGTTTCTTGTCCGTAGACCACTCCTTGATTTAAATCGGTTGCTCGAAGGCCCCAAGTTCTACATGCAAAGTGAATATTGTGTGAATCGTGAACTTTAGATAGGTGGTAGAAAGAACCAGGTTGTTTTGGAAAAGGAAGAACATCTGTTCTTCCTTTATGAGTAATTTCGATATAACCTTCCTCTATGTCGATATTAGGAGTTCCGTACTCACCCATCGTTCCCAGCTTTACAAGATGGATGGAAGGATCAATTTCAGCTATTAGATAAAGTAGATTTAGAGTTCCTACGACATTGTTGGTTTGAGTGTGAACAGCATGTTCTCTGTCTATCATTGAATAAGGAGCACTTCGCTGTTCTGCAAAATGAACGATTGCCTCAGGCTCGAAGTCTCGAATCGTCTCTTCTAGAAAGTTTGCATCAACTAAGTCTCCTATATAAGGAGTAATAGTAAGTCCAGTTGCAGCATCCCAGACGTCAATTCTGTGTTTTAGGTGAGCTATAGGAGTTAAAGAGCTTACGCCCATTTCATCGTCATAGTGCCTTCTTAAAAAGTTATCAACTACTCCAACGTCATGACCATTCTTTGAAAGGTATAAGGCGGTAGGCCAACCTAAATATCCATCTCCACCTAAAATAAGTATTCGCATATCCATATTTTTGCACGATAACCTTAAAATAACCTGGGAGGAGTTGCAAGATGACCTGTGAAATGTATTATGATTCTGTTAAATAAAAAGTGCGTGGAATCGCCTATCTAATTGTCCCTCAGAATGACGCAAACGGGAGATAAACTGTGTGTATACTGTTTTTTTCACCTAGAACGGCTATATTTATTCTAAATAGATTTGAAATAAGTTTTGTTGACCAATTTGGGTGAATTTTGTATGAGTAGAGTTTAGAAAAGGATGCTTCTATATGGACGTAAGTCTGTTTAAAGAGATTAACAAGTGGGCGGTTTCAACTCCTGCGTTGCACGGAGTATTTCTTGTAATTGCTGTTTGGCTAGGAGTAGTCATTCTAGCAGTGCTTTTTGTAATTGCGTATGTGCGCGCACGTTTTTTATCTGAGGCACCTGAAAGAGTAGCGAGACTTGTATGGATTCCAATAGGTTCGCTTGTAGCACTTGGAGTAGGACAGTTATTGAATCATGCCGTTGCTAGACCAAGACCTTGGCAGTTCGTACCCGGTGCACTCATATTAGCTGGTCATCCACATGACTATTCGTTTCCTTCAGATCATGGGATAGTTGCAGGCGCGATTGTGATGGGAATATGGCTTGCTAAGGACTCTCTCATTGCTGGAATTGCAACTGTCTTTGCTCTATTTCTGGGTTTTACAAGAGTTTATGTTGGTGCACATTACCCACTTGATGTGCTTGGAGGTTTATTTATTGGAGCAGTTGTGATAGCTATTTTGTCTCCTCTTGCATTTAAGGTATTTAATCCAATGGCTAGAAAACTTGCTCAGGGTAAGTTGCGTTGGATAATTACGTCACGGCCTAAAGTCGAACAAACAGTTACTCGTTTTTCTAGATATTCATAGCTAGTTGTGAAGGACTACTTAGAACCGAGTGTTTCATTAATAATTCCCTTTTATAATCCAGGACCTTATTTCAGAGACCATCTTTTAGCGGTGATTTCGGTTTTAAATTCGAGTGGATTAAACTTTGAGTTAATTGGAGTTAACGATGGATCAATTGATGAAAGTGATAATGTTGCGTTAAGCTTCAGTGAGCTTACTTTAATCAGTCACAGTAAAAATCATGGGAAAGGAAGTGCCTTAAGGACTGGATTTAAAGCAGCACAAGGACAGTGGATAGGGTTTATAGATGCTGATGGTGATCTTCCGGCTTCACAGCTTGAAGTGTACTTTAATCTAATCAAGTCTGGTGAAGCAAAAGAGTTTGATTCTATAATTGCCACTAAGGTTCACAGTGATTCAATCGTCCACTCGGGAATATTGCGTCGGAGCGGGACAAAAGGTTTTCATCTTCTGACGAATGCGCTTTTTCATTTAGGGTTAGATGATACTCAGACAGGGCTTAAGTTCTTTAGAAGAGAACTCATTGAATCCGTCATAGATCAATCGACTGAAGATGGATTTGCAATCGATGTGGAACTCTTATGTCTTGCAAAAATCCATGGATTTAAGAGAGTTAAGTACGTGCCAGCAATAATTGTTAAGCGTCATACGTCGACAATTTCAGTAAAGAACTCAGTTAAAACTTTGTTTGATCTCTTCAAACTTAGGCGAAAGATTACAAAGATTAAAAGCGATAGTGCTAAATAATTAAAACGTTACTATTTTGATTTAAGTTGTTCGCTATAGCGTTGCTGAACTTTTACACCTTGATTAAAGAGAGATTTTCCAGTTTTCATTACGAGACCTGGAAATTCACCGGCAATTCTAGAAAGTATTC
Source organism: Actinomycetes bacterium (assembly GCA_021790815.1). Classification (GTDB taxonomy): domain Bacteria; phylum Actinomycetota; class Acidimicrobiia; order Acidimicrobiales; family JABEUL01; genus JAJYFT01. The sequence goes on from JAJYFT010000010.1 coordinate 13,124, forward strand.
CTCTTTGGAAAGGTACCATTCCATAAATCTTGCCCTGTTCAACTAAACGAACTCCAAATTCAGAAACCTCAAACGGATCTAGTAGCTTTCCGCCACTAAAGGGCATAGCGGCGGCAGGATTGTCAACTTCGGCTTCAAGCATCGGAGTAAGGATTCCATCTGGACAAAGCAAACTAAGCTTTACCCCCCTCTCTCTGAGTTCAGAAAGAACTGCAAAAGTATAGCCTCTGACCCCGAATTTAGTTGCCGAATAGATACTTAGGCCAGGGGTTGGAGCGTATGAGGCGAGTGATCCAACATTAAGGATTGCTCCTCCACCGTTTTCAGCCATTACTTCAGCGGCACATCTGGTTCCGTTGACTACCCCTAAGAGGTTAACTGAAATTACACTCTCAATTGTCTCCTGTGGAATACTCAAGCACTCTCCTGCACCCAAAAGCCCAGCATTATTAATCCAAAGATTTGGTTTAATTTTTTTTGCCAAGGCTTGAACGGCATCATGTTTGGTTACGTCAAGAACGTGAAAAGTTACGCCCTCAATTTCATCTATCTTTATGTCCGTCGCGATAATAGTAGCGCCCCGTTTTTTGAGAGCTTTAATAAATCCGCGACCTAAACCACCACTTGCTCCAGTAACTACCGCAACCGTATTCTCTCCGATTGGAGTTCCTTTTTCTGCACCCTTTGATATATTTGACATAATTATTAGCCTATCTCAACTGAGTAGTTGTAGGCAAAATGAATTTAAGTATTCTTACCTATGTTGAAGGTAATACCGAACTTTGCACCGCCTAAATGTGATCGACCAACATCCCAACTGGCACCAATTTCGCGGATAATTCGGCTTGCAATACTTAAACCTAACCCCGTTCCAGAGTTATTCGAAGAAGTTCTATAAAACCGATCAAATATTAGTTCAATATCTTGTTCGTCTATTCCACTTCCAGAGTCTTCAACTGTTACTGTAGCAGTTTTTTTATTGGATGAACCTGAAATTTTAATCGTTCCATTTTCAGGTGTGTACTTGACAGCGTTGTCGATCAATATTCCGAGAACTTGATCTATCCACGTAGGTGGTCCGACAATCAATATGTCATCTGAGACAATTTCTTTCAAAAACTCTAAATGTTTTTGATTGGCAAGTGGAAGAAAGCGGTTATAAGCATTTTCGATAAGTCCACCGAGATCTATTAATTCAAAATCTAGGTCTTCAATTACTTGGTCGTTGTCGAGTCTTGCAATCCAAAGTAAACCATCAACATTTCTTTTAAGGCGGTCAACTTCGTGAACGACTCTCTTTAAAGATGACTTAAGATCTTCAGCGTTTCTCTTTTGAGAAAGAGCTAGTGTTACTTCAGCCTCGATCACGCTAAGGGGTGTCCTCAATTCATGAGAGATGTCAGCCATAAAGTCAAGTTGTTTTACTCTAGTTTTGTTTAGAGTTTGTGCTGATTTGAGTGCAATCAAGAAGGCGATCGAAAAAAAGATCAACAAAAAGATCGGACTAAGAATGTACTCGCCAAATCTTAAAGTTTCAAGCTCCTTTGACATTTGATTTAGTGAGATGCCAACGACGATACGTCCATTCTTAAAATTTGTACCTTCAAACCTAAATAATGTATTGTTTACTTTCGCAGTGACGGGGTTAGATACGCTGAGAATTGATTTTGGAAGACTAAAGGGACTCTTGCTACTTTGAGAGAGTGAGTTATTGTTCGAAGTATTTATCCACCACGTAACTATAGGTATATCAGTTAAATCGTGGTCAGAATCGAAGTTTGGAATAACATCAAATAAGGAACTACTTGAGCGCTCGGTTATTTCCGATTTATCGATATTAATCTGCTTTAACAAGTTATTATCAACCCTTGAAATTAAGATGTTGTTTGCTATGTAGTTGCCTAAAAGTATGAAAACAAGCATTATTACTCCCGCGATAAAAGTCGCTTCTAGCGCAATTAGCAGGGAACTCTTTTTGGGAGATATTGCAGAGTTTTTTCGTGCCTTAGAAGTTATGTTTTGGGTCATCGACTTACTAATTTGTAGCCAACCCCTCTTAGGGTTACTATTTTAATGTTTGAGTTTACTAGTTTTGATCGTAGTCGCGCCATGTGAACATCTATAGTGTTTGACCCTACGGCATCTCCTTCGTCCCCCCAGCCATTTTCGGCAATTGACGACCTTGAGACTAAGTTTGGCGATCTCCTTAAAAGAATTTCTAATATTGCAAACTCTCGCGGTGCAAGTTCAACAACGGAGTCACTGACTGTAACCGTCCTTTGCTCTGGATCAAAAGTAAGATTTCCAACTGATATAACGGGAGTATTTCTCACGTTACCTCGGCGTAGTAAAGCTCTTGTGCGAGCAACGAGTTCCCCAAAATCAAAAGGTTTAATTAGGTAGTCGTCTGCGCCTGCATCTAAAGCAGCAATCCTATCTTTGTGCTGGTCTCTTGCGGTCAGCATGAGTATTGGAGTTGTAAGACCATTCCTGCGAGCAAAAGTGACTATTTCAAGACCGTTCATTTTTGGAAGATTCCAATCTAGAATAATCAGTGAGTAGTCATAGATTTTTAGGTAATTAATTGTGCTTTCGCCGTCTTTACTCACGTCCACCACGTAACCAGCCTCGGTAAGTCCCCTTGCTAGAACTTCGCTAAGCCCTGAGTCGTCTTCGGCTAAATGTAATCGCATTTAAACAGTTTGCCACTTAACCTGGGGAAACGACGGAAATTTGAATTTTAAGGAAATTTTGAGGTTTCGTTCATGTTAACTTCAGGCTGAATCTTTATCCTGATAAGTATGAAGAATTTTGGGACACACTCTGATCCGTCAAGAAAAGGTGTCGAAAGGCGTGCAATCGCAAGGAATAACGCAGTCACAAAGCTGTCAATGATTACAAAAGGTGCTGCTGTTGCAACTATTGCTACAATTGGATTTGCATCATACTACGTAGCACAAGCTTTTCCAGGAAAGACAGTAGGAGCAACATCGAAGACAAGTACCCAAAGTATACCTAGCCAAAATGGAATTACTAATTCTGGAGCCTTGAATAATTCTGGAGCCTTGAATAACTCCGGTTCAAGCGGTGTATCTGGGGTAAGTGGTGGTAATTCTGGAATATCTGCATCGAATCAAAGTCCGCAGGTAGTATCTGGCTCTACTATGCCATGAATGCAACAAAAGCATTGGACAATCTTTTCCAGCAGGATTTTTGCAAGCGTGAGTTTAAAGCTATAGGAACGACAGCAGAAGTAGTGATAAATGGTTCAAAACAGATTGATAGAGCCGTTCAAATATTGAAGATGCAGCTAGATGAGTTGGATAGAGCAGCGAGTAGATTTCGTGACGATTCTGAAGTTTCTATATTAAAAAGTGGAAATCCAGCAGTTGTTTCGCCATTATTATTTGAGATTCTTGAGATTGCACAGTGGGCTTACAATGTCTCGTGCAAGAAATTGAATCCATTTATTGGCAATAGTTTGGTTTCCTTGGGCTACGACAGAGATTTTGAAGAAATTGAGACTTTGTCTGGAAAATACCTTGAAAATAACGTAGTTAAAGATTTCGATTCAATTGTTTTGAACAGGAAGACGAGATTAGTCAAGATTGATCCTGGCACGGTGTTAGACCTTGGATGTATTGCGAAGGCATTCGCCTCAGACAAAGCCTCTAAGTCTATAGCCGATGATCTGAAATGTGATGTACTTGTCTCGTTAGGTGGAGACGTATCTGTACAAAACTCTTTAGGCTGTACGAGATGGCCAATTGGAATAGCCGATAGATCGGGTGACATAAATGGAGTTGAAGAGGTTATTGAGATCTCAGAGGGTGGACTCGCAACTTCTGGAACAGTGTCTAGGAGTTGGGGAAATGGCGAAGTTCTAAATCATCATATAATTGATCCGCTAACTGGGCAAAGTGTAGGTACTCCTTTTAGGACAGTTTCCGTACATGCAAAAGATGCCTTGAATGCAAACGTAGCCGCAACTACTGCACTTATTATGGGTGAGGCATCAATTGAATGGCTTAATGCAAGTGAACTCGATGCGAGACTTGTTACCGAAGAAGGAAAGATAGTAAAGCTAAATCGATGGCCATAATCAGTCCTAACTTACTCTCAGTTACAACGGGACCCACTGCGATGTGGTATTTGACCCGTGGTAGTGGAATAGTTGCACTAGTGTTGCTAACTGGAACAGTTTTACTTGGGATCGTGGGCACTATGAGATTTAGTTCCCCGAAGTGGCCGCGTTTTTTGCAGCAAGGTCTTCACAGGAACCTTTCACTACTTTGTGTGGCAATAATACCAATCCATGTCATTGCAAGTGTTGCGGACGGTTTTGTGCCGATTTCCATTGTTGACGCGGTCATTCCGTTTCACTCAAAATATCGTCCAGTTTGGGTCGGGCTTGGTGCAGTTTCACTCGACCTCATGCTCGCGATTATTGCAACAAGCTTGCTCAGGCACAAGATTGGCTACTCATCGTGGAAGTGGATTCACTATCTTGCCTATTTAAGCTGGCCAATTGCAGTCCTTCATGGCCTAGGCACAGGAAGCGATGTAAAAATTCCGGCATTTTTAGTGATAAATGTTCTTGCCGTTGCATCGGTGCTTATAGCACTTGGGTGGAAACTATATGTTGTTTTCCCGGCATCAGTTAGCAGCAAGACGCTTGTAACTTTAGCAGGACTGATCTTTGTGTTTGGTCTAGTTATTTTTACTATTTTTGGACCGCTGGCACCTAACTGGGCAAAAAGATCTGGGAGCGTAATAAATGCTCAAGTTGCTACTAACTCATCTAAATCAACTTCAACGACAACACCTCCGGCAAATAAAGTCCCTACATTGCCATTTACGTCTAACTTCTCTGGAACAATTAGTCAGTCGTCTTCTCAATATTCCTCTAACGTAACCATTTCTATTGTTGGTAAAGTTAGCATAGGTGGTGGCATTACCCTTAGAGTATCAATTTCCGGAGTTGCTGCAGAGGGCGGTGTGTCCATGGAGACGAGTACCGTAAGCTTTGGTTCGGCAACTGGTTCAATTTCCAATTTATCTGGTACTGATTTGGTTGCAAGCATGAAATCACCTACTGGTACTTCGTTTATCTTAAGCGCGGCGTTTAATCTTAGCCAGTCTTCAACCAGTGTAACTGGAACGGTGTCGGGAAAGGCTTAAGTGTTGAAAACTAATTTAAACTTGGAAAATCATAGGAACATGCCAGGGCCGAACTCACTTCCAAGGCTTTTAACTGGGCTAGACGGTGGTGTCGTCACACTAGAGGATCATATGGACATCTGGGGAGAGTTGCCAATATTCAAGGATTCAAGGACATTTATTGAACTACTCGACGAAAGTGGTCTGAGGGGTCATGGGGGCGCGTGGTTTTTAGTTGGAGCGAAATGGCGATCGATATTAAATTATGCACGTTCAAATAACATTGTTATTATCGGGAATGCAACAGAAGGTGAACCAGGGAGTAAAAAGGATAAACTGCTTGTTACTAGAGCCCCTCACTTAGTAATCGACGGGTTGATGCTTGCGGCGGCTGCTCTTAAAACAAGTGATGTGTTTCTGTGTGTAGACGAGGGCGTAGCTAGTTTTTTAAAGTCTGAATTGAACAAGAGGCAGAAGCTCAAGATGGACCGTGTAAGAGTAAAAGTAATTTCAGTGCCAAGTCTATTTATTTCTGGTGAAGAGTCAGCTCTTGTGAACTACATAAACGGAAATGGTGTAGGCATTCCTTTGTTCAAATCCATTTCGCCAATTCGAGAAAAAGGTGCATTTGGAAAACCAACTCTGGTTCAAAACGTTGAAACACTGGCTCAAGTAGCAGTTTTAGCAAGATTTGGTGCTCACAATTTCAGGGCGCTCGGTTCAAAGGGTGGAGTGGGAACAGGTTTAATGACCGTAATTGGCGGGGTAAAAGAGCCCGGCGTAGTTGAAATATCCTTGGGTTCACCACTTAAAGATGCAATCGACAAAGCTGGCGGACTAGTGCAAGGTTTCGAATCAATTTTAATCGGTGGTTATGGGGGGGCGTGGATAGATGGCACTAAGGCATTAGAGTTATCTTTGACAGAGCAAAGCCTGCAAGCTGTTGGTGGTACGCTGGGTGCGGGAATTATTGGGGTTCTACCAAATGATTACTGTCCATTGGGTGTAACTGCAAGAATTGTAGACTACTTAACCAAAGTAAGAGCCAGGCAGTGTGGACCATGTGAGTTTGGTCTTCCTCTAATTTCAGCTACGCTTCACCAACTAGCAATTGGACGCAGAACACCAAACTTAGTAAATGACCTTCTAGAATGGTGTGCTCTCGTTGAGAGTAGAGGAAATTGTAAGCACCCGGACGGTGTTGCTAGGTTAGTAAGAAGTACATTAAAGGTGTTTAAAGAAGATATTGATCAACACCTAAAACGTGGATCTTGTAAGCGAAGAATAGACCCCATGCCGTTTCCAATTCCAAACGTTAGCATTGAACGGCATGTAAGGAACGGATTAGATCAAGCCAGAAAGGTAATTGCGCGGCGATGATCTACGGGAAGGAAAAGCACTTGGTCGTCGACTACTCTAAATGTGATGGTCATGGAATTTGTGCGGAGATGTGTCCTGAATGGGTACATCTAGATCAGTTTGGCTTTCCGGTACTTCGAGCTGGTTCAATCCCCAAAGAGGTAATTAGGCATGCCGAAAAAGCAGTTTTAGAGTGTCCGAAACTTGCAATTAAATTAATAGCACTTTCATAAAGCCAATAACTATTAAACTATTCCAACCTAGATACTAGGAAGGCGGATTATTTATTACGCAGATTAGGCACCTATTAACCAAAAATTCTAGTTGCATCGATTGCATTGTAGGTGCTTAACCGTTAGAGTTTATATTGTGACTGAACATTCTCCTATACATGCGCGACCGATGCTAACTGTCGAGCGAAAAGTAGTACAACTATTTGCTCTTGTTAGGGATGGACTAGCTGGTGCTACCGAAGCCTTGCTTTCTGGAGACAAGGAGATAGCTAGAGAGATGCTTGCCAGAGAGGAATTGATTGACTCTCTTTATGCAGATGTCGAGTCATTAGTATTAGAGCGCCTTTCAACTTTGGATCTTCCGAGGGAACGTATGCATGAACTCGTCGTAATTTTACGGATGCTTCCTGAACTTGAAAGATCAGGTGATTTAGCTGAACATATTGCATGGCGAGCAGCACGTGGACTTGGAAATGAAATAACTGCCAGAAGTAGAGGTTTGATTCAGCGAATGGGTGAACTTACGGTCACTATGTGGTCAAACGGTGAAAAGGCGTTCGTTGAAGGTATCGCTGACGCAGCACGTGAGTTAGATGAACTAGATGAAGAACTAGATGAACTCCACGTTGCACTTACAGCAGAGATAGTTGGAAGTGGAATGCCGATGGCTGTAGCGATTGAACTTGCTATGATTGGAAGATTTTATGAGAGGTTGGGAGATCATGCAGTTAACCTAGCTAGAAGAAATGTAAATCTCACCGACGGAGCTCCTCAAGGTCCTAGTCGAACGCATTAAAAAATATTTTACTGTGTGGTGATTTAAGTTGCTTAATTAAGGAGTTTCCACATTAATGTTTTTCGAATTTAGGAATAATTAATATGTTGCGTAGCGTTTCGCGCTATCTTCATACCTGTCAATCAATTAAATTAAAGCTGCAGATGAAAATTCCACCACCACTTTTAATCTTTGACAACATAGATCCAGGACAAGTAGTACTGGCCCAAGAATAAGTGTCCTCGCGTCCACCCTATACCTAAGGCTTGCCGGTCAAAGACTGGTACTAGCACAAGTAAGCCTAAAGTGCGGCGAGAGCTTCTAAAGTAAATGCAGCGTAAGTTGTCATCACCGAAGGAATCCCAAGGCTTTAGCCGTGGGAAAAGGTCAATAAATTGTGTGAAAGTTTAGCGATGGTTTGCGAAATCTACTCTATCTTCTAGCCTTTTTAAAAGTGAGGAATGTTAGTTGTGATGTATAGAATTGTTTGCTTAAAACAGTTAATAGACGTTAATTTTGAATTTATGTTGTAAGAGTTGTAGGGTATTTAATATGACAAATGAACCATGGTTAAAAGATGCAGTCGGATTAGTCGATGCATATAGAAAAAAAGAGTTAAGCCCAAGTGAGGCTTTAGACGGGACCTTAAGTGCGATAAAGAGTTCTGATTTAAATGCATTTGCTTATCTTGAAGAGGATAAGGCTCGAGAAGCAGCTGCTAATGCAAACATTGAGTTGCCATTTGGTGGAGTTCCAGTTGGAATTAAAGAGTTAGACCCCGTCTATGGATGGCCACTTACTGGTGCATCCTTGTTGTTTAAAGATAGAGTAAGTACTTATGAAGCAACGTATGTCTCACGATTTAGAAAATCGGGTCCAGTATTTGTGGGGCAGACTACAGCGAGTGAATTTGGCGGGATCAACTGTACTCACACGAAGTTACATGGCACAACGTTAAATCCGTGGAAAAAAACCCAGACCCCTGGGGGTTCATCAGGTGGTACCGCTGCGGCAGTTTCTGGAGGATTAATTCCACTAGGAACTGGCGGTGATGGTGGTGGTTCTATAAGAATTCCCGCGGGGTTCACAGGTCTTTTTGGGCTAAAAGTTACTTACGGGCGAGTTCCAAAAGGCCCAAACTGCGAAATTGCTGCTCTTACTGCCGTTTTAGGCTGCCTTTCTAGATCAGTAAGAGATACTGCAAGATTTCTAGACGTTGTAAATGGTTACGACTGTCATGATCCGTTAAGTTTACCGAGACGAGAAGACTATGAAGCTAAGCTCGGGACCTATGATTTAGGTGGATTAAAGGTCGTTGTAACTCCTGACTTATTTGGATCGGCATATGTGAATTCGAAGATTTGCGAGCTAGTTGAAGCTGCAGCTAAGGATTTAATTGAGTCTCAAAAATTGAAAAGAGTTGAAGCTAAAGGCGTTGAAATACCAGGTCTTGGAATGGGATGGGCAGCCTCAAATCTCGTTGGGCTCTACGTTGAACTTGAGGAGTTTTATCCCGAAAGAGCTGAAGATCTAACTCCCGAGATTAACTTTGGTCTTAATATTGCAACGCACAGCTTTAACCTAAAGTTAGCTTCTGAAGGCGAAGAACAGCGTCGAAAGCTTAATGAGTCAATGGCAAGTGTTTTCGATGAAGCCGATCTTATTATAACGAGTACTAATCCAGATACCGCTTTTAACGCTTCAGGACCGTTACCAACCGTTGTGGGAGGAGTTGATCTAGTTAAAGAAAAAGGTCTTTTTGATGCACTTTCAAACAACGGTGCGCTAACTATACCTGGTAATCTCTACGGTTGCCCTGGGGTATCAATACCAATCGGCACTCTAGACGGACTTCCTGTTGGAATGCAAATTATGGCGAAACACCATCTTGAAGAAGTGTTGCTTGATTTGGCGCTTGATATTGAGAATAATAAACCTTGGCCTCTAACGGTGCCTGTTTAAGTAATTCAGACACTTTAAATTAGTCACGTTCGACTAAGGATTTTAAACTTGTATCGTTAAACCACGGTCTTAATTTTATTTTAAATGGAGGAAGGTGGCCATTTAGAACTACTCCTTCGCCAGGTGGAATCTGTCTAAGTAAGTGACTTGGAGCAAGGGGCCTATGTTCATTTGACCTTGTTACACTTTTTTGGGTTGTTTTTCCACTTGAAACGGACGTAGTAGAAAATGTTGAAGTTCCAATTAAATTGCTCAAACTATCAAGTGTTGCTAAGTCTGAACTTCCAGACAAAAGTACTTTCATTTTGTGATTGTTTAAAACTGTTGCTGAACTTTGCCCATATCTTGCATTTAGCTGAGCTAAATCTTGCCAAACTGTAACTAACTGTATTCCATGGCTTGCAGCCGTAGAGGCAATAGAATCTAGCTCTTTCAAAGGGGCTATGTTTGCGGCTTCGTCGAGAAGTAGTAGAAGCGGTTCGTTGAGAGGGTGATTAGTCTTTGCGACGTTTAAATATACGTAATCTAAAATTGTTGAAATCATTGCAGAAAAATAAGGAGTCAGGCGACGTTGTTCAAATGCTGGAGCAGTAATATATAACGTGCCAGAATCGTAAATTAATGATTCAATGTCAATAGGTGTTTCATCTAAACGAGGTTCATATGCACTAAGCATTGTTTCAGCAGTTGTATATACAGATGATTTTTGTCTCTCCTCTCTTTTTATAGAAGCCTCGAAGGAATTAAGAGCGTCGCTGAGCCCAATATTTCTAAGTAGATCCATAGGTTCAAAAATTTCTTGTGTATCAACCCATTTAATTATCGACCGCAAGCCTAGTGAGGAGTTTGCAGCTGCAAAAAGTAATGGTGCGATTAATTTAGAAGCCGTCTGGTACCAAAAACCAGCGTCTTCGATTCCACTATTTACTGTTTGAGCACATTCTGCAAGTTTAGTTGCCGTTTTTTTGGCACCTGGCCAAGTCAGTGAGTGTTTTAAAGGGTCCCAGTAGTTTGAGGGTTTGCCAGATGACTCAGTTGGGTCAACTATAAATACGGGACCTTGAGACGAACGATATTTGAATGTGGTATTGACGAGGTCACCTTTAACGCTAGTTGCAATTATCGGCCCTTTCCATTCCAGAATTGACGGTATTGCAAATCCCGAAGTCTTAAATGACTGTGTTGGACCTATGATAAGAACCGAATGGCTGCTCTCTGATGCTACGAGGTGATTTTTATATTTCCCAATTATTAGTCGACCTGGTACTTGCGTATTAACAAACAGTGTTGTGATATTGCTAGTTTTAGCCCAATGTGCGGGTCTTGGATCGTTTCCACGATCTATACGTAAACTTAAGGTGCTCCAAAATTCGTTGCTAGTTAGAAACAAAGTAATTAAAATTAAGAAAGCTAATGTAACAGTAAAGAGTATCCAAAACAGAGAGCTGCTGGGAGGGTTTGAAAGTTTAAATGGTAAAGCTTTAAAAGGGTGACTTAAATTTGTACCTAATCTGAGAAAAATTACCGGGGAGTAGAGGATTGAAATATGTATTATTTTGTGACGCGCCATGATTGAGCTTATTTGAAAAGAAAGCCAAGTACTTAGAAGAATTGATGCTGAAACCAATATGAGAGTAAGTCTTAATTGAGTAGTCCTATCGGTCACTGATTGGTGCATATCTGCCGAATTGCCCATGTTTTTAGATTGCATTAATGTTCTCCACTTATACTTAAGTCCATCTTTTGATCAGTATTGATTAACTTTGCTTCTCTGAGTCCAAGTAGATGGTCTACTAGAAAAGATCGGCTACCCACTTTCCAAAGAGCTCTTCCGAGTGGAAGCTGTGTTATATAGCGCTCTTCAGTTAAAGACAGATTAAAAAGTTTGGTTGCGTTTGAAGCCTCACTTTCGGATTGCGCATAAATTATTTTTGTTTCTGAGTCACTTAAGAGGCCGCCAACCTTAACTGAGGAGTTGCTTTGATCCGTGAGGTCCGAAGCTCGGTGAATAACTGCAATATTTGATACCCCATACGATCTCGAAAGTTTCCACGTCATTTGGAAGAAGTTTGCCACCCGCGAATTGGTTAGTACTGCCCAGGCCTCATCGATGACAATGAAAAATCCGCCAGTAATTTTGTTGCTGGATAGGTAATCTTCAACCAAACTAAGAACACAAGCAATGCCCACGCCTAGAGAGTCTGTTCCTTGGAGGTATGAGAGATCAATTGAGATAATTTGATTAGAATAGTCAATGGTTAGCGAGTTAGTGGAATCCATGACTCCTTTAAGGTCGCTTGATAGTAATCTTCTAAGTTCTAAAGACATTTCTAGAGAGTGTTCGAGCAAAGTGGTCACACTGACAGAATTTGGCATTGAGTCATTCAACAATGGATCTTCGAGTTCGCAAGCGATAGATCTAAGGTTAGGATCTTTTGATTTCCTTTTTGCATTACAAACGGCTAAATCAAGAGCAGATTTTTCTAAAGGCATAAGAGATCTCTTTAATCCTATTTCGGTTAAAGCGTACAAGAGCTGATTGTCATTCTCCCTTATTGGACTAATTCGATGTCTTCCTCCAGGCCTTAATACGATTGGTTCGAAACCAAAATGGGATAGTAGTGGTCCATACTCACCCTTTGGATCTATAATTAAACACCTGCGGCCGAATGCCATCTCTCTTAGAAGAAAAGTCTTTATAAATGAACTTTTTCCTCGTCCGATTTGACCAAGAACGACAATATTTGGATTGGTAAGAATGTTCAAAGAGTATAAGTCGAATGGATCGTACGTGAATTTGCCACCAAAGTATTGTTTACCTATAAACACTTTCTTACATTCTAAAGAGGGATCGTTAAATAAGGGATAACAGGAACCCAAATGTCTAGTTGTAGAAGTATGTGATGGAACTTTCATTTTAAACCTCTCGCTATGGGGAGGCCATAAGAAAAAATATGCTTTTGGTTTCCATAGAGGCGACGAATTTCTAAGTGAGATCGAGACGCTGTGGTTTCAAGCTCAGCTTGACACCGCTCAAGGTCTTCTATTGTTGCGGCAGTTATTCTAAGGTAACCAGAGAATCTATAAGCAGAGTGCCCAAGAGAAAGTTCGGCCTCACGTTGATCAATACCAGCACTGTGAAGTTGGCGCTTAGCTGTTTCTAAAAATCCAGCGTTTTTTCTGATTAGTTTGTTTGCGTAAGTTTCAGTCCTATGTCGTTCAACTTCTCGAAGAGCTTTTGTTGATTCGATTGCTTCAAAGACAACTGAAAATGTAAGTCTTATTGAAGATGTTAGGATGACTGGAGCAAGAAAGTCGGCTCCCACGTCATTTCGTGGCCATTCTGAGATCCAAAATGATGCATGAAAATTTGCATCAGTTTTAAAATATTCCCAAGACTCCGACGTTGACAGTGGCCAGGGGTACGATTTGTTATTTGGCCAACTTGTATTGGTGCAAGGATCTTGAACAAAGGATCTTGTAATGTGCTTGGTCAGTCCGGTATCGGATAAAATTCCTTTAGTTTCAATCCCAAGTCGCCTGGCGCTTTGCGAAACAATTTCGACTTCGGAAAGCAGCGATTTAACTTCTTCACTAATAGTTTCAATATTCAATAGTGAGCTTCGCGAAAGTACTAGAAGCGTTTCATAAACAGGTAACTTCGTTTTGAAGGAGTCAACCAGAGAATTGTAGCTATTGCTCGCAATTTTACTAGCGATTTCAGTACTGTTTTCATCCCTATAGTAAGGTTGTTCAAGATCGGCAAAATCATCAACAAAAGTAGATTTTAAAAGTTGAATGCGGTGTAGTTTGTTTGATCTTTGAGCAAGACTTGACAAGAATTCAGCCCAGTTCATGACTGCTAAATTGCGCTCAAGAAGAGTGTTTAGTCCTAGACCATTTCCACAAAGGAGTATGGCAATTGAAACTGTTTTCTCTTTGAAGTCAACGATGTAGCCTGCGTTATTCTCACTTCTATTTAGCGATACTTGAAAGAGTGAGTTTCTCGCGTCAGCGCTGTTTAAGTCTCCATTTTGAAGATGGCCACACAAAGGTCTTAGATGTTGGATTTGACGAGAATTGAATTGTGAAAACTTAAACTCCAAATATGAAAAGAGCAAAAAACAAGGTGTATAGCTGTTAACTCTTACAAAAGCGCAAACTATTCCTACTAAAACTATCGTAAATCCAAAAAGAATCCCCACTGGGCCTCTAATAATAAATATTGAAAGCAGAGAAATGCAAAGTGAAATGACCAAGCAAGCCATTTGGTCGTGGCCAATGTTTCCAAATATTGACCTGTTCTCTGGAGAACTAAATCTAAAAGTAAGTTCATCGTTTTTAGTCTCTGTCACTGACCTTTTCAACGCTTTCTATCTCCGAATGTATTTGTTTTCGTCTATGAAAATCATTTGCAATGTTATCTATTGGAAGTAGTTCACTTTTAACTGGAGAAGACGAAATATCTGTTGATAGGTTGTTCAACGGGGAGTTAACAGGTATTTGCCCACTAGCAGCATTTAGGGGGGAGGCTGAATATAATGAGTCAATTCCTTGCCCAGCTAAAGCCTTTGTAGTAGCTCCTGCTTTATTTTTAAAGCGATCGTGAATTTCGTTAAATCCACTAACAGTGGATGACTCCACAAATGGAATAATTCTAAATACTACAAATGGTGAAAACACAGCTAGCCAAAGGGTAGCGACAGCCAGCAGTTCGTTTTTTAATGGATCTGATGAGTCAAGAAGTTGAGCTTCGGCCAGCGTTAAAACCACAATTATTACAAACTTTGAAATTATCAAAGAGGCAATTATTTCAATTAAACGTTTGATCCAGTGAGAGGTAGCCGGCCATACGATTCCGGCAAGTGCGAGAGGGAAAAATATAACAGCAACCTCTATTGCTGCACCTCGCATAATCATTTCGACAAACAGTAGAGTTGACGCGAGTAGGAGCATGACGGAAAGTAAGGCAACGACGATGACCGGTGCACCTTCCGAAAGGCCAGAAGTTGGATTAATCGAAAGTGAAGTAAATTGGCTTAGACCTTTGTCGAATGTTGATCCCATCGTTGATAAAAATACGTTTGATATTTCATCTGTTCCCTCAACGCACATCTCAGTTATTGCAACAGCAATTCCTGTGCCTGCCAATGCAAGCGGCATGTGCTGAAGAACTAGTTTAATAAGTGAACGAAAGTCTCCAGTAAATACTCCTTGGATTACTGAGATCATTATAAGCGGCAAAATTATTATGCTGCAAATGCCGGCCATTGTTCGAAGAATGCTGCCAAAAAACGAAGCAGTTAACTGCGGTGTTGACGTGGTTGTTATCATTTCTCCAAGATACTGAATCATCCAGTTTGCAGATTGAACTGTGAATGAGGTAAATTGATCAATGAATTGTTTGGCAGTAAAACCGAGAACGTCACTTCCGACCGAAGCCAAAAATACTGGGTTACAAATCTGCATCACTAGTGAATGTTTGAACCAGCGTTGTAAAAAAAGTTAATGAGTGCTGGTGCGGCACCAATAATTAATGAAGCTCCAATTGATATCAAAACGGTTCTTCTCCCAATCAAAGTTTGGTGAACATTTTGTGAGTGCGCCCCTAGAGCCCAAGCTGCAGCTCCAATAACCATAGAAACAAGTGATAAAACAAGAGCCCATCCTGCAATTCCGTTTGCTAGCTGTTGAAGAACGTTGCTACCAGGTAAATCTGAAACACTAGGAGTAACGCTAACACCAGAAAGAAGATAAAATTTATTTAAACTCCCTATAAGTGGGTTTAGAAATAGATGGGCCATAGAAGTGTTAGAAGTTATGGCAAAGTTATTAGTCTGATAAAGTTTCATTTGTTCCTTTCAACGTGTTGGGTTATTCCTCAAGGCATCTTAGAACATAATTAACAGAACGTCAATGTATTTCATGTTATTTCACTGTATGTAATTATTGAAATGCATACAGAGGGCCTTTAAGCCTGTCATGCTTAGATAGTGCACATGTTTTTAAATACAAAAGACGTGATAATTGCCAGCGCTTGTGTTTTAATGGCGTTGGTATTTGTTGGCATAATAGCGTCAAGAGTAGGAAAGAAGGAGTTACGTTTAAGACTGTCGGCCCTTGCTTCTAGGCTGGGTGACGATCCAGGCGTTTCAGAAAGAGAGAGTTTGGATCGCGTTTTATCTAGGCTTGAGATTGCTACTGATCACGCAGCTCAGGCAGTTGGGGACGCTAGTGCAGATGCAATTCGACTTCGGCGGACGATTGATAGACTTCCGCAAGGTGTACTTGTAGCAGATGAACAAGGAGATATTATTTTTAGAAATGTGTCTGCTGTTGAACTCTTAGGAAGTAGCCACTCAGACGCAATTGCAACCCAAGCAGTTGAGGAACTCTTATATGGAGGACTTGAGAAAGGTGGATCATCTGAGAGAGTTCTAGATCTGTTTGGACCACCTAGACGTGCTCTGTCGTTAAAGTGTATTTCGGTCGATGATGGGCAACGAGCTCTCGGCGTAGTTGTCGTTGTGGACGATATTACAGAGTTGAGACGGTTGGAAGAAATTAGACGAGATTTTGTTGCAAATGTATCTCATGAACTTAAAACTCCAATGGGCGCTTTAGGACTACTTGCCGAAACGTTAAATCAAGAAACAGATGTTGAGATTGCTCAACGACTTGCTAATCGGATCCAACAGGAAGCCTTTAGGGCAAGTCGAATAATTGACGATCTTCTTGATCTCTCAAGAATAGAAGCTTCAGAATCACCCTCTAAAGAGCGGGTATCTGTCGCACTGATTGCTGCGGAATCGCTAGAAAGAGTTAGACAGTTAGCAGAAAAGAATGAGATTAAAATTGAAGTGATTGAACCTGTGAGTGATGTTTACGTCATAGGTGACCGGCATCAACTTGTAAGTACAATAAATAATCTATTGGAAAATGCTATTAAGTACTCTGATCCTGGCAAAAAGGTTACTTTGAGATACTTTAAACAAGACAACAACGTAAAAATTAGTGTTGAGGATGAAGGGCTTGGGATTCCAAATAAAGATCTTGACCGAATATTTGAGAGGTTTTATCGGGTAGATCATGGTCGTAGTCGTGCTACTGGGGGTACGGGGCTTGGCCTAAGTATTGTTCGCCATGTGATGGCAAATCACCAAGGATCAGTCGATGTGGAAAGTCAAGAGGGAGTAGGCTCAACCTTTATAGTTACACTTCCCGTTGCGTCAGAAGTTGGTCAGGTAATAGTAAGTAATGAGTACTGAAACGCCTCGAATCCTCGTTGTTGAAGATGAGGAATCCTTTGTTGATGCGCTAGCTATCGGCCTTAAACGTGAGGGATTTGAGGTAGATGTTGCCATGGATGGAATCGAAGCAATGAGTATATTTGAATCAGTTAAACCTGATTTGATTTTGCTTGATGTAATGTTGCCGAAATTGAGTGGTATAGATGTGTGTAGGCGAATTCGCCTTCATTCAAATGTACCAATAATAATGGTTACGGCTAAATCAACGGAGTTAGATACTGTTGTAGGGCTTGAAGTAGGGGCAGATGATTATGTGTCAAAGCCGTACCGCTTGCGAGAACTTGTAGCTCGAATTAGAGCTGTAATTCGGCGGAAAGTTGCTGACGAAGGAGCAAATGGCGAAAAGACGAAGGTATTGAAGACAGGAGAAGTTGAATTAAATCTAGATACTTATACCGTAATTGTTAAGGGTAATTCAGTAAAACTTCCATTAAAAGAGTTTGAACTATTAGAAACACTTCTGTTGAATGCTGGGAAAGTGGTTACAAGAGATATGTTGATAGATACCGTGTGGGGAGGCGATTACGTTGGAGATACAAAAACTCTTGATGTTCATATCAAACGCCTTAGAAATAAAATTGAAGTAAACCCTGCAGTTCCTGAATTGATAACAACTGTTAGAGGTGTTGGATATAAGTTTGAGGTAAAGAGGGACTAAGTGTCTCAGGGAAAAGTTCAAAAAATAGTCCAAATCTTGAGGGAAAGAGGAGTTCGAATTACTCCGTCACGTAGAACTGTAGTTGAAGCAATTGTTTCTGCGAATGGTCATGTAACGGCAGATGAAATATCAGAAGCAGTAGAATCAAAATTTCCCGAGATCCATCTTTCAACTGTCTATAGGACACTCGACATGCTTGAAGATTCAGGAATTGTCGATCACGTTCATTTGGGACACGGAAAAGCTGTTTATCATCTTAAAAATGAAATGCATCGCCATCTTGTTTGCGAGAAATGCTCAATGGTTATTGAGATCTCAGAAGATGTGTTGGCTCCGCTCTTAAATGAAGTGAAGGAGAAGTGGCACTTTACCTTAAAAGGTGATCATTTTGCTTTACTTGGATTATGTGAAAATTGTAGTAAAGAATTTGAAAATCACTAAAATTGTAAGTTGCCGTCGAGATCTATAACTCGTTTCCCATTTAGATAGCTAGAGAGAACGTCTGGAAGAACAATTGTCCCATTTTCTTGATGGTAAACCTCTATAAGTGCTGCAAATATTCGTGGCCAGGCTAAAGCAGAGCCGTTTAGCGTATGCAAAAATTGAATTGGGCTTCCGTCATTTGGCCGGTAGCGAAGATTTGCTCTGCGAGCTTGGTAATCTCCAAACCAAGATACGGAGGAAACCTCTAGCCATTTTTGAGTTCCTGGCGAGTATACTTCAATATCGAAAGTCCTTCTAGATGACTGACCTAAATCCATCGTGCACAGGTCTAAGACTCGGTAATTAAGTCCAAGTTCTACAACTAAGGATTCAGCTCGTCCCAGTAGTTCTAAGTGAATATCGGGAGCTTGCTCTTTTGTTGTGCAAGCCAATATTTCGACTTTATCAAACTCATGAACTCGTAGAAGCCCTCTGGTGTCTCTCCCTGCAGCGCCTGCTTCACGTCTGAAACAAGCGGTAACGGCAGTGAATCGTTTTGGAAGGTCTGATTCCTTAAGTATCTCATCTCGGAATAGTGATGTTAGCGGTACTTCAGCCGTCGGGATTGCCCAGAGGTCATCTCTTTCGATGTGGTACGCCTCGTCACTAAACTTTGGGAGATGCCCTGTAGAGCGAAGAGTATCTGATTTTACGAGTGTTGGGGGCCTAACCTCTTCAAATAAATCAGAGTGTCGGTCTAAAGCAAAAGATGTTAGCGCTCGGAGTAGTTTACTTCCCGCTTTTCTAAACATCGGAAACATAGATCCGGAAAGCTTGGCTCCTCGTTCAAGATCTAAAATACCAAGTTCTTTACCTATCTCCCAATGAGGTACGCATTGGAAGTGTTCAAAGTTTTTCATAGGCTCGTTAACGTTAAGAATTAAGTTGTCCGCCTCACTTTTCCCGACTGGGCACTCAGAAGATGGAATATTTGGAAGATTAAGTAGCTCGTCGTTTAACTGTTTGCTGAACGAATTAAACTCACTTTCGACGTCTTTACTGGATTCACCCAGAACCCGGCTTTTTTCTTTGAGTTCTCTCACCTCATCTTCTTTGTTTTCTCTAGAAGCCTTAGCAACCTCTTTTGAGATAGATTTAATCTCTGAGCGAAGTGTCTCGACTTCCCGAAGTTTTTCTTTTGCTCTAGAGTCGATATCGAGAATGCTCTCAACTTCGCTTCTAGAAATCCCTCTGAAGCCTAGAAGCTGAATGTACTCTTCTGGATTAGATCTTATGTCACGTATATCTAGCATTAATCTTTTAGGGTACTAGGATTTCACCTGCTTAGTTGACAGATGCCTCTTTTTTCCATTGGGCCAAGACATTTTGATTTAGACTACCCAGGTTTGTTGAAAGAACAGTGCCATTTTTGCTAATCAAAACTGAGTATGGCAGCCCTCTTGATGAGTAAGAACTAGAAATCAATGACTCATCTTCATCACTTAAGACTGTAAAGTGTGCCCCATCTTTCGCTAAAAGCCTTGAAGCGTTTGTCGGTGAATCACCTGAGTCAATTCCGATAACTTTGATAGTTGAACTATTTGACTTTGCAAAACTTGAAAGTAGGGGTAGTTCCTGTGCGCACTCACTACACCACGAGGCAAAGAAGTTTAAAATCAGAGGTGTTCCTTTAAAAGAGCTAAGTGAAATGTTTTTACCAAGTTTTGAAGACTCTAAGAGTGGCAACTCAAAATTAGGAGCTGACTTGCCAATTTGTGGCCCTTCGCCACCTAAAGTGATAGATGAAATAGGTGCACTAGAAGGCCTAAAGTTGACTACTGCGTAGACTGTTGTGAAAACAAGGATAATAGTTGAAACAAGTAAGATTACCTTCCGAGAGTTCATCTGTGAAAGATTAGAACGTCGACTGCAATTGACAAAAATATAATCGTTAAGTAAGTTATTGAAAAGCCGAAAAGTTTCATAGCATTTTTAGAACTTGGTCTAATTTTAAACAAAAGTGAGTAGCCAATTAGCCCTAATCCACTTAAGACAGCGGATCCTGCATAAGCCCATTTCAGTGATGAAAGGGGTATAAGTGCGACTGAAAGAGCAACAACTAATATTGAATAGATAAGAATTTCGTTAGCGGTCCTTTGGTTAGTTTTGACTGTGGGGAGCATCGGTACGTTAGCAGCTCTGTAGTCTTCCTTGTATTTTACAGCTAGTGCCCAAAAATGGGGCGGCGTCCAAAGAAATATAATAAATGCCAAAAGAACAGATACTAAACTAATTTTGTCAGTAACCGCGGACCAACCTATAAGGACTGGTACTGCGCCTGCAGCTCCACCAATGACGATATTTTGAGTTGACCTACGTTTAAGCCAAACAGTGTAAACACCAACATAAAATGCCATTGCCGAAACTGCGAGAATGCCTGAAAGTAAATTTACAAACGCCCAAAACACGACAAACGCCGCAACTTCTAAAATAACAGCAAAAAAAGTAGCTTCAACTGGACGTAAAACCTTAGTAACCAGTGGTCTTCCTTTTGTTCTCTCCATTTTTGCATCGATATCTCTATCAATCACCATGTTAAAAGCATTGGCTCCACCTGCAGCAAGAGTCCCGCCGAGGACAGTGATCAAAATAAGCTCTAGGCTCGGTATGCCGTCCTTAGCAAGAAACATCGTTGGGACAGTCGTAATTAGAAGTAACTCAATTATCCTAGGCTTAGTTAGAGCAATATAGCCCTTTAGCTTAAGTAAAATCTTTGGTTGCAACGTTACGGCTACTCCTGAAGAAGCAAAAGTTGCCATAGACTATATATTGTATTTGAAAATGAGCGTTAAATGCACGCGAAATGACATTACGTAAGAAATCGTTGCTAATGTTGACATTTTTATGGCCATTTCTACGAATTAATAGCCCTAGTGAAAGCCTATTATTGATAAGTAGATGAAAATAATTAATTCAGAAATTAAAGTTTTTGAATCGTTAGCCAAATGGGCTACTCGACTTGTAGTCCTGCTAGTTGTAACGGGTGGAACAGTTAGGTTGACTGAAAGCGGGCTGGGTTGTAAGGATTGGCCTAATTGCACTACCCATTCCTTCACTGCACCGCTGAAGTTTCACCCCTTAGTCGAAGATATCAACAGGTTTGTTGTATTTCTAGTCACAATATTTCTTGTGTCCCTGTTCGTGTATTCGTATAGAACCAGGAGAAAAGATCTTAAGTTTTTATCATTTCTTTTAGTAATGGGGGTATTCCTTCAGGCAATAGTTGGCGCGATCGTTGTCTACTCTCATCTATTTCCTCCATTTGTGATGATACATTTCCTTTTATCTATAGCAATGGTTGCTAATGGAGTAATACTTCACCATCGCGCAAAATATGGAAGTGGTCGAAGATTCGATGAAATTGGCAATAAGCTTCCAAAAGGGAAGCTTCCAAGGGAGAAGGATCTTTCTAAGAGGGATTTAAACGAGAGAAATTGGATTCTTGGGATTCTTTTTTTAACTTTGATGACAGTGACACTAGGGACTTTCGCCACAGCTTCAGGGCCTCACGCAGGAGCTACAAATGCGAAGAGGCTGCCACTTCCCTTCTGGCTTGCAACGAGCATACACGCAATAAGTGCAGTTTTACTAATTTGTGCAATCGTTTTCTTCCTTTTTAAATCAAAACAAAAGGACGGAAATATACTAACTGTCCGATGGACAGAGTTCCTGCTAGAGG
This sequence comes from Actinomycetes bacterium, assembly GCA_021790815.1. Taxonomy (GTDB): domain Bacteria; phylum Actinomycetota; class Acidimicrobiia; order Acidimicrobiales; family JABEUL01; genus JAJYFT01. The sequence continues at coordinate 34,743 of JAJYFT010000010.1, forward strand.
CTGTTGGCTTGCAGGCCACGATTGGAATTGTGCAGTTCGAACTTCATGTTCCATCTTTATTAGTTGGATTTCACCTCTTTGGAGCGTGTGTTGTTTCGAGTATTGCCGTTAAACTGCTATTAATGTTTAGGGAAGAGAAGTTTTGTGAGTTCAAAGATGAGACGATCGAAGAAAGTGTAGAGAGAGTTGACTGTTAAAGAGGATGTCTTAGATGAAATAGACATTAATACTGAAACTCTTTATGATGGCCCCTGGAACGTCGTTGTTTGGGATGATCCGATCAATTTGATGGATTATGTGACTTTCGTTTTTCAGAAAGTATTTGGATATTCAAAAGCCAAGGCAGAAAAGCTAATGTTACAGGTCCACCATTCTGGACGATCTAATGTTGCTCAAGCAAATAGAGAAAAAGCTGAAGGATACGTAGTGAGACTTCATTCCTATGGTCTTTGGGCTACCATGGAGAAAACAAATTGACATTTAAAAGGCCCAAAAGGTTCTTGCCATGGGAAGTAACAAGAATAAACCTTGAAGAGTGTAACCTATTTCTTTCTGAACCAATGGCGAAGCTAATTAAGGTAAATGCTGAAAACTTAAGAGAGAAAATTGAGACTGATGCAACAAACCCTGAACTTCAAAGAGTGTTTCCACAGGTTAGTTTTGTAGAGTTTGATCTATTGAAAGAATTTAAAGAAAATTCATTCCCACAAGTTGTTTCTGGTCACAAGAGTGTTCTTTCGATTCTGGCATCTCTAAGTGTCGGCACCAATATATTGACGAACGAAGGTCTAGAAGAAGTAATGAAGGCAGTAAACCTAATTCGGCTTTCAATCGGTACAAAATTGAACATCGATCAAAATGGAGAAATACATGGTGAAACTGAGGAGAGTTTCGATCTAGAGGCAACTTATTGGATACTACAAAGTTTTAGTGTTGCACTTCTTTACGCAATTTCGTCTACTTTGGCAAATGGAGAAGAGTAGTGGGATCAGTAGTTACATTAATGGGCTCGGGAGAACTAAGTCCAACGATGGTTAAAACTCACCGTGCTGTTTTTGAGGGAATCGGAAGCAAGAATGTGACGACCTCTTTTCTTGATACTCCTTATGAGTTCCAAGAAAATAGAGAGGAACTTTCGAAGAAAATCATCGATTATTTTAGTGTTAGCTTAAATATTTCAATGAGTAAGCTTCCTTCTTCTGATGATATCGAAACGGATTCTCTTTCTAGGGCAAGATTTGTTGACCTGTTTAACAGTTCAGATCTGATTTTTTCTGGACCTGGAAGTCCAACCTATGCACTAAGGAAATGGCGAAACAAATTAACGCATAGTTTAATGAGAAAGAAAGTTATAGATGGTGGTGCAGTCACATTTGCGTCGGCAGCGGCGCTGACACTAGGCAAACTTACGGTCCCAGTATATGAAATTTATAAAGTCGGTGAAGAAGTTGTGTGGAAGGAAGGGCTGGATATTTTAGGCATTTTTGGTATTAATGTAGCAGTTATCCCCCACTACAATAATGCCGAAGGGGGAACTCACGATACTCGATTCTGCTACTTGGGTGAAAATCGACTAGCGAGACTCGAGCAACAGATTTCATCCGATATTTTTCTACTAGGAATAGACGAACATACTGCTGCAGTATTTGATGTTGAGCGTGAAGAAATTTCGGTTACTGGTTTAGGAAAGATGACGGTTAGGGTAGAAGGAAGATCATCCGAGATCCCAAGTGGTGAAATTTTAACATTTAAAGATCTCAGCCATTTAGCCATAGATCTCACTTCAAAAAGTGGATCTGTGCCCCACCAAAACGAAAATTTGAACAGAACGACGACAGGGAATGATCCTGATCTTGAACTTAAAGACTTGGACGCAAACCCATATTCGTTGATTTGGATACGTAATGCAGCAGAGGACTTTAGAAAAAATTTAGATAGTAAAGACGTTGATGACGCACTCAGAGTTGCATTTCAAACAATTGAAAAAATAATTTTAATTTCAAAAACTTGTAACGAAGAAACAGTTTTAGCTTGGAGTAATGAATTTAAATCGATGATATTGGCTCTTGGTGAGCTTGCAAAAATAGGTACTATTGATCCTGAAACTCAGATCAAAGATTTTGTAGATCTCTTACTTAATTTACGTGAAGAAGCCCGAATTGAAAATAACTGGAAACTTGCAGATAAGATTCGCGATGCGCTTGGCGAACTAAAAATTGAAATTCAAGATAACTCATCGACAAGTACTTGGAAGTACCGTTCAATTTGATACCAACATGTTTTATATTATGCTTGGCAAATAACTGATAATCTTATGTAATCTATGCGCTTAACTTTTGTGCATTTTTATGCCCCCATCGTCTAGCGGCCTAGGACGTCACCCTTTCAAGGTGGTAGCACGGGTTCAAATCCCGTTGGGGGTGCTTAGATAAATGCTGGTAGATGACCATGAAGTGAGTGTTTTGCTATCCTTGAGATATGTAAAAACCTAGCAAAAATCCAATTTCGGATGAACTCCCTAGCTGCAAAGACACATGGTGGCTGCTCTGCTTGCTCAGTAGATTTTTGTAGCTTGTCCATGTTCTATCCCAAGCCACCTCTTGTAAACTCTGGTAGAAAATTAACGCGATACGCCTTGACACTACTCCCTGATCTTGGCTCAGCCGAGTGGCTCTAAAGTGGCAGCGAAAACTTCTAAAGTGGAGGCAGGGTAAGTTGTCATCACCGAGGGAATCTTACGGCTTTAGCCGTCGGAGGAGGGCAAATATGGAGTCCAAGTACAAATGTTGATTTGCCATATTTGGAGATATGTACTTATTCAGGTGGGAAATCTCTGTTTAACGAATCGAATTAACAAGTCATTTCATAAGACATACAGTCGAACCCCCTGTTGAATGGTATTGATATCCGTCATCTCCAGAACGGAACAGAGGTGGTGGGACGGCAACGAATGGGGAAAACAAATCGAAGGCATCGCTGTGACACCAACTTACGCAGGTTTAGGACAGGGCGTGAATTACGCGGGTTCCGTTGGGAATTGTAGCGCGGCACCCTGTCACGGGCGTTCGCGAAATTTTTAGGTTTTGCGGCGAAGTTCATCATGATATTTCCAGGACTTGGTGCTCTCATTTCGGCTCTAATTTGTGTAATCAACATAATCACGATGCATTCGGTTGGCGGGGTTTGGTTTTTTATAATTCCTGCAATCTTTCTCATTTTTATCGGCCAGTTCTCGATGATCTTGGTGCTCTGAGCGAGTGGGGTAAGAGCCCAACCTACTGGCTTGCGTTTCGGATCGATGGTGATTGGTGGAGGAGGAAGATACGGCAATTCCGGTGGTATCTCTTTAAGTTAAGTATTAAAGGGCCTAGACGGGCGCGGAAGTTAGTTGTTGGAATTGGCGCCGCATTCGGGGCCCTGATGGCTGCTGCTGGCTTTATGACTTCGGGCAACGGAACGCCTATCGCATTGACTCAAGGATGCGCCTGGCCTCTGGATAACAAGGGCACGATCAACTGTGTATCACTCTTTGCGTACCAAACAGCCAGATCTGGAACACAGAGGATCGCCGCTAGGATCATTATGGCATTGCTTACAATACATTTCGGAGTCGCTTGGAGTCACGTGCGTCTACGTGCGGGCAGGTTCAGCTAAAGTACTGGTGGTTGATAAGAGTGTTCCTGCTGACAACCGCCGGAACCGTGGGACTATGAATGACATTCGCTTTGGCCATCTCATTTTTACGTGAGAAATGGTTAATTTATGGCAGGTAAAGTTGGATTCATCTCTCGCCATCTAGAGGTGCCACCAGGCTGCTAAAGTCAATCTGACTTCGAGAAAGTTAGCTAATGAAACCCAAAACTCGACACTCCAGGGTCATATGGAATACCGGATTAGGACCTTTTCCATAATCCGAGCCCGACCAGTTGCCCTGCATACAGATTTCTCTAAAAACATACCTATTTATCATAAATTAGGTGGCCAAAGGTGCCCAAAAATATTCAGTTGCAAAATTTTAACTTACTGTTTAATGGTGTGAAAGAGATTTAGCACACAGTAAAATCTGAGTTTTCTTGCGAAAAGTTCAGAAGTCGGGATAGCTCTATATCGAGTTCCGCTAAATGGCAAGGCTGCACAGAGGAAAGCTCTGGCTTTTGAATCCAGAACTCCTGACATAGTGGCAAAAATAGTGCAAAGTCAATTCTTTTCTTTGCTCACCGTTTTGTATAAAGTAGCTAGTTATCAAGGTGAGTAAGTCTGAAACAGCTGGCTCGCCTCTGCATTGA
>JAJYFT010000074.1 GCA_021790815.1 Actinomycetes bacterium
GATCTTCAACTTCTCTAGCTTCTAGACTATCTAGGATGAAATGCACGGCTCGCAAGTCGTCTGCTCCTAAGGTTCTAGCATATTGAATTACTCGAGCAGTCGCTAAATCAAGCCTTTCAACCAGTACAATGACGGAGTGTCTACGTAAAATAGGCATTTCACACACTCTAGGTGCATCCTTTTCGAGTATCTCTTCCTCAGCTACATATTGACTGTGAAGATGAATGAAAGCGTAGACCATTAGAGGCATTAAAACTACGACTACCCAGGCTCCTTCGGTGAATTTGGTGACGATAAACATGATGTCGACAAAAAAGCTCAGTACGGATGCTGCTCCATTTATAAAAATTCGTCTCTTATAGTGACTTTCTCTGTGCTTTAAGTGGTATTTCACCATTCCGGCACCGGCTAGCGTGAAGCCCGTAAAAACTCCAATAGCGTACAAAGCAACGAGGCTAGAAACATTTGCCCTAGTTGCCACCAGCAAAATAATAGAAACAAAAGTTAAAACAATTATTCCATTTGAAAAGACAAGACGGTGCCCTCTTCGCGTTAACTGTCGCGGCAAGAATGAATCCTCAGCTGCAAAGCTGGCCAGAAGCGGAAATCCAGTAAAGCTTGTATTTGCCGCTAAGACCAAAATTGCCATTGTTGCAAATTGAAGTAACAAATAAAATATGTGGCCTAAAAGAGCATGACCGTATACAACATCGGCAATTTGAGCAACTACTGTCGGGGTTTCAGTCGTACGTGGCACAGGATGGATTTTCGATGCCAATAAAGAGACGCCAACGAACATCGCTCCTAATATTAAGCTCATACTCATAAGTGTTACCCTGGCATTATGGGCCTGTCCTTTAACACCATCAACTAACTTGTGGCCAATTTTCGCCTTAGTTCGAAAAATACTGACTCCGTTTGAAATCGCTTCAGTACCAGTTAGAGCCGTACCACCATTTGCAAAAGCTTGAGCAACAATAAAAAAAGAAGCGCCTGCCAATAAGCCGCCTCCACTCTTGAGTCCAAATTCATAGGCATTTTGCTGATGGATACTCATCGTTGAGAGATTTGTGAAAACCCATTTGTAAAGTCCTACAAGAATTAGTATCGCCATATTTACAATAAAAATAAAAGTAGGAAGAGCAAAAGTTCGACCAGCTTCTCTTATTCCTCTTAAGTTTCCGTAAGCGATGAGGACCACAAAAAGAACTGCAATCTCAACTCGAAGTGGTTCAAGAACAGGTACCGCAGATATAAGTGCATCAACTCCAGCCGCAATCGATACTGCAACCGTTAATGTATAGTCAATGAGTAAGGCAGCACTTGCAATCTGCGCAAAATTTAAGCCGAAGGTCTCTCTCGTTACCATATAAGCTCCGCCAGCTTTCGGGAAAGCCTTTATTACTTCTAAATAAGATAGTGTTACTGCAACCAAAACCAGACATATTCCTATCGTTATAGGCATTACAAGTTTGTAGGCGCCAATACCAATTACCCCAACGAGGACTACTAAAATTTGCTCAGTTGCATACGCGGATGATGACATGACGTCAGATGACAAAACGGCTAGCGCTGTAGGCTTTCCCACGCGTTCAGTCGCTAATTTATCGTTAGTTAATGGGGTGCCCAATAGAAGGCGCTTTACCCTATACGAGAATCTTTCGGGCGGTAAATATGTGTTTCTACTATCGTCCACATATCAAACCTAATCAATTTCTAAGGGATAGGCGTACAAATTAGCCAATATATTTTGCTAATCTAAATTTAGCGTTAGACTTTTCGAAGGAATTCTAAACAATAATTATTTAGAAGTTGCAATTAATATTAAAAAGGTGTTGCATAAATATAGTGCATATAGTAATAGTCGGATGTGGCAGAGTAGGGAGCGGATTAGCAGTTGACCTGCTAAAGAACGGTCATAGCGTAACCATAATTGATAAAGCGTCAACTTCGTTTAGACGACTTCCTGAAGGTTTCACAGGAGAAAAAGTAGTCGGATTTGGTTTCGATATTGACGATTTGAAAAGAGCAGGTGCTGAACGGGCTTTTGCACTCGCTGCAGTAACTAGTGGAGATAATTCAAATATTCTTACAGCCCGTATCGCACGCGAAAACTTCAATATCAAAAATGTTGTTGCACGTATATATGACCCAAGAAGGGCAGAAATCTATCAACGCCTTGGTATCCCTACGGTTGCGACTGTTAGCTGGACAATCGACCAAGTCCATAGAAGACTCTTCCCTGATACCTTTACCGATGAGTGGACAGATGCAACGGGGTCGGTAAGGCTAATTGAGAGAATGATCGATGCAAAACTAAGCGGAGTCGGTCTAAAGGATTTTGAAATTCCGGGTGTTTCAAAAATCGTTATGGTCATGCGTGGGAAAGAATCAATAATTCCGTCAGAGGAGATGATTGGACAAGAAGGTGACGTACTTTACGTTGCAGTAAAAAAGTCTGGCCTAGAAAGTTTCATGAACCTATTTGGTGAAAACGAGTTATCTGAAACTGGAAACTAACCAATTATTCAAAAAAACTACCCGACTCTTTAGCAAAGTTTCTACAAATTGTTCATTCAATTTCTAATTAAAAAAGAAAAATAGAAATGTTAATAAAATTTAATCGTCTAGTAGAAATAAGTTTTTGATACAAGTTGAACTGATTGCGTCAATTAGTTTAATAGACTTGAGCTTAATAATAGAACTTGAGGAGCGCAAGCACAAGTAAGGGAAGTTACTTGAGCAATAGCAATAACTTATCGAACAGTTATAACGATTTTAAGAAAATTTTAAAGGACAACTTATGAAAGTAGCAATCTGTGGAGCAGGAAATGTCGGTACATTTATAGCTCACGATCTCGAAAAAGCAGGGCACGAGGTTCTCGTAATAGAAAAAGATATCGAGCTCGTTGCAAAACTAACACCAAGGCCTAGAATCAAATGGATTGGAGCCGATGCCTGTGAAGTAACTGCACTACAAAACGCAGGCTTTGATACAGTAGATGTAGTAGTTGCCGCTACTGGTGACGATGAAGATAACTTAGTGATTAGTCTCCTTTCAAAACAAGAGTTTGCAGTTCCTCGGGTTGTTGCTCGTGTAAACCATCCTGAAAACATGTGGTTATTTAACGAAAGTTGGGGCGTCGATGTGTCAGTTTCAACGCCACACTTGCTTTCCGCCCTTGTTGAAGAGGCTGTAAGTGTTGGATCACTTGTAAGGCTTCTCCAATTTGAGGGAGGCGGTGCCAGGTTAGTTGAAGTCACTCTGGCTGAAGATTCGCCTGCGTCTTCAATTGCAATATCTAACCTAGATCTTCCAAGAGATGCAACAATTGTAGCTGTAGTCAGGGACAACCACTTAGTTGTACCTCGTGGAGACACTGTTTTAGGCCCGGGAGATGAGGTCTTATGTCTAGTAACAAACGACGCAGAGATTGAACTCCAGACCAAGTTAATCGGTCAATCACAAATAAAAGTATGACAAAAACTCATAATGAGCACATTATTTCGGTAAAATATAAAATATGAGGCAAGCAGCCTTCTTTGATCTCGACAAAACCGTGATCGCTCGTGCGTCCATGGCAGCTTTCGGCGGACCGTTTTATAAGAATGGTCTAATATCTAAATCCACAATTATAAGAAGCCTGTACTCTCAACTTGTATATAAACATCTCGGCGCTTCAGAACAAAAATTGGAAAAAATCAGAAAGTCAGTGCTCGAGCTTACAAAAGGCTGGGAACAGTCAAAAGTAAGACAGATTGTTGAAGAAGCACTCGCTCAGACAGTAGATCCAATCCTATTTCAAGAAGCCTTAGACGAAATAGACGCTCACCAGGCTGCAGGAAGACGAGTATGGCTTATATCTGCCTCTCCGGAAGAGATCGTTAGACCATTAGGAAGATATGTAGGTGTCGATGGAGTCATTGCAAGTAGAGCTGAGGTTGATAGTGATGGACAGTACACCGGTGACATGGAAAGATACGTATACGGCCCCTACAAAGCTGAAGCCATCAAAGAGATTGCCGAATTAGAACATCTAAACTTAGACGAGTGCTACGCGTACTCTGATTCGATTACTGATGAACCTATGCTTAGGATCGTTGGACACCCAGTAGCTGTTAACCCAGATCGCGCATTATTCAAACTTGCGAAGGAAAATAACTGGGATATTCGCTATTTCACCAAAACAATCCGATTAGCCGAAAGGCGGGGCATGTTAACCAAAAAGCGGACAGCAGCAATCACCGGCGTAACTGCGGTAACTGCAAGTGGCGCTCTAGCAATTGGCTGGTGGATGGGTCGGCACAAAAAAGCTGTAGCCGAAAAGGCAAGTTAGCTTTCGCGAAGCTTCTTTGCTACAATCGCTCCGAGTGCTGCCAATACTAAAAGTACTAAGATCTTCTTCATGCCAATATACTAGCATCCCCAAAATCTACTTTTTTTCATTTTAATCGCACTTTTTTGTAAATCTTTAAGACTTTTCTCGACTTGACAATTAACTTCCCACAAAATCTGCCTAAAACCTTGATTAGCGAGAAATAATTAATTTTTAGATAAATTTGTTTTGATTTAAATTCTAATAACGCAAATTTTATTTAGATTCTAAACCCTGTGTCGTGTCATTAGAGCCCCAAGAAAGTGCTCCGCTTTCTCAATTTCCTGAATAGTCTCTACGTCGGTTGGAAAATCACTCGTGTTATAAGCACGTCCTTTACTCTCTGAAATGAGCGCTAGATCATCTAAAAGTTCAAATAATTCGATTTTTGAAAATCGTTTTTTCACGCACTTTCCTTTGAAGTATTTTCCGTTCACACTGCTTGGTATGACATATTTAGATAGAGCCACGCAATTTTTAAAGCTTACTGGTGCGGTTTTTGTTGTATTTTGTTGTATTTTAAAGTCTTTAGCCTGAAAGTGAATATCCATTTGGATATGAAATCATTTAGCTCTATTTCAAATTCTAAGTCGAACTAGCCCGTTGAACTGAACTTTAGAGTCTCACTGATACTAAAAATTAGCAAAATGCTTTTTGGAACTGGTTCTTCAACGCGTGAAAAGTTGTATTAAGTCAAATAAACCGTTGGTAACAACAATGGCGCTTATTTTTTAAGTTCAGACGCAACCAGATCGATATCAGCTGAAACCATCATTCTAATCAAGGTTTCGAAATCGACTTCTCTTTTCCAACCTAACTTCGCTTCAGCTAAACTTGGGTCACCTACGAGAAGATCAACTTCAGCTGGTCTAAAAAACTTCTCGTCGACTTCTATGTGTTCATCCATATTAAGTCCAGCGTGATCAAATGCTATTTCACAGACTTCTCTAACGGAATGTGTCTCACCAGTTGCCACAACATAATCTCCAGGAGAATCTTGATTGATCATTAGCCACATCGCCCTCACGTAATCCGCCGCATATCCCCAGTCTCTCTTTGCATCTAAGTTGCCGAGCTTCAAACTCTTTGCAAGATCGTGCTTAATCCGTGCAACTCCATAAGAAATCTTTCGGGTAACAAACTCAAGTCCCCTTCTTGGAGACTCGTGATTAAACAGAATTCCCGATGACGCGTGTAAATTGTAACTTTCTCGATAGTTAACTGTTATCCAGTGCCCGTATACTTTTGCAACCCCATATGGGCTTCGTGGATAAAATGGAGTACTTTCAACTTGCGGAACTTCTTGAACCTTTCCAAACATCTCTGAGGAACTTGCCTGGTAAAAACGGATCGACGGGTCAGTCATACGAATTGCATCCAAAACCCTAGTTACGCCAAGTGCCGTAGTTTCCCCAGTTAACACTGGCTGACTCCACGAAGTCTGAACAAACGATTGTGCAGCTAAGTTATATAATTCTTCGGGCTTATGCTCTCTTAGGATTCCTATCATTGAGGCCTCATCAAGTAAGTCTCCTGCAACTAAGGTCAATCTATCTTGGATATGAGCAATCCTCTCAAAATTAACGGTTGAAGATCGCCGCAGCATACCAACGACGTCATACCCATTATCCAGTAGGAACTCTGCAAGGTACGAACCGTCTTGACCAGTAATTCCAGTAATTAATGCTTTTTTATTCAATTCAAGCTTCTTTCAAACAATATTCAGATTCAACACGAATTTTACCAAACATCCAACTCGCAATTTCAAAACTCGCCTACCTGCCAATTTTATGAGCCAGTAAAATTAGGAGGTCGTTTCTCAAGAAAAGCGAGCACTCCTTCTCGTGCGTCCTCAGTTAGGGTTGTTAAAGACAGTCCTGTTTGAAGATAACCTAAAGCTTGGTGAGGTTCCATGTTTAAGGTCGCGTAAAACATTGTTCGCCCCAACTTAATAGCCGCAGGCGGAAGAGACGCCATTCTACTCGTCACTTCATTTACTGCATTGTCAAGTCCATCAAATTCAACTACCGAATTTACGAACCCAATTTCTGCCCCTTCTTGAGCAGATACTTTGCGACCTGTCATCATAAGTTCTAGTGCTTTTTTAGGAGGCATAGAGCGTGAAAGAGGAACGCTGATCATAAATGGCCACAAACCAACATTAACTTCAGTTGCGCCAAATTTAGAGTGTGCCGCTGCAATTACAATATCGCACGCAAGTGCGAGCCCAAATCCCCCAGCCATTGCGTAACCATTCACTCTAGCTACTGTTGGCTTTCCAAGTTCATACATAAGATTAAAAATCTCAGCTAACTGTCCCCTTGCGTTATGCTGATCAATCAAAGTTTGTTCTTTGGGTTGATCCATCATCCCTCCACTTAAATCTGCCCCTGAACAAAAAGCTTTGTCACCTTGACCAGTAATCACAACCACTCTAACATCATTATCAACTTTGGCCGAAATTAGTGCCTCTTTAAGATTGTTAATTACCTCAACTGACATTGCATTTCTTTTTTCGGGCCTGTTTATCGTAAGCGTCATAACATTGTTATTTACCGATACCACAAGCTCAGCATCTACCACATTTTCCTCTTTCTAAAAAGCTCTGGCGACAGCGTGAACTGCTGCCAACACAACTGCTTCTTCAATCGAAGCACTCCTTGCAACCCCAACTAAAATTTTGTCACCATGCTTAATGCTTACTTTAGCGCTATGACTTATGTCTGTTGCAACGGACACGTCACTTAACTCAATTGCAGCGATATCCACATTTGCATTATTTGAACTCAATTTTGACACTGCATCAATAACTGCAAGTGCAGGACCACCAGTTATATTCCGTGGTCCTTCCCCTGTTACCTTTTGTCCATAAAACTCAAGAGTAAGATTTACCCTTCCTGGGTTACCCGAAGTTAACTCAACACCTGCAACTAAATGAATTAACTCAGCCTTCTCTCTTCCGACAGATTTTACGCTTTCTTTAGACGGAGGGATCCCAACTCCTGCTACTTTGACATTAAAATCAATATTTCGTTTCAATACCGATTCGACTTCGCTCAATGCAAATTGAAGTAAGTTTCCCGGAGTGACAATCAAATCAATAGATGGTACTTGACTTTCAAAGTCAAAAGAAACAGCAACAACCCCTGTAATTTGTCGAATAGACGATTCAATTTCATTAAGTCGTTGTACATTAATTTCGTTCAATACTCTGGTCCTCTTTTTCTTTATAAAGTCTTTCATCTGCTATCTTGAATATCGCTTCAGGACTATCACCTTCTTCCGGTGCAAGTGCCACTCCTGTTGACACCGAAACTCCCACATTTGCGAGCGCAATCGTATCTTTCAACCGAGCAACCGCCTGAAGAGCGCCTTGGAAAGTAGCATTAGCAAGCACAAGAGCGAACTCATCCCCTCCAACTCTAGCTGCACTATCTCCAGATCTCAATGTAGAGCTTAATGCTGCACCGATGGTTTTAAGTACTCCGTCACCTGCAATGTGTCCTAAGGAGTCGTTAATATCTTTGAAGTCGTCCACGTCTACTAGGACTAACGCAAACTGCCAGCCATAACGAGTACTTTGAGAACAGTGCTGATCCAACAAAATGTCAAAGGAACGTCGGTTTAGCAACCCAGTTAACGAATCATGAGATGCGTCATGCTTAGCTCGATCAAGTTCAATCGCTACGCTACAAAGTTTAACCAATAACGGTTCAATTTGATCACCAGCTCCTGGAGGTTCTGTATGGAGTCCAATTGGGGCCTCTAAAATGCCTCCAGGGATAGAGTCCTCTGCTAATTTTTTCCGCCTATCTCGAAAGATCTGTAGTCCTGTCTCCGCAGTCTCTAGAATCAAAATTGCATCTGAAAGTTGTAGGTCGCGCGAAACATGATCCAGTGCATCATAAATAAAACCTATCCCTGATTCAGAGTTTGCAAGTTCGCAAATCAGGTCATCCAGCAGTGCCAAAGTCGGGCGCCTTTCTCAATTGTTTGATATAACGTTTATACCAAAAATTACGAGTCAGGTCACTTTATATGCAAATATTCTTGACTCAATGGTTTTATCCAATATATTTACTATAATGGTCCAGCAATAAGCTCCATCTCTTTAGGGTACTTTTCTTTAAAGTACTCAAAGATCGGTCCAATCTCTGCTAACAGGTCCGTACCAGGTGAAACTGCCGCAGCAAACCCATTTAAATATAGAAGATTCTTAAAAAATAGCACCAATGGGGTTGGTAACCTGAAACCTTCTTGGCCCAAAAACCTAATAACCTGAGTTACTTGATCAGCGAGGTTTTCTTGGGTTACCGATTCAGGAAGTAGGACTGAAATATCCATCTTCTTGGCTAATTCCTCCGTATCACATTCCTCAGGAACTGCTCCAAATTCTTTTAATGCCGCAAGTTGAAGCGATGTGTCATTGAGCCCTACGCCCACCATAAACCGCACCAATGCCGCTCTTTCTTCGACCGAAAGTCTTCCAACAATTCCGTAATCGATTAGACCAAGTTTTCCGTCAGTATCTGCCAAGACATTTCCAGCATGTAGATCACCGTGAAAGACCCCATAAACAAGTGTGTGCTCTAAAACACCTTGGATAACAAGGCGGAGAAGCTTTTCTCTCTCTTCTTTTGGAACTTTTGTCCAGTCAGCGTCTGCGTAACTCACACCTCTTAGTCGTTCCATGATCAAAACCTTGCTGGTAATGTATGGTGGCAATGGCCTTGGGAATACAACAAAGTCAGCCTCAGCGTGTTCTGCAGCAAGACCTAGCTCAACCATGTTTAAAGCTTCATTTTTAAAATCAAGCTCTTCAAGAACAAGAGATGCAAAAAGCTCCACAAAACCACTGAGATTTGCCAATCTTGCTCCTTTGAAACCAAACTCAGCTCCATACGCCAATAGAGCCATGGCTCTTAGATCCTTACAAAACTGCTCTTTCAACCCTGGTCGCTGTACCTTTACAACAACCTCACACCCACCTTTTAAGGTAGCACGGTGAACTTGAGCTATTGAAGCTGCTGCCATAGGCTCCTTTTCAAAAGTTTCAAATATTTCATCAATTTTGACATTCAACTCTGACTCGATAAGTGAGATAACCACGTCACCACTGAGAGGATCAACACTATCTCTGCACCATGCGAACGACTCTACTATCTCATCTGGAAGTAATCCTTTTGCAGTGGAGACAAACTGACCAAGCTTCACCATTGATGATCCACCAGCTTTGACTAAATGTTGTGACCTTTCAATCAGCCTCTCTTTTGGAGTAGGTGAATCCTCACCAAATACAACTTTTCTATAAAAAAGATTTGGCAGATCGGTTGCCCACTTCCCTGTAACTACAGTTGCCCTACCGATTACTCTTCCAATTGTTTCAAACCCATGCGGGTTTAACGTAGGTCTGCTCAAAGCCTTAGCGTGTCGCTGAACTGACTTTCTAGCTATTGGTTGGCTGATTTCACTTTGCATAAACCAGTCATAAAGACCATCAATCTCTCGGATCCACTTTGAACTTTCCGCTAGATCACTAAAACTAGGCGGTAACGCATCGTCAAGATCTTTTCTCTCATTGATTTCAGTAGCTGTCATCAATCTATCCTCTCTTTTCTCTGCTAAATGTTGGCATAATTTGTACCATTAATTCCATAAATTCCTTCTTTCCCATATCCGTATTTTTGAGTAAATGTTAATGCTCATAAACACTTACTTACCTCTTTGCCCTTTGAGACCTTGCCATAATTGACTGTCTTCGCAAAGATGCTGCCTCATCAACACTAAATTTTTTCGTATTTGTAAGTTTTAACCGTTCTGACTTAAATCCCTCTGCTAGCAAAGTTGACATATAGTCGACTAAACGTGACTTTGATAACACCCCTCGGTCAAGCCACCACATCGAAACAAAGTGAACCATTCCCACAATTCCGTAGGCAAATGGTTCAGCAGCTCCAGAATCTCGTCCAGTTGAAACCAGCAAGTCTGCAATATACTTGGCAATGTTCTTGCAAAGAGTTTCTACAAAATCGAGAGTCGAATTTTTAAGATCGTCATACTCTTCGGAAGCTATAGAGGCGGACACCAAAAATCTATATAGGTCAGGATCGCTATTTACAAAATCTAAAAATGCACCAATAACGTTTCCAATGACGGATGCTAAATCAACGGATTCGAAATCCACAACATTTTCAAAACTCTTAACCTCATTTTCAAATGCGACTTTTAAATCTTCTAGCAGTTCAACTGAAAAGTACTCAGAAACCGCGATAATTAGTCCCTTTCTATCGCCAAAATATCTGTAAAGTATTGGTCGAGTTATTCCAGCTTCAGCAGCAATGTCATCCATGGACGTATTTGCTCCTTTTAGACGGATCGTTCTTAAGGCTGCTTCAAGCAAATCTTGTCTGCGCGCCAATACTCTGTCATTGCGCCCCAACTTCGTCAAGGCAATGTCCTTTTATCGTTCACACAGTACATGTTACAGACTGTAACACTTTTTGACAACAAAAATCAAATAATTCATCGGACTTTCTGTTTCTTTTAAAAAAAGGTATGCTCTTTTTAAGTGACTTTTATCAAAAATACAACCATAGACTCCGCAAAAAAGAAGAGGCTGCCAGCTGCAAAAAGGCGTAAACAGCTTCTTGACGCTGCCCTAAAGGTATTTTCATGGAGAGGTTACGACGC
>JAJYFT010000075.1 GCA_021790815.1 Actinomycetes bacterium
CAAGTCGTTACTTCAAAGCTTAAGCAACTTCAGAACTCCCCAAATACTTTAAGAGGACTCTTCAAATCGCCAGACCTATCGTATATCAAGGTAGGGTAATGCGCCCTTATTAACTGCCTCCTTAGTAGTAATTAAATTCAACTAATTTCTCAGTATATTCATGGGAAATGCAATATGTTCCATTGCCGTTCCCATGAAGATCTTGTATTTGTAGCTTCACTAGGCGTAATGCCATTAGTTCGTTAATGATCTGACCAACTTGCTGGCTGCTGGCATTTAACGATGCCGCGAGAAACTCAACTCCCGCCCTCCTAAAGACCATTAATGCACAGATAACTGCCGCAAGATCGATGGAAATATCAAAAGTTTCGGCCAAAAGATCCGTAACTTCGTGCAAAACGTTAATACGTCGTAGTCCAAGTTTTGCGCCCTCAATGGATTTCTCTAAGAAGTATATGGAAACTGGGTTTGACGACATGTTAAATTCACCCTTAATAACCCCACTTATAGCGTCCAGTTGGCTGGACTCAAAAGCTTCTTTATCTTGTGAGATAACTTCGAAGAGATTAAAATCAATGCCTCTTGGCAACTCTGAACCAGCAAAAAGAAGGTATAACAACTTTGAAACTCTTCCATTTCCATCCACAAATGGATGCAAGTAAACAGTAATCAATTGGACGTAAGCAGCTTTTACTAGATGAGGCAAGTCTGCAGAAAGCACATCACAAAACATTCCTTCAAATTTAGACTTTGCCTCTGTTCCAGCATAAGTATCCCATTTTACTTCCACTGGCGTTACTCTTGCCATGCCTGGATTACTGTAACGCGGATTTGGTACCTGCCCTTCTAAAAGTGCGTGTACGACATAAGGCGACTCGGGCAGGTACGCTCCTACATCTAGACCTTTAGCAAGAACGGTATTTCTCGTATCAACATAGGCAAAAGCAGCCTTGACTCCATCTATTCTAGTTTTTTCGTATTGAGAGAGAAACTCTCTTAACTTAGGAAAGAGTTTTTTATGTCGAGGTCCTCGATAAGTTGGAGCAATATTAGCGAGATTAATAACTGTCGATAGCATAGTGTACTTATGCCAAAGTGCAAAAACTCTTGGATCTGAAATTTTTAGCGCATCTTCTAAATCCGAGTGGGATTTTAGATAACTAGGATAAAGATTTTCTAGTGCCTTACTAATGTCAACACCAGAATTTGTGCCACTAGTCATTTCACATCATTGTCAGTTTGAGGTTTTACAAAGACAAAAGTGGGTGACCTGCCAAGCACCTCTTCAACCATCTGCTGGTCTATAAACACAACTGATTCGTTCTCATGCACTGGCACGCCTGCTTCACTTATTCTCTCCACTAATTCATCAACATATGACACGCTTGGAACCGAAAATGTTAACTGACTCAAGCGAGGATCTGGACTCGGGAAAAACAAACCATCATCTGTTGTCGTTGGCTGAAGCAAACTCAATGCCAGCTCACCTGCGCTAACTATAGCAATATCAGCATCGTAAATACTGTGACGTCCTTTTTGAACTAGTTCAAATCCAATAACATCACACAAGAGTGCGATTATAGTGTTTAAATCCTTCACCACGAACTCCAAAGCAACTAACTTCGGTTGTTCAATATCAACATCACCCATAAAACAACTGTAGAGCAAATTACAATAGAAATTTATATAAAGAAATAAAATCAGTAGATCTATGCTTCTAGGGTTCTATAACATTTATAACTTTCTAACTTAAACTTGATCAAATACGCATTTTGACCGCCACCCAACGGCTAGAGCCGTGAGATTCCTCTCGTAACAGCAACTTAAACTGCATCCACTTTAGAAATTCCCGCCGCCACTTTACGTGGACGTAAGTACACCGAAGTTGCGCTATAAAATTGACAGCTAAACTCGTCTTCTTAAAATGCGGTCCAAATAAGATGATAGTTTGTCAATTGATGCAAAAAACACCTGCTCCAATATTCGTATTTAGCGTCCCGCGTTCTGGTAACACGCTAATTGGAAACTGGATAGATAGTCATCCACAAGTTCTTTACCTGAACGAGTATGCGGGGGTTTTTTTAATGCATGGAGTCGTTCCATTTTGGATGGATCAAGTACCAGGAGCTTTTAAGGAACGCTACATACACGAGCTGAAAAATCATTCAGTGACATTTCCGGAATCGTTAGCGAAAGAAGCAAACGCAGAATTTTGGTGTGATTCCGCTCCATGGAATATTTACGTATTAAAAGACCTTAAGACACTTTTCCCAAATGCGATTTACGTCTTAATGGTTCGCTCTCACAGAGGGGCTATATTGAGCAGGATAAATTACCACTTGGAAAACAATGCTACCGCTCCAATTGTTGAACATGCAAAGATATGGGCTCAATTGAATGAAATAGCGTTTGAAGAACTCCCGGACGAAAGATCTTTGGTCGTAAGTTACGATCAGATCTGCCAATTTCCAAAATCTGCAATTAAAGACATTGGAAACAAACTGTCTTGCTTAGGACTGGACCCAGACCTAATGGATATAAAGATTTTTGGAACACAATGGGCCCCAGCTCCTGGCAAAGTAAGTTCACCCGAAACTGATGAAGATCATACAGTTGGCGTCTTCGGTGACAATTTCTCTTTAAAGCCGAGAAGAAGATTTAACCCAAACGAATGGAACTCAGATTACGAAGACACTACTGCTAGCATTGTTAGCCCAATAGTCGCAAAGCTAACCTACAGGTGGCCATGGCTAAAACCTTACTTAAGTTAGTTGGAAATATATCCCGCTATTCTTTCGAACTGTGATTTCGAATTTAAAAAACTCCGCTTGTTCTTGAAATTCTCATGATTTCAAGTCCTGTGACCGAAACTGGGCCGCAAGCTAATGACTTTAGTCGTGAGTCTAGGGACGTTCGGAGCGTTGTCCAAACATACATATCTGATACAGGTTCCTGCTAATATGGTGCGTCTCCTGAGGTTAGATCGTCTAGTCCCCAGGAATGCCACGGCTTAAGCGGTCGCGAGGATGTGAATCAAGAGTGTTTCACCCTAATAGTTTGAGTCATTGGTTCCGCAATTAGAAGTCATTTGGTATTAGATCGCTAACCGAAAAGCCAACTCGGAATATAACTTTTTATCTAGCTAGAGATAAAAACTCCCACATTTTGAAGTGAGATGTTATACTTGAATTAATTGTGATGAGGAGGTGAGAACGTGAAAAATGTAATTGTGGCACTTGAGCGACTCGCTATTCAAATCACATCTGGCGAAATTGGAACGGCAAAACACTGGGGAGGTGCAGATGTCGCTATTGTTGCAAATCGACCATCCGAAACAGCGTCTAGTTTCTATCCTGATCCACGGTATGTTGTCACTTCACCCGTAAAAAGACTCAGTTGGCTGTTCGTTAAACGCAAAACCTTATTTATTCCTTACTATACTTTTCAATCCAAAATAGATTTCTTCGGCCGACTTGTGAACGCGGCGCTTCGCTACCAGACGCAGTGTAAAGGACGGATGTACTTGTGGACCCGCTAGGTGCCGTTCTACACGAAGCATTCACAATAGCAGAGGAAATGGAAGCTGGTATTATTAAATTCTTCCCTGTTAAATTTGGGAACGAGATTGTAGACGATTTCCGTGACGAAACAGATCTCCAATGATCAAAACCATCAAGAAACCCTCATGAACAATCGCGATCTAGGCAAGTCTAGACATGTTTCTCTCGTCCAAGAATCCAGTTCGTCGGTAACCAGACGTCAATTTCTCTTAAAAGCGGGTGGCCTAGCAGCAATCGGTGGGGTTATTTATGCAGGATACTTTCGAGATCACCACACAAATAGTGAGAAGAAAATACAGAACCAATCCGGTGAAACTAACGGAATCCTAAATAGCGAGTTCATGCATTCTAATGTGGGGTGGACGATTGCTATGCCACAGAGCCTTAAACCTGCGGAATTAATTATTTTTTGTTTGCATGGTTTCGACAATAACCACAGGATGGCATTTGACGATATCGACGTTCCTGCCGTTGCAAATTCTATAGGTCTCAATGCAGTAGTTGCCGCGGTTGACGGAGGTGCAGATAATTACTGGCACAAAAGAGAAAATGGAACTGACGCAATGTCGATGTTGCTGTACGAGTTCATGCCACTTGTCCAATCAAAAGTAGGAAAACTAAAGCAAGCGATAATCGGCTGGTCTATGGGGGGATATGGGGCATTGTTAGCTGCCGAGAAGAAGCCTCAGAACTTTGTTGCTGTGAGTCCTGCAAGTCCTGCACTTTGGTTGCTCCCAGGTGAGACTGCTCCAGGGGCGTTTGATAGTCCCCAAGACTTTTATAATAACGACATGTTTACCAATATCGATAAGTTGAACGGAAAAATTATAGCCATTGCTTGTGGCCTTCAAGATCCATTTTATAATTCAACAAAACTTTTTACCGAAAGTATAGCTGTCCCGCATCGATCAATCTTTTTAAATGGTGGTCACGACAGTACTTTTTGGAATCAAGCTGCCCCATTACAGCTTAAATATATTGGCCAACGTTTAAACTTACTTTAGAGACACAAAACCGTTACTACTCGTCAGGATAACTACTGCTACCGAACCTAACCAGACTATTTACCAATTGTCTATTTAAAAACTTTTTCAAACGGCCTGAAACTTCAGTTTAACCTTAGATTTGTGAACTCATAGCCTTTTGAGTGCAATGTGGCATTCGACCAGGTTAATACTATGGTGCAAACCTTACTGACATTAAACTCCCCATCTTGGAGCGTTACTTTTTATAATCTATTACTAAATAATATTTAAGTTTTCGCGTAGCCGATGACAACATTGCAAGTCCAGCCATAAGATTCCGATTGGCCATGAATACTGTACATCGCAAGTACGGTCATTTTTAATATCCCTCATATCTTACAAAAACCGCCTCAACTTAGACATCCACCGAAAATTATCGGGCTTAGAAATTAAATGATTCTTGGCAAACGTATGCCAGTCCAGATAGATCTGAATAGGGTTTAATTGATTCGAGTAATAAGTATTTTATTTCCTTTTAATCCTTAAATTCTGAGTGCCATTACACAACAACGATTTATTAATATTTTGAAATAAGTTCAACTTGTTCAGACGCAAAGCATAGCTTCCACATCTATCCCACAACCATTTATACTTTTTAACAATACTAAGTCCTATCCAAATTAGAAATTGCTTTTCCCCTATAACAAGTTCAAACGATTATCTTTATGCATCACTACTTACCACTTTTCTGCAAAAATAGTCACCCTACAAAGTTATCAACAAGAATTCTAAGTCTTCGTCAGAAGAAACTCTTCATCCACATGCAATTTATCAATGCTTGAAAAGTTGTCTGGATCAGATTTCCAAACAAGCCACGCCCAAGCAAAACATTCAACCGGGTAAACAATATATCCGACACGTGTTGAGGGAGCAAGAACTGTTGCAATTAGCATCAGCACTCCCGACCCTAAGAGCGCTCGTTCAATCGACACAATTGGAAAGAATTTTATCCATAAAACTGCTAGCAATAAACTCAAAGCAATCAAACCTAATATTATTTCAAAGTGCCAATTTGGAAAAGTATCAATCAACAAGTGCCCTGGCATTGGAGACTGTGCAGGTGATTTAGTCCCAGCTAGACCTAACGGGAATCTAATTGCATCCGTAATAAATCCAAATGGGTTGTCCAGGATTGCAGGAACCAAAGAGGAAAAAAGGACTCCAAGAAATACTACAAGAGTAGGCATTTTATAACTTCTTCCGTCTTTTCTTTTGGCCACTAGTATGAGCATGGCTGCTAAAGGCCATGCAGTAAATTTAAGTCCACACGCAAGTCCTAATGCAACTGCACCTAATACTGGTTTTTTACGCATCATTAAAGTGGCTGCGAGAAGCATAATTCCAATTACTGGAAGATCATCACCTCCCGTTACTAAAGGAAGCGCGGCAGTTGGTAGCACGGCCGTAACTATGCCTACCTTTAAGCAGGCTTCTTTATTTTTCCTTAACAAAAACAACGATAAAACTATTGCTCCAATTCCAACAATTGAAAATGGGATTCTAGCGTCTGTTAATGCTTTTGGTTCATCTGTAGATCTCAAAGTTCCGAAAATTGACATCAATGGCAAATAGTCAAAATAGGAGTAGACAGGGAGCGGAGCAGGAGTCGAAAGAAGAGACTGCCCATTCTTTCTAGGCGGTGAGACATAAGGAGATTTTCCATTTATTACTCTTTTGCCTGCATTTTCAACTACCCATACTTCCGGCTGAACGTATGACTGAGAAGTTCCGTGAGCACGGTGCACAACTTCGGTAGTTAGAGGAACTATCAGAGCTCCGATAAAAATAAATATTGCTAACGCAACTCTTAAATGAAATCTTAGTGACCTATTCCGCAAAAAAGTTAAGCCAACTGCGAATATGAACCCTATCCCGTAAACCCAAATTGCAACTGTAGCCCAAAGTCGATAATCAGAAAACCCCGATATAATAATTGTCAGGAGCGCAAATACGGCTCCAAATAAATAAAGAGGGGCATCTCCTTTTACTAATTCTTTCGAACGCTCTGTGAGCACATTATGATTTTAATTGAAATTCCCCCCAAACAGTCGCCGCAAGTACCTTTTTTCAATATTTAATTTAGGATAGACATTTTGACCAGGGAATATTCAACTTAATAGCCAACTTTAACGTTTGAAGTAATTTCCACCTAATCGCAAACAGACACAGCTCAAATACATTAAGTGGAAATAATTACCTTCCAAATCCATCCAACAGGTTGTCATGCCGAACCTAAATAGAAACGTTGTACACAGTGCATCAATCACTTGCAGTCGCTTGGAGCTAATCGATTCAATTACCTATCTACATTACTTCTTACCAAATATGCAGTATTTTATAAGCTGATGAAATCCACTTAGGCTCTTCTCCTAAATTCAATAGTCCTTCTTGCAATCTTCACTTTACCTAGTGTTGAAATTTCAACTGTGCAATGCAATCTTAAACTACATGATTTGGAGAGCGTGCAAGCTTGATGCTTGAACGGGCATCATATTCAACTGTACTGGCCTAGAAGAGTAGGGTTCGCTAAATTTCAATAATGATACTTTCGAAACTTTTTAGATCACAGAACTGGACAACATTGAATAGCTGTTGAGGTAATTACACGTGAAAAAGCAAGCAAGAAAACCGACGATGCTTTCCTCAATCAAACTATTAAATAGAAACTTCCAATACTTAACTCTGTCAATAAATATTCCGCATAAAATTTCCGTCAGTTCTGAAATGCAATACTTTTCCGAAATAAATCTAATCTATCCGTAGTATCCCTTTATATCCACTAAAAGATCTGCGCTGCCGGCAGCATTATAAACATCCACCGAATTATTAACTCCCACTTTGACAATGACTAGGTTTGCTCTTGTTTCTCCTTGACTCCTGTTAAGATCTGAGATATTGGGAGGAGAACCTATTGAAGATACGGCAGGATAAACGGTAACGAATCCTCCATTTGCTGTCGTATTAACAGCTGTTACATTTAGTACTACTGCTGTTGCACTGGATGGGATGCCACTTATGCTAGATACTTGAACTTGTATTGTCTTTCCACCGCTTAGAGTCGTGTTCGAACCTGTATCACATTGGTTAGATGTAACTCCTGATCCTGGTGGCCTTGTGTCACAAATCCTTACAGGTGAAAGAGGAACAAATTCTCCTGTAGTTGTTGATGCGGGAGCGGAGTATCCCTCCACATCGACTAATTCATCAGTTGAACCATTGTAATTATAGATATCTCCCCTGCTACCAACTGATACTTGCACAAGATTAGGGATACTCTCACCTGCACCAAAGTTTAGATTAGAAGAGTTGGGCATAGTTGATCCAGTAGGCCAGACAGTTAAGAACCCTCCAGCCTGAGTAGTATTGACAGCTGTTACATTAACTACAACAGATAGGGCATTAGTTGGAACAATAGGCGATGAAGCTCCAGGTGGGACGTAACCAGCCATCGATATATTTAGCACTCCCATGCTCCCAAGAGTAGTGTTACCACCAGTATTACACTGATTAGCAACAACACCAGGATGTACTGCTCTTGTATCACAAATCCTAGCTGGAGTAACTGGAGTGTAGCTAGTATAGGAGAACTGATCAGCACTGAACTTAGCAGATGTTCCACCCGGACTTATAACTGTAATATCTACAGTTCCACTTCCAGCTGGTGAAGTTGCTGTTATCTCAGTGCTTCTTACAACGTCATGCCCACTGCAACACATTCGGTTGTGGAGACTATACAAGATAAGTCTAAAATAGACATTACCGATGATGGAATTGTTACCGATGCCCAAGACCCACCGCCGTTAGTTGTATCCATAATAGAACCATAATGGTCTCTAGAATTTTTGAACTACTGCTAAGCAGTTGCTCGAACTTTCACATGAAATACTATTGCCGAAGAACGCTGCACTTATTGAGCCAGTATTGCTCCAACTAGCGCCCCCGTTACTGCTAACAACAGAGTTGATAGTGTTTGATGTGGTTTGTACAATTGCTATACAGGTTGATGTTCCAAATACCCAAGATATTCCATTTATGAGGCCATATGTATTTGTCGGGATGGAAGTAGCGGTCCAAGTCGCACCTCCATTCGTAGAATAAAGACCACTAGGTCCTGATGAAGAACAGGAAAAAGCTGCACATACCGTACTAGTTGAACACGACAGCGCATTTATCAGTGTTATTCCAGATGGAATTGTAGCTGTTGCCCAAGCAATGCCACCATTGGTGGTATATAAGATGAAGTTATTGCCATCAGAATCTAGTCCAATAACTGAACAATTAGCTGTGCTACCACAAGAGATCGGGCCCAACCCATTGACTCCGGTAGGAAATGTAGACTTACTCCAATTAGAGCCACCATTTATTGTGATTAATCCAAGCGGGTTGCTTGTAGAAAATGAAGTTCCGACAGCAGCGCAGTTAGACGCGCTAGAACACGAAAGGCCTTTTGCTACTCCATTAATAGGCGATGAAGTAACTAGTGTACATCCAACACTTCCAGTAGTTGTTTCATCCATTTCACCCGGGCCTCCCGCAACACAAGCCGTCGGACTTCCGCAAGCAATTGAAAAAAGCAAAGAACTATAACTAGGCATAGTATCTGTTGTCCAAGAAATACCTCCATCTACGGAGGTAATAACTAGCGCACTGCTATTAGTTGCTGTACCCCAAGCCTCATGGCATGTTGTTGTCGTTGGTGCACAAGATACACTATTGAGGGTGCCGATGCCAGAAGGCAGCGTACTAATAGTCCACGATGAACCTCCGTTAATCGTATAGTAAGAAGCACTAACATTGTTACCAGACTCAAAATAGTAACCGGCCGCAACACAAGTTGTTGCAGTAGAGCATGAAATACTAAACTGGGCGAAGCCCGCAGAAGCATTAGTTAATGACCCTCCTGTAGTCCAGGTAACACCGCCATTACTAGATAAAAATGTGCTGTCATCATTATTCGTGGAGTTAAATCCAACAGTTACACATGTTGTCGTACCGGCTGCGCACGATACTCCAGTAAAACCTGCAACTCCACTTGCTCCAGATGGAAGAGTCGCAGATGTCCACGAAGAACCCCCATTAGATGTGTAAATTGCTAATGCAGCAATTTCACCCACATCACCAACGGCAACACAGCCTGTTATAGAAAAACATGAAACTGAATTTCAAGAAATCACACCTGGAGGAAAAGAATCTGAAGTCCAAATAGAAGCGCCGTCAGTAGAACTTAAAGCCACCGGAGAAGACCCAATTGAGTTACGCCCAACTGCTAAACAAGTTGCTGTCTCACTTGGGCAGGAAACAGATGTTAACCCACCGGTAGATGGAGGATAGCTTTTCACAGAAACCCAGTTAGGCGGTGGTGGAGTAGCCGCAGATACTTGTCCAGAGACTTCTCCCACAATAGAGAAACACGTAGCCATCATTAAGGCTATGCTCCCCGTTCTTAACATTCATTTTTTAGCGACGATGATTTCAAAGTAAAGCTCCAGTTACGTTTAAATTTAGGAATTGATACTGTGTCATTCATCTCAAATAGAACCTTACTCATTAGCATGCCTCCTCTGATAAATATGCTTTCATAATGTAATCAAGCCACAATCAAAGTGGACAGCAACAAAATAATCATAGCTCACTTACCAAAACCTTCGACCGTAATTGCGTTTTAAATTACTTTAGCACCCTTATTATTTCCTTACTTACGAGTTCGCCTTTTAAAACTTGCATTACTTATTAGATTCGGCAGTTTCGCGGGATTCTACTTATCCATCAACTCAACTACTCCTTATTCGCAAGACTGGGAATCAACAACAAAGACATTTCAACCTATTAAGAGGCAGTACGAATAGGTAATATAGCCTCTGACCTAGGTAATTAGAAAAAAGGGCATGACTATCCACCTAGTTGATGGTGCCTTTCCGACATAATCGGATAGGAGCTAAAAAAATCACCAACAAACCGAATTTAGGTCAATTAATATTGAGCGTGTTTTGGATCAAGATTTCAATGATGCAATTTGAAAAGCAGTTAGAGGGTACTTGCCTATATGGGTGGATTATCATCCTCTTAGATGTCACAGGCAAAGAGTTTCCGATAAAGATTGTTTTAATTTGATCATTTGAGGCTCACTACTGGCTGTTCATGGGTGGATACCGAAAAGTTAACTGGTATCAGGGTGTCCGATACGACAGCTAAGTCACGCAGAGACGAATGGATGGACGCAGGTGTCTTCAACCTTTTTGTGAAAAAGGCATTAAATGCTTATGACATAAATTCTCCTCTACTTAAGCGAAGTCGCAGTAGATAAGTCGTTACACAAAAGCTTATGTACTGGGATGGAACTGGCAAGAATCCAACCCATTGTGCAAAGCTTAGGTGGAAGTGGTCAATTCTTACAGACAAGTTTGGCATACCAATTGGATTTGTAGCAGTTGGGGCAAA
>JAJYFT010000174.1 GCA_021790815.1 Actinomycetes bacterium
AGAGGTGAAAGCACTGCAACTACCGAAGCATGTAACTTCTTCATGCCAAAAATTCTGCTAGATACATATATTGAAAGTGGCCAGGAAGAGACTAGCAAGAGCGTAGTCCACCGAAAAGAGGTATTAGAACCAATAACAATTCCGATTAAAGCTGCTAGCATCGCCCCTCCACTTTGGTAGTGAAGGAAATGTGGTGATCCAAGACCTAAATAAGGAAACCACGATTCCAACGGAAGACGCCCATGAGTAATTAAGGTTGCTGAATCGCGTACCATTTGTTCATGCATTGATGCATCATCAAGAAATGGCACGCTAACAAGCATAGACCTTAGCGTGTACAAGTTCCATACAATTACCGCAACAACAAGAAAAAATGGATTTGATATAAATAACCTAATTAGTTTGTGTCCGCGTGTTTCTATCTTGTCAATTCTGATGATTCCATTAGAATTGGTAGGTTCGTTCAAATAATTCGTTTGCAGACTAATATCAACAATCTTAACCTCGCGAACAACACCTGAACTAATTTAAAAACTTCTTTCCTAAGGCTCAGATAGCATATCTAATACGCCTATTAAATAGAAATAAATAATCCAAGGCCATCTAAATTGTTAAAATGATCTCATTGACCTTGAAAGTACAACAATTTTGAAAATATTTACTTACAATTTAGCACTCGTTACACTTCTAGTACTAATAGCAGGTTGTTCAAACACGCATGCATCAATATCTTCACCTCCCACAACGCACGGTACAACTACTACGACTAAACTTCCCCCAGCCATTATGCCATCCATTCCCAGCACAACTAATCCAGTGCCTCTTCCTCAAACTTTGAAAGGTTTAACTGCCGATCAGACACTACAAATAATTGAAAAATCTATGGAATCGGCACAAAGTGTGCACTACACTGTAACTTCAACCGGGAATTCGCCACAAGGTCTTGTTAATCAAATTGGAGATGCAGGAATTACAGATGGGGTTCAAATAAATACAAACTCAATATTTACATTTACAATCGACCTAATTGGCGGCGTTGCCTACGTAAATGGGGATCAAAACTCGCTACTTAATTCTTTTGGATTTTCACCACAAGATGCAAAGGCATACAGTTCAAAGTGGATCGCAATATTGCCTAACAATAGTTACTACTCAAACGTTGCAGCTGCTGTCTCTTTAGGATCGCTAATCTCAAACATTATTCCGTTTTCTTCCTACAACATCGTTGGACCGGTAGTTGAAAATGGACAGGATGAATACATTATTTCAGGAGACCCTTCACCATCTCAACTAGTGTCTGGAGAAACTGGTCAAACTTCGCTATACGTGTCCTCGATTTCTCCATATTTACCAATTAAGAATGTGGAAACTATTACTCAAGGAAACAGCAAATTTGTGTCAACTGCTATATTTTCAAATTGGGGAGAGCCAGTAAACGTAAGTGTTCCACAAAATTCTGTAGAATGTTCGACAATTCCAAGCTGCCCTTAGTTAAGATTGAATTGTGACAGATTTATCTAATCCTTCCCCTAAAGGTCCTTACACACCTATTGTTAAAAGTGGCAATACTTACTTTATATCTGGTCAACTCGGTCTAAATGAAAACCGCTTTGAAGAAGGCCTTAAAAACCAAGTTACCCAAGCACTTAAAAATGCAGAAAAACTTTTACGAGCGCATGGACTTACTCTAAAGAATGTCGTAAAAACCACCGTTTTTCTTAAGAATATTGACGACTACTCCTTAATGAATGAAGCTTACGTTGAAATGTTCGGAGATACGCGTCCAGCAAGGTCGGCAGTAGGGGTCTCAGGTTTGCCACTTGGAGCACTAGTGGAAATTGAACTTATTGCATCTTCCGAGAATCCTTAATCGCAGGATAATAGTTTGCCTCAAACAATTCCTCATTCCAAGCTTTCTTAACTTTTATCCCACCTATTAAGACCAAATCTATATCCAACACTCCTAACAGTTTGAATCAAACCAGCATGCTCTTCTCCAAGTTTCGCTCGTAAACGCCTAACGTGCACATCAACTGTCCTGGCACCACCGTAGTATTCATAACCCCAAACTCTCGACAACAGTGCGTGCCGGGTGAATACTTTGCCTTGATTTAAGACAAAAAATTTAAGCAATTCATACTCCATAAAAGTAAGGTCCATCGGCTTCCCATCAAGTAGTGCTTGATACGTATCAGTATTTACAAGTAAGGGACCGCTTGAAAGAAGATCAGGACTTCTGTTCTTGCCTTCTTTCCAAAAAATATGACCAAGCCTTATGCCGAGTTCCCCATCGGTAAATGGGAATACTATAAATTCGTCAAAAAGCTCGTCTCGCATTTCAACTTCTCGAATTCGATCTGCACTGACAACGACCACAATCGGAGAAATTGGGTCGTCAGAAACCCTCAATGACCTACAAATTGACCAACCGCTTTCATGATCGACAACTGTCGACACAATAGCCCCTGACCAGCCATCAACCGGTTTATCCGCTGACTCTAAGGCTTCCTTTGCAGTTGAGAACGAAACCCACTTAATCCCAAACATATTTAGTTCACGGCTTAGACCAGCCGGAAATGGATCAGGAAAACAAGCTAGTGGTTCCATATAAGCTTATTCCTTGCAAATCTAAAGGTGGAGAACTTAGCCATTTATAAACTCGGAAGATATCTCTCAATTTCAAATTGAGTTACTTGACTTGCATATGCTGACCATTCAGATCTTTTGTTTTTTATAAACCATTCAAAAACATGATCCCCTAAAGTACTCGCAACAAGTTCAGACTTTTCCATCTCATCTACTGCAGCTGCTAAGTCATCAGGAAGCAAAATAATGCCATCC
>JAJYFT010000076.1 GCA_021790815.1 Actinomycetes bacterium
AGAACAATTTTGATTTTTTCTTCTAATTCCGAATTCACTTTACTTATTTTACCTTCTTTATTCACAGTACCTTAACTTAAATACTCCATTTTGAAAACTTCACCGTCAGGTACTATTAAAGTTTGCTCCTAAATTCTCGGCATTTTACAAAGGAACCATCTAATCCGTTTGAGTTTTGGAACTATTTTAAATGCGCAAGCAAATACTCAACATAACTCTTAAGAATAGTTCCAGTCTAAGGACTATTTAACTACATTCTTGAAATCACATTTAGAGCTAACAAAATACAATTAAGATTCTAGTTTTCTCTTTCTCGCTTGAAGTTCAATGATTTGTTCCTTGATCGCTTTCTCATCCCTTTCATACGCAACCAAGTGTTTAGCATGTTCTTGCCACAACATTTCAGCTGAAGGAGTCTCCGAAACTAGTGCTCTAATTCGAGCATCATCAAGTTCGTCTTTTAACGCAGCCAATTGCTCTTGTGCTATTGCTAACTCAGTTTGCTTTGCTTCAAGCTTCACTACGCAATTTCTTAGCTTTCTTTCAGTCGAAAATAGTTGCATTACTTACAATGATAAATGATTAATTGCCGCTCATGCAATCACAAATACATCTAACATCCAGAAATCATCGCCTTACCCACAAACAAACGTCTCATTTTTTATGATCCTAGAAGAAACTGTACTCAAATCAAAATCTTTCCCAAGCCCAACATTACAAGGAATTTCAACTTTGCCACCAACAATTCTTACTGGCTCACAGATCTGAATATCAAGACCCCTTTTAAACGTTGCAACGTCAGGAGACAGTGTTAATCCTGGTAATGAGGCAAGTACTAGGTCGACACAGATTCCAATACCAGACGAAAACATTCCTCCTACATAACCTTTAAGACCATTTTCCTTCAAATAGGAGCTAATCTTTTGAACCTCGCCTATCCCCCCTACCTTCCCCACTTTAACTGTAACTACATCGCAGGCACCAAGATTTGTGAGATTTTTAAGAGAAGTTGCAGACACGATAGATTCATCTAGGGAAATAGGCGTTTTAATGTGACCACCTAACCGCACATTTGAAATAATCTCATCCTGTTCAAATGGTTGCTCCACGAGGGTAACATTTAGTTCATCTAACCCAATTAATGCATTGCTTGCTACTTTTAGATTTTCATAACTACCATTTGCATCGACAAAAATCTCTAAATCGTCAAAGTGATTTCTCACTGATTCAACAGGAGCCACGTCAAACCCTGGTGCAATTTTTAGTTTAACTCTTCTGTAACCTTCTCCATAAGCATCGCTTACGTCATCTAACAAATCATCAATAGTGTCTCTTCTTCCAACCACACTGCCCGGGACGATCGTGGTTGAAGTAATTCCTAAATAGTCCTTCAGTGAAATAGAGTTCAGCTTTAGTGCAAAATCATACAGCGCCATTAAAATTGAAGATTTTGCCATGTTATAGTTTTTAAATTCGTGCGCAACATTTTCAAATTTAGAAATAGTAATAGGGCTTTTCAATAACTTTGGTATAAATATATTTGTCAAAAATTGCAATGATGCGTCCGTGTACTCAGAACTGTATGTTGGAAGAGGAAGAGATTGACACTCACCATATCCAACCACACCATTCCCTATTGTCTTTATGAGAAGAAGTGGCCGATCATTATAGTTTAAACCAGATCCTGTTATCAATGACTTTTTCACCTTTGCCTCTACAAGTAGAACCTCGATACGCTCGATTGGCAACACCAAATTAATTAAATCAATCACTAAATCCTCACAAGATAAAATACGCCCATAGTCGTTATGACCAGTAATGTAAAAAACAACGCAAATACATCTTTACGTGACAACTTCTTTGAAAGCCCAACAACGTCAGAGTATCCACCACGAGCTTCTATTGCTTCACCTATCTCTGTTGCACGCCGCAAACAAGAAGTAATGGCAACTATAATCATATCAATACCTTCATTGAAGACGTCTTTTACACGCTTTGCATCCTCAAAAGCAGGACGGTGTTTCCTCCGTTGTTTTTCCACCAAAGAGATAGTTTTTATCTCGTCTATCACTAATGGCACAGCTCTAATGCTCAAAGAAAGGGTTGCCACTACTTCGTCAATTGGTAGACCAACTTTTTTAAAAGGTTTAAGTATCCTTGCAAGTGATGAAGAGACTTCGCCGAGTTTCGAAGTCCATCCAACGATCATCAAAAGAAATATAATATCTAGAGAAAATAGAGCAAACTCAAAAAACGTCTCAACCCCACCAAGTTTTACCACAACTCTTCCAAAATGGACATACGGCTTCCCACCAGCTTCAATGCCAGTTA
Source organism: Actinomycetes bacterium (assembly GCA_021790815.1). GTDB lineage: Bacteria > Actinomycetota > Acidimicrobiia > Acidimicrobiales > JABEUL01 > JAJYFT01. Next base: position 2,332 of record JAJYFT010000076.1, read on the forward strand.
CTATTCCTGATATAAGAACTAAAACAACTATCCAAGCTGGTGGAACTGGGATCGCTCTGATTGGAACTTTTGCAAATATAAAAACTATTAAAACAAATCCAGTCATAACACAAAGTGTTGGCCAGTTAACAAATGACGTCACGGCGATACTGACTAAAGTCAAAATGACAATCTTTGTACCTGCCCAGATGTCATGGACAAACGAACTGCGATCAATGTATCGAAATATTCCGAACTCTCGTCTCTGCTTTTTCTTCATCTTTCGTCCCTGATAGACACACTATCGTAAAGATCCTTAACGTCATGCCAATTAAACACTGCCCCATCTTCAAGCTCTAGCACTTTGATTCCAAGTGCCTGTGCGTACTCTAGATCATGACTCACCACAACAGTTGCAGTACCTTTTTCTCTTAATGCACTTATTGACGACGACACTTTTCTGGCCGCTTCTACATCTAAACCAGCTAGAGGTTCGTCTAGAACTATCAATTTAGGTTTATCAATTAAAACTGAAGCTATTGCAACTCGCCTCAATTCTCCTCCTGAAAGTGTGGAGATCTCTCTATTGATGAAATAACCCGGATCTAAATCAACTACTTGTAGAACTTCACTAATGTCTGCTTGTGATGCGCTTTTATCATATGGCATCAAATTGTCGTAGACTGTTTTATTTATTAGCTGTAACCTTGCGTGTTGAAAAACTAATGCTGCCGAAACCGTGTCTGTTTTTTCACCGTTTTCATACCAAACTATTTCGCCTTCACTAGGCACTAACAGTCCTGCGAGAATCATTGCTAAAGTTGTCTTGCCGGATCCATTCTTTCCAACCACTAAGAGACCGTCTGATTCAAAAATATCAAAATTTATATCTATTAATGCTCTTTTCTCCCAAGGTGATTTTGCCCCATGAACATGTCCTATGTTTCGTGCCGATAAAATCTTTTCACCAATTTGGTTATTAATACTATGTGCATGACTTACTTCATACATACCATCATCATTTGGTAAAGACTGATTCTTATTATCTTGGACAGTTAACTGAGGAGCACTTACAACTAATGTTGAACCTTTTAATGAGGTAGCGCCGTTTGTAGCGGTAGGTAATTCTAGTCCTTTCCCTTCTGAAATTACTTGTCCATTACTAAGTTGGATATAGCGGTCGAGATAGTTTAAATCATCTGAAATATGCGTAATGTGAACGACTGTAACGTTTTCAGACTTTATAGCAGCAATTAGATTCATCACGTCTCGTCTTCCACTTGCGTCAAGCAAAGCGGTTGACTCGTCCGAGATTATTAGACTTGGACTTCTAGCCAAACAAGCTGCAAAAGCAAGTCTTTGTAGCTCACCTCCTGAAAGTTTCGAAGTCTCACGCTTTCGAAATCCTGAAAGTCCTACTCTTTGAAGCATAAAGTCAATATCGATCTTATCTACTTCTTCTTCACTCAAACCCCACACAATGTCATCTTCTACCTGACTACCCAAAATTTGCGACTCTGGTCTTTGAAACACCATACTCGTCCCAAACTTCTTTCCAAGTCCAACTTCTCCAGACCTTATTACCTGTCCAAGCATAGGTTTAACCCCAGCAATAACTTTCCCGAGAGTCGATTTTCCACTTCCATTTCTTCCGATTAATCCAATCAACTCGCAATCATTGACCTCAAGAGAAACTTTAAATAGTGCAGGTGATTTTTGTCCCTCATAGAAAAATGTGACTTCATTTAGCGAAAGAGGAACTGGCCTTATTACCTTCGACTCGTCTGCTTCATTCTCCCCTATCCCAACTTCAGCAGATAGTGCGAGCATGCTCTTATTAGGCTGTGAGAAATCTTTTATAACTCTTTTGACAATTGGCTTCGAGAATATGTTCATAACCATCGCCATTAGCATTATTGACACAATTAGTGAAAGAGGAAACACAAACCACCAATGGATAATTACCCATTTTGCAGGTGAGGTAAGAGAAATCCCAAATTTTGAAATCGAGTAGCCTGAAGAATTAAAAATACTGCCAAATGAAGCTAGACCACCATTAGTCGAACCCTTATGGTATCCCATAATCTGACCAATATATTGGACTCCTTTCCCAATTAAACTGATAAATCTGCCTAATCCCACCCAGCCAACTTCGAACTGTTTTAATGTTAGTGCTCTTGCGTTTGTGAATACGTAAAGAAGCAAGTCTCCCAAAATTGCGACAGGCAAGGCTCCATAAAAAACGCTGAAAACTACAACATAGAGTCCTTTTTTCTTGTTCATATATGCTTTTCCAACAACATACCCAATTGATGCCGCTAGATACACTTGAAAAATCAATGTAACTCCACCCAATAAAAAACTTAGCATTATTACAGACACTGCGCTCATTACCAGTGCTCTTAATCTATTTCGAACATAAATAAGAGCAAATGGTACTACTGATACCCACTGGAGAGCGGCTCCAACTGTAATTAACCAACCAACTACCTGCAATCCGAGTGCAAGATCTCCCAATAATGCTGCTTCTGCAACTTCACTCGCCGTAAGCTTCTGCACCTTTTTCTTCATGCCAACTAAATCTGACTTTGTTGAATGAATTTTTGAATCTTTAACGTTCATTTATTAATAGAGGCTATCAGTAAAGGTACTATTATCATATATAAAGTTCTTAGAACTGTATTGGAATTGGGACATTAGATGTTATTTCAAGTTCCATATTACAAATGTTATTTGATATAAAGGGGAAAAAGGTATTGCCCGAGTGGCGAAACAGGTAGACGCGGCGGACTCAAAATCCGTTGTCCTTATAGACGTGCGGGTTCGAATCCCGCCTCGGGCACAAAAATTAGTGTAACCTTTTTTCACTTATATCAGTCTAATGTACTGAAGACAATCGAGAGGAGTTACCAGCAAATGCTGGCGTTTACATTTCCAGGACAAGGATCTCAAAAAGAAGGCATGGGCAAGGCATGGGTTGATCACCCTTCTTGGGAACTCGTTGAAGAAGCGTCGAGCCTATCTGGTCGAAACCTTGAATATTTGCTACTTGATGCTCCATTAGAAGAGCTTACCCAGACAAAGAATGCTCAAATAGCAACTTTTTTACTCTCACTTGTAATTCTTGACAGTATTGAACGCCTTGGATTGAGCGCCACTGTTGCTCTCGGGCATAGCTTAGGTGAGTATACTGCTCTTGCAGCAACAGGTGCAATTTCGCTTGAAGAAGGTATTGAACTTGTTGCTTTACGAGGCAATTTAATGCAAAAGGCTGGTGAAATACACGAAGGAACTATGGCAGCAGTACTCGGCCTCGACGTTGATTCAGTCGAGATTGCCTGTTCCAGAGCGATCGACGATGTTTGGGTTGCCAATGATAACTCAGCAAATCAAATTGTAATTGCTGGCAGCAAAGAGGGCGTATTAAAAGCTTCTCAAATCGCCAAACAACTTGGCGCTAAAAAAGTTATACAACTAAATGTCTCTGGTGCATTTCATACACCCTTCATGTCTTCAGCAAAAGATGAACTTATTGAAAAACTTCAAACCATTGATTTTAGGTCTCCATCTATTCCAATCATTTCTAATGTTGACGCAACGTTGCATTCTGACTCCGAAGAGTGGGTAAATCTTTTAACTGCGCAACTCTTAAACAGAGTTAGGTGGCGTCAAAGTATTGAAAAACTCAACTCTCTCAAAGTCACCACAGTTATTGAGGTTGGACAAGGTGGAGTTTTAACAGCTATTTCAAAGAGAGTTCTAGGTCCGTTTGGAATTGGATCAATTGGAATCGGCTCTCCAGAAGATTTAGATAGCCTTATTGAACATTTAGCTGGAGAGGGAAGTTCCAATATTCCAGCCCACCTACATGGTGAGGCTCTTCACGTAACTGATAGAATTGTAATAAGCCCATTCGCTGGAATCTTTACACCCGAAAAAGATCTTCTTTCAAAAGTTAGTAGTCCTGCTACGATGACAAAAAGAAAAGGTAACGGTCAATCTGTTAAATTAGATGTCGGATCAAAACTTGGTGAGGTATCAGACTCTGATGTTTGCACTCCTTTTTCAGGTTATCTCCAAGGGTTTTTAACTATTCCAGGCGAGCGTGTTACACAAGGTCAGCCAGTTGCTTGGATTAGAGAGGCACTAGATATTTGAGTGGAATTAAGATTACTGGTTGGGGATTTTCGGTACCTGAAAAAATTCTGACTAATAAGGATTTTGAATCCATGTTAGATACTTCTGATAACTGGATTGTGGAAAGAACAGGGATAAAGGAGCGTCACGTTGGCGGTACAAATGCGACGCTTGCATATGAAGCATCGATTGAAGCGCTCAAACGCAGAGGGGTTGAAGCAGATTCAGTAGGCACGTTGGTTATTGCGACTACAACTCCTGATCAAACTGTTCCCGCCACTTCTTCTCACGTTCATGAGTTGCTGAATATGCATGGAGCTGCATTTGATATAAATGCGGCTTGTGCTGGCTTCGTCTATGCTTTGGTGGTTGGTTCGCAGATGGTCAACGCAACAAAAAAACCAGCATTAATCGTTGGAAGTGATGTTTTGTCTAAGATTACAGATTACACAGATAGAACTACAGCCGTCTTGTTTGGAGATGCAGCAGGTGCACTTTATATCGAGCCCAGTGAATCTGACAACTTATTAGCCTTCGATCTAGGTGTTGATGGAACAGCCAAAGAAATACTTTACTGTGATCACGGAAGTTACCTCAGAATGAATGGAAAAGAAGTTTTTCGGCGTGCAGTCAGAGTAACTGTGGAGAGTGCTCAAAAAGTACTAGAAGAAGCAAACCTTACCCCGGAAGATATTGCTCTTTTTGTTCCCCATCAGGCAAACCTTCGGATTATAGACGCAGTAGGAGAAAGACTCTTCATTCCAAAAGAAAAACGAGCTGTTGTCGTAGACTGGACTGGGAATACGTCAGCTGCTTCAATTCCTGTAGCATTAGCACATAGTGCTAATCATGAAAAGATTAAACCAGGAGACTTAGTTCTGCTGGCAGGATTTGGTGCTGGAATGACTTGGAGTAGTGCAATCGTAAGATGGGGAGAATCATGAGCAGAAGCGTTTTAATAACAGGTGGCAATCGTGGAATAGGTTACGTAATTGCAAAGCAGTTAGTTGCGAATGGCTATAAAGTCGCCGTCACGTATAGAAATGATCTTCCACCTATTACAGAATTTGAAAATAACGGTAGTAAATCCACAATTGAATGCGTAAAGTACGATGTGACAGATAAAGAACACTTAAATGAAGCCTTTGCTGAAATCACAGATAAAATTGGTCCAGTCGAGATATTGATTAACTGTGCTGGGATTACTGATGACTCTCTAATTATGAGAATGAGCGACAAAAGCTTTGAAAATGTTATCGACACTAATTTAAGCGCATCCTTTAGAATGAGCAAAAAAGCTATAGCATCAATGATTAAGAATCACTTTGGGCGCATAATATATGTATCATCTGTAGTAGGTTTTATTGGATCTCCTGGACAGGCCAACTACGCAGCCTCTAAAGCAGGGCTACTTGGAATGGCCAGATCACTGGCTAGAGAAGTAGGAAGTCGATCAATAACGGTAAATGTTATAGCTCCAGGCGCAATTCAAACCGACATGCTCGAAGAACTGAGCGAAAAGCGGCTAGAACAGTTAAAATCCATGATTCCACTTCAAAGAGTCGGTTCCAGTGAAGAGGTAGCAAATGTTGTAAGATTTCTTGTATCAGAAGAGGCTTCCTACGTTACAGGTGCACTTATAGCTGTTGATGGTGGACTTGGTATGGGATTATAAGTAAGATCGATCAGGAAAATACGGCTAAACTTTTAAAGTTATTTAAAAAACACCATGAAAGGAATATAAATGGATAAAGATCAGGCATTCGAGACATTTCGCAGTTGTGCTGTAGAGATCTTGCAAGTACCTGAAGACAAGGTAGTGCTAGAGGCAAAATTTGGCGATGACCTTGACGCAGATAGTTTGGACCTAGTAGAGCTAGTTATGGCTCTTGAGGAAGCCTTCAATATTTCAGTAGAGGAAAGTGAACTTGAAGGAGTCGAGACTATTGGACAGGCATTTGAACTAGTAACTTCAAAAATTTAGTGTTACTAACTTATCCAAGCAACAATACTAAGCCACTTCAGGGTGAAGTAGTGGCCGTTACTGGTTATGGAGTTATTTCATGCGTTGGAAACACTCCAAAGGCTTTTTTTGAAGGTTTATTTCATGAGGCACCCAGTGATTTTCCACGCCGCGTACATGACTTCGATCCATCTCGATACTTTGACTCTAAAGATGCTAGGCGAACAGATAGATTCAGCCAATTTGCAGTAGCAGCATCAACTGAAGCTCTGAAAATGTCTGGTTTATTAAGTGAAGATGGGAACATCCTAACTGAATCAACGTCAGACAGACTTGGGGTTTTAATTGGCACAGGGGTCGGTGGACTTATCACCTTAGAAGAACAGATATTAATTAATTCAGCGAAGGGCGAGAGGCGAGTATCACCATTTTTGGTGCCTATGATGATGTCAAATGCTGCTAGCGCTAATGTTTCAATGAGATTTGGATTTCAAGGTCCTTGTGAGACCGCAACTACTGCGTGCGCAGCAGGAACCCACGCAATTGGAAATGCAGCTAGATGGATCTCTACAAGACGATGTGACGTAGTAATTGCTGGAGGAAGTGAGTCGTCATTGACTTCAACTGCAATGGCTGCATTCTCAAATATGACTGCCCTTTCAACTTCTAAATTTTCACGGCCATTTGATAAAGATAGAGATGGATTCGTTATGGCTGAGGGTGCAGCAATATTAATACTCGAAAGCCTTGAACATGCTTTAAGCAGAGGTGCGGAGATTCACGCAATCATAAGTGGTGCTGCATCAACTGCAGACGCAAATCACATGACCGCACCTGATCCAACAGGTTCAGGTGCAACCGAATGCATGAAGCATGCCATTATGGATGCCTCTCTTGAGCTAAGCGACATTGGTCACATAAATGCACATGGTACTTCCACGCCGTTAAACGACAGAGCTGAAGCCAATGCTATTTCGTCTTTATTTCAAGAATCTCCATCCCTACCAGTAACATCCATTAAAGGAGTGACTGGCCATGCGTTGGGTGCCGCTGGCGCACTCGAAGCTTTGGCATGTATATTGACTCTTAAAAATAAGGTAATTCCGCCCACAATTGGACTTGCAAATGTAGATCCTGAGGTCAAGCTAAATATAGTCACATCTAATGACTTTAAATACGAACCGAAACCTATCTTGTCAAATTCATTTGGTTTTGGCGGTCATAACGGTTGTTTGGTGGTAAGTCCTTACTTGGACTAGATTAATTGCACACTCTAATTATTTGGCCTAACTTCGTTGGACTAAAGCTATTTAAAACTGTTAATGGCATAATTCATGAAAATACTAATAATTTCCATTAACATTTTAATTTCAGTTCGTTTAAGCACAAAGAGTTTCTCTTTAAAACGTCTCGACCAACCCAGTAAATGATAAATATAAAAAAGGGCGCTTATAAAAGCGCCCTTTTTCTTAGTAATCTTCCATTCCTCCTGGCGGCATCATAGAACTTTTTTCTTCTGGTTTGTCCACAATGACTGCTTCAGTAGTTAGAAAAAGTGCAGCAATTGAAGCAGCATTTTGAAGAGCCGACCGTGTAACCTTTGTTGCATCGATAACTCCAACCGCAACAAGATCTTCATACTCACCGGTAGCTGCGTTCAAACCTTCGTTTGGTTTTGAAAGGTGTTTCACTTTATCAACAACCACTCCGCCTTCAAGTCCTGCATTTGTCGCAATCTGCTTAATCGGTTCTTCCACCGCCCGAGCAACAATTGAAGCACCAGTAGCTTCATCTCCTTCAAGCTTTTCAATAAGGTCTAAGATGCTCTTTTGAGATCTCAGTAGAGCAACACCTCCACCTGGAACAACTCCCTCTTCAATTGCAGCTTTCGTTGTTGAAACTGCATCTTCAATTCTGTGCTTCTTCTCTTTGAGTTCAACCTCAGTTGCCGCTCCAACTTTAATAACTGCGACTCCACCAGATAGCTTTGCTAGTCTCTCTTGAAGTTTTTCCCTATCGTAATCAGAGTCTGTGTTCTCTATCTCAGCTTTTATTTGATTTATTCTTCCTTTTACATCCTCATCTAGTCCAGCACCTTCAACAATAGTTGTTTCATCTTTCGTTACAACAACTTTTCTTGCGGTTCCTAGAAGATCTAGAGTTACATTTTCAAGCTTTAACCCGACCTCTTCAGTAATAACTTGACCTCCAGTTAGGATTGCAATATCTTGAAGCATTGCTTTACGTCTTTCACCAAAGCCAGGAGCTTTAATAGCAATGGACTTAAAAGCTCCTCTAATTTTGTTTACTACTAAAGTAGCTAGAGCTTCACCTTCAACATCTTCTGCAAGGATTACTAACGATTTCCCTGATTGCATAACCTTTTCTAATATGGGAAGTAGATCTCTAACAGCTGAAATCTTTGATCCAGCAAAAAGAATGTATGGATCTTCGAGTACTGCTTCCATTCTTTC
>JAJYFT010000077.1 GCA_021790815.1 Actinomycetes bacterium
TTGAACTTGGAAGTCACGATGAACTTATAAAGAAAAATGGAAGGTACAGTTTGCTCTTTAATTCTTGGCAGAGAAACGTTGCATGAATTAAGGCATGGTCAACTTATCCAGTATGAACGAACACAGATGAATGAACACAGATGAATGAACACAGTATGAATGAACACAGAACGGAAATTGATTCAACAATAGATAGAATGAACCTCAAGGTTGGCAATTCAATGCTTTGTTCACCAGTTATTACCGCTGCAGGCTGCTCTGGGCATGGTACCGAGTTGAGTGCGTACGGAGATCTATCGACCTTGGGAGCGGTGACTGTTAAGTCTCTATCCAAAGATCCTTATGCTGGGAATGAACCTCCCAGAATGCTAGGGATAAATGGGGGGATGATAAACAGTGTCGGGCTTCAAAATGAGGGGGTAAAGGGGTGGTATGAGAACTGGTATAAATCTTGCAAAAGGCTAAATGTGACTACGGTCGTTTCAATTTTTGGTTTTTCTATAGAAGACTACGTAGAGACAATTAAGGAACTTCAAGTAATGCTTGAGGAAGACAGGAGTACTGTAAAAGCAATTGAAATTAATGCAAGCTGCCCTAATGTTGCCAATAAGAAAATGTTTTCTCAAGATGCCGATTTGCTAAATAGCCTGATAAGAGCTGTAAAAGAAGTCACGATTGATATCGATCTCTGGGTAAAGCTTTCTCCCCAAGTGTCTGATCTTCTAGAAATTGCAGAAGCTGCAATATCAGGAGGTGCTTCAAGTTTGACGTTAACAAATACTCTAGCTGGAACTGCTCTTGATAAAAGCGGAAAGTCTTTACTGGGAGCTAAAAGTGGAGGTATTTCTTATGACGCTTTACACCCAGTTGCCTTGAAAATCGTGTCTCAGGTGAGAGAGAGATATAAAGATATCGGCATAATTGGCGTTGGAGGAGTTAAGGATCTAAAAACTGCACTAGATTTTTTTTATTCAGGGGCTGACGCCGTGGCAGTTGGAACTCATAATTTTATAGACCCGCGTTTCCCCTGGAAGCTTGTCGAAGAACTTGAGCAATTCCAATCTCATCATGGCCTCAAGAGCCTAAAAGAGTTAAGAGTGAGCTAAATCCACAGTAGTTTTTAACTTTGGGCTCAGAATATAATTTGAATGTTCTAGCTTCTTGAAAGTTTAGTAAACTCAACGCAAAATAAAATATTAAGAATTGCTGAGAAATTACCGATTATTAGTTATAAAATAATTTAAGATCGCTCTACGTTTACAGTTGAGCAAAAGATGGCGGGGTACATGCCAGCGTGTGCTGGATGGGCCATCTAGTTGATCGCTGGCTGTCCCGCCGATTTATACCTATCGACGAGTAGTCGTTTATAAAGTTTTCCCGTTGGATGACGTGGAAGTTCTGCCTCAAAGTCAACACTTTTTGGGCATTTAAATGATGCTAAGTGTGATTTACAAAATGAGATCAGCTCCTCTTCTAGTTCTTTTGATGCGTCTGACATGTCGAGAGGTTGCACTACAGCTTTAACTTGTTCGCCAAAGTCCGGATCTGGAATTCCAAACACAGCAACGTCTAAAACTTTAGGATGCGTGACAAGCAAATTCTCCACTTCTTGTGGGTAGATGTTAACCCCACCTGAAATGATCATGTAAGAGAGTCGATCCGTTAAGTATAGAAAACCGTCACTATCGAGGTGCCCAACGTCACCTAAGGTAGAATAACCTTGCTTGCTTCTTGACTCTGCCGTTTTTTTCTTGTCGTTGAGGTACTCAAAGTTATTACCACCCTCGAAATAAACTATGCCGTCGACGCCGGTTTCAAGTTCATTTGAATTTTCGTCCAAGATGTGGATTTTCCCAAGAAGAGGCCTTCCGACTGACCCCTCGTGTTTAAGCCAATCGTAGGAATCAGTTGAAACGAATCCATTTCCTTCAGTTCCTGCATAGTATTCATACAAAACGGGACCAAACCAATTAATCATGTCCTTTTTTACTGGGACAGGGCATGGTGCAGCTGCATGTATCACGTATCGAAGCGATGACACGTCATACTCATTGCGTGCACTCTCCTCTAGCTTTAGTAGCCTTACAAACATAGTTGGGACTACCTGCGTGTGAGTAACATGATATTTCTCAATTAACTTTAAGTACCCAATTGGATCAAAATGCTCCATTATTATTGATGTTCCACCAATTCTCTGCATCGCCATTGTAAAACGAAGTGGAGCAGCATGGTAAAGAGGGGCAGGGGACAGGTAGATTGAGTTGGAATTTGCCCCGTAAAGACCACCTAGAAGCATCTGCACTGAAATGGCTGTGCCAATCTCGGTAAACTTTATTGGGAGTTTTACTCCTTTTGGTCTGCCTGTAGTACCAGAAGAGTATAGAAGGTCACACCCTTCGACTTCATCTTTAATTTTTGTGCTAGGCATGGATACTATTTCTTCAGGAAGTGACAGAAATCCTTCGAATTCTCCGTTAACAACATATTTTGACTTGACATTTGGGCAGTCAGCAAGTGCTTGATTTGCAACGCCAGCTTTATCGAGTGAGGTGAAAAATGCCTTCGCACCAGAATCATTAACAATGTATGAAACCTCTTCGTGACTTAATCTGCTGCTTATTGCTGTATAGTAAAGCCCAGATCTTTGAGCGGCCCATGCAACAAAAAGAAATTCAGGGATATTTTCTGTAAAGATGGCGATTACATCACCAGGTTTTACTCCTTTTTCTCTAAGCAGGTGGGCAATTTTATTTGAATAAGAGTCAAGTTCTTTGTACGTTATTTTACGCCCAGTTGGCTCCATAATAATTGCAAGTTTGTTTGGATCAGTTATTGCGTAGGTTCCTGGATACATTATTTTTTGAGTTTAGTTCGATTGACGTAGGTTATCAAGTTAGATCATTTTTAAAGCTAAATTATCTAGTCATAGTAGATTCAAATTTAGGGTCTTGGAGTGTGAATAGTAACTCATAAAGAGTAAAATCATGGCATCAGCCAGCATAGTCAAGGTGAGCGAAAATTCACCGGCTATTCTTAGTTTAATATATACATATGAATGAAAGTCGTGATAACTTGTGCTCAGAGGTAAATAACTAGAGTGAGTAGTTGTTACGATGAGCTGATACGTCGTAATCTTATCTATCACATTAGTGACGAGGGATTGATTAAACGGCTCAATGCAGGTGAAATAGAACCAATAACTTTCTATATAGGTTTTGATCCAACATCTCATAGTCTTCACGTCGGCCATCTTCTCCAGATTATGTTAATTATCCAACTTTTGAAGTTCGGTCACAAACCAATTGTTGTTTTAGGCGGTGCGACTGCGTTGATTGGTGATCCTTCTGGAAGAGCGACTGAGCGACCAATAATAGAAGAAAGCCAGGTAATGAGTAATGTCGAGAAAATCTCAACTCAACTTGAAGGAATTCTTAACAACTTTGAGCTAACAACAGATGAAAAGATAACCGTTTGCAATAATCTTAGTTGGTGGAAGGACATGAATGTAGTTGCTTATTTGCGTGACGTAGGTCGCCTAGCGACGGTAAATCAGATGCTAGCAAAAGAATCTGTCCACCGAAGGGTAAGCGAGGAGAATCAAAGTATAAGTTATGCTGAGTTTTCCTATATGCTGCTACAGGCCTATGACTTTTTACACCTCTATAGAACTGAAAACTGTACTTTGCAATGTGGCGCTTCAGACCAGTGGGGAAATATTTCACAAGGACTAGATCTTATTAGACGATCGTGTGGTGATGAGAAAGTATTCGGACTTACCACTCCACTGGTAGTTAAACCAGATGGTACTAAATTCGGTAAGTCTTCTACTGGTACCGTTTGGCTTGATGGAGAGCTTACTCGACCTTTTGAACTCTATCAATACTTTATTAATATCGATGACTTGAGCGTTATAACGTTTTTGAAGTATTTCACATTTTTAACGGTGGATGAAATTGAAAGCATCGAAAAAGAATCTACTACTAGGCCAAAAGATAGAATTGCTCACAAGAGACTTTCTTATGAAGTGGTAAAGAATGTACACGGAAAAGAAATCGCTGAAAACGTTCAAGCAGCATCGAATGCGATTTTTGGAACTGCTCCATTCGAGGAGTTAAGTGATGATGTATTCGAACTCTTAATGGTGGAGCTTAACGGTATTTCTGTCAACTTTAAAGATCTGAGAGCTCGTGAAATTGAAAGTATTGACAGTTTTTTGGTATCATTTGGAGTCGTTAAGTCGAAATCTGAAGTGGGAAGGCTAATAACTCAAAAAGGACTGATGCTGAATGAAAATAAGGACCTTTCCTTGGGTACAAAAATAAGTGAGATAAAACCTTATCTTGGTAAATACATAGTAATAAAAGTAGGGAAGAAAAACTACTCAATTGTGAAAGTTCTATGAGAATTGCAGTTTTATTCCTATTCGTAGGGCTGATAATGACTTCATGTGAATCCTACCTTTCTGGACCTATGAAGGATAGAGTTAATGGATGGGCTTCTCAAACGGGGTTTACCGCTTCGGCAAACTTGATATTTCACGATGTTTCTGTTGTAAAGGCTGCAATAGGCAGAGGCGATACAGCTTCTGCTAAAACAGATTGTGTGGTGCTAGGTGACGACGTTCAATCAGCCAATGGAAACTTACCCACTCCCTACGAACCTATGACACTTGACTTAGCAAATGGCTACTCAGACCTTTATGGAGCAGCAATTTCGTGTTATCACGATGGTTCAGCGTCTAATGTCCAAAAGTTAAAAATTGATTTGAATAGCATGAATAACGCACTTTCGAAAATCACTCAAGCTCGTCAACTTGGTTCAAATGTTGCGGGGAAAAATCTATAAGATGACTTCACTAGTGTTACTTACAAAATTTGATGTTAGATATTTTGAAGTTGTGACGGTTTAATGTGAAGAGTTATTTGAGATGTGAGAGCCGTAATTGAGTAGTGGCGAGAATAAAGGTGGAAGAGTGCTTGGTGTTGATCCAGGGAGTAAGCGCGTTGGATTGGCTATTAGTTCTTTCGATGGAACAGTGGCTCTACCTCTTGATGTAATTAGAGTTAGCTCTCTTGAATCAGTTGTCAAAGAAATAGTAGAAATTGCAAATTCACGAAATGTTTCGAAAATTATAATAGGTCATCCAATCTTAGAGTCAGGTGCATCTGGCGTTAAGGCTGAGGAGTCGGTTAAACTTTGCGAACTTCTTAGAGCATCGACCCAAATTCCAGTTGAGGTTTTTGATGAGAGATATACAACCAAGATTGCGAAGAATGCACTTAAAGAACTCGGGATAAAGGAAAAGAAGCAGAGAGACAGAATTGATATGTTAGCTGCGACTGTTTTGCTAGAGTCGTATCTTGAGAGTACAAATGGTAAGTAGATGAGTGAAGAAAAAGAGTTTAAGGGCCCTAAGTCAATTAAGAGTTTGAGTGCAGTTAAGAGTAGGAGGCGCAAGAAGCTGGTAGAGGTATTCGTAGCAGTTGCAGCAGTATTAATTCTAATTTGTGGATACTTTTACTTTGACTGGGCAAGTAATTCACCTAGTTCCAAAGTTCAAGTTCAAATTGTCGTCAAGCAAGGCGAAACACTTTCTGGCCTTACATCGTACCTAAAAAACGAAGGCGTAATCAGGTCTGAATTTGCCTTTAAGCTGTATCTGCATTTGTACACCCCTCCTCCTTTGAACCCTGGAACATATACATTTTTTAAACCAACGTCATTTCCAGACTTGTATAGCTTGATAAAAAAAGGTCCTGATAGGTTTACGTTGATAGTCCCTCCTGGACTGAGTGTAAATCAAATTGCGGTTCGAGTTGGCAATATTCCTGGTAAATCTGCTAGCGGCTTTCTTTCAGCTGTGAATAGTGGTGTAATACGGTCACCATATGAACCTAGTTCAGTTAACTCGCTTGAAGGACTTTTAGGTGCTTCAAATTATGATGTTACGCCGAATGAATCATACTCAACTCTTATTAATCAAATGATTAGTGTTTTTAATCATGATGCTCAAGCTGCTGGTCTAACTCAAACACCTTCAAATGGTTTAAGTGCTTACCAGACAGTTATTGTTGCCTCAATTGTTCGTGAAGAAGCCGGTTTGGAGACCGACAGACCTAAGGTTGCACGAGTGATATTTAACCGACTTAACCTGGGGATGAAACTTGAAATGGACTCAACAGTTAGATACGCAATTGGTGATCCCTCAAGAGCTCCTACATTAAATGAATTAAAAATTAACTCACCATATAATACATATCTTTACCCCGGACTACCGCCTACTCCTATTTCAACTGTAGGGGTTAATGACTTAAGTGCAGTCCTGAATCCTGCGAGTGGGAATTGGTTATATTTTGTGGTTGTATCACAAAATGGAGCAGAAGCGTTTTCAAGTACCTATAGTGGGCAGTTGGCAAATGAAGCTCTTGCAAAATCAAGAGGCCTGGGATAATGGGGCTTTATGAGTATTGGCCACTTTATAATGTGGTGCTATCATCGAAGTTGATTTCTTTGAGAATTGTAAATGACGAAGATTTGGAGTCATTGGTAAAGAGAGCAAGAGAGGGCATTCACGATCCTGAGACAATGCCTTTTGGGAATCCTTGGACAGATCTGAAGACGCCTGAGTTAGAAAGGAGCCTCCTTAAGGCCATTTGGCGTGAAAGGGCAGAGAGTAATCCTAAGAGTTGGAGGGTATCGTTTTCAGTAATTTTCGACGGAGACATCATTGGACTTCAGTCGCTTTCGGCAGATGATTTCAGTATAACGAGGGTTGTAACTACGCATTCTTGGTTATCGCAAAAGTTTCAAAATAGAGGTTTAGGAACTGAAATGAGAGCGATTGTGCTTGAGTTCGCATTTAGGGGTCTGAAAGCTAACGAAGCTCGTTCTGACTCTTATCTTGATAATATAGCTTCAATTAAGGTGTCTCAAAAGTTGGGTTACGTTGAAAATGGTCTGAAAGTATGGCCGAGGAGGAATGAACCCGTAACGTCTCAAATTTTCTCAATTTACAAAGAAAGCTGGCAAAAAAGAAGTCGAGATGATATCTCAATACAAGGGATTGAAGATTTCACGACGTTCTTCGAGATAGCAATGTAGCAAACGTTTTTTGATGTATATTGCATGGCTCCTCCCCTCCAGTCATAGTTACTACGTTAACATAGGTATAAAAATTCTATTAAGATAGCATTCACCGATGCTTCACAGATTAGACCTTAGAGAATATAGAGGAAATCTTAAAGATGTACTCCCAAGACCTATACTCGATGACGAAGGTCCGTTAAAGAGTGTTAGAGATATATTAGAGCGCGTGAAAAATGAGGGAGATAGCGCTATTCTAGATTTGACGTCTAAGTTTGATGGCGTAAAACTTAGATCGTTAAGGGTCCCAGAAAGCGAAATAAATGGGTCGCTAGACGAAATATCTAATGAGTTGCGCTATGCACTTGAGGAGGCAAGAGAGTCAATTGTAGCTTTTCATGAGCACTCTTTCATAACCCCAGGTCTCTACGAGAGAAAAGGCATCAAAGTTGAGCATCTCAGCCGACCTGTCTCAAGGGCAGGTCTTTATGCGCCAGGAGGCAGGGCAAAGTACCCTTCTAGTGTTTTAATGTGCTCACTTCCTGCACGAGTTGCAGGTGTGCCGTCACTCGTTCTATGTGTCCCGCCAGATAAGGATGGAAGGGTAAGCGCGCCGACACTAGCTGCGGCTGCAATTGCCGGCATAGATGAAGTTTATGCAATCGGTGGTGCTCAAGCTATCGGGGCTATGGCTTATGGAACTGAATCTATTGAACCAGTGGATGTTATCGTAGGTCCAGGCAACAGATATGTATCAATTGCAAAGAGGATGGTTGCAGGAACGGTTGGAGTCCCTTCAGCGTTTCAAGGACCTTCTGAGGTAGTTGTCGTAGCTGATGCATCTGTACCAAGTGAATGGGCGGCAATTGACGTAATTGTCCAGGCAGAGCACGGTCCCGATGGACTTGCGTGGCTCATTACTTGGCAGCCAGAAGTTGCCGATGCAGTTGACTCGGCGATTGAGATGTTGGTAGAGAGTGCTCCAAGGAAAAATGAGATAGTAGCAACGTTAAATTCAGGAGGATACTGCGTTTTAGTGGCATCAAAGCAGGAAGCTATGAAGGTTGCTAATGAGGTGGCTCCAGAGCATCTTGAACTTTTATGTGAGGATGCTGAACTAATGGTTGGCATGGTCGATAGTGCGGGAGCTGTTTTTGTTGGTAATCTTGCTTGTGCGGCAGTTGGCGACTATTTGGCAGGCCCAAATCATGTTCTCCCTACGTTTAGAACTGCAAAATTCGCTTCAGCTCTGTCTGTAAATGACTTTTTGAGGCATTCTCACGCAGTATCCATCAGTCAAGAGGCAATTAACCGCGTAGCACCTTTAATCGATGAGATTGCTTTGGCAGAAGGTCTCCACGCTCACTCTCAGGCGGTGAAGATGAGAGTTTCAGAGGTTAAGGAGTTAGATCCTAAGAGTAGTTCAAATCCTTCCAAGTTTAAACTGAGGCGAGGGTGACCAAAAAAAGAAGTGGCTTGGAATCTCGCAAGGAAGCCAGATTGAGTTCTACCTACCACTCACCACAAGTTGATGTTGACATAAGACTTAATACGAATGAGTCACCGTACTCTGCTCCACTAGGTTTCATTGAAGACGTTAAAAAAGCTATTGAGGACGCTTCTTTGAATAGATATCCAGATCGCAATGCGGTCGACCTCAGACAAGCTATTGCAGATTACCACTCATGTAACGTAAACAATGTTTTCTGCGCGAATGGCTCAAATGAAGTGATCCAAACCCTTCTTTTTAGTTTTGTTTCGAGTGGTGATGAAGTTGTAGTCTTTGAGCCAACCTACGCTCTTCACAGCCATATTTCAAAGATTGCTGGAGCAAGTTTAATAGTGGGTGAAAGGAATGCAAACTTTCAGGTAGATGAAGATGAGATTGTCAAGATTCTTGATAGGTCTGAGCCTAAAATAATATTTTTCTGTTCTCCCAACAACCCGACGGGGAATTTAGAGTCTTATGAAGTCGTAAAACGAACGCTCGAGATGTTTTCTGGCATCGTGGTCGTTGACGAGGCGTATGTTCAGTTTGCTGAGTTTAATTTTGTTGAACTTTTGAAGGAGTACGATAACCTTGTCATCATCCGAACGTTTTCTAAGACTTGGGGGCTGGCGGGGTTACGTTTAGGCTATAGCTTGAGTAGTAGTTCTATTGCGGCTGAACTTTTCAATACAGTTCTTCCTTATCACTTAAATTCACTCACACAACGCATTGGAATTGCTGCTCTTAACTATGAGCAAGAGATGCTGGAAAGAGTAGCGCTCATGAAAGAAGATAGGGGAAACCTAATAAATGGTTTAGAAAATATGGGTGTTGAAGTATTTCCAAGTGAATCAAATTTCATACTTTTCAGGCCCAATATGAGCCCTAAAATTGTATGGGAGAGTTTGGTCAAAAAGTCAATTTTAATTCGTGATTGTTCAAGTTGGCCTAGGCTAGAAGGTTGTTTAAGAGTGAGTGTCGGAACGAGATTGGAAAATGAAGTTTTTCTGACGTCTCTTGCAGAAATTATCGACGAAAGTAAGTAAAGACATGGTAGAAACTAGAAGCGCAAAGATAGATAGACAAACTGCAGAAACAGATGTGCAATTAGAGCTAAGACTTGCCAGTGGGGAACTTACAATTTCTACAGGACTACCTTTTTTTGATCATATGGTGTCTCAGCTTTTCAAACATGGTGGCATGTCTGGGATGCTCATAGCAAAGGGTGATTTAGTTGTTGACGCTCATCACACTGTAGAAGACGTTGGAATAGTCATTGGTAAGGCACTAAAAGAGGCGATTGGTAACAAGGCAGGGATAAAGAGATTTTCGAACAAACTAGTTCCGTTGGATGAAGCATTGATCGAAGTTGCTCTTGACATCTCGGGTCGTCCGTATTTGAGCTATAAAGTCGAGTTCGTGCCAGACGTGTTTGCGCTTGGTGAACCTCCATTTGAACCTCAGCTGGCTGAGGAATTTTTTAGAGCGTTAGTTCAAGAAGCAGGAATTACCCTTCATATACGGTATGTTGAAGGAAAAAATACCCACCACATCCTAGAGGCCACCTTTAAGGCAGTTGCAATAAGCTTGAAGGAAGCAGTAGAGATTGAAGGTGACTCAATTCCATCTACGAAGGGTTCACTTTGATAAAATTCCTTTTCCTAGACGCAAGAAATCTTAATGGCTAGTATGGCCGACAGTATTTTTTTCAACGGTAATCTTTAGTGCCAGGTGCTATCAATTGATTGCCGTCATAGACTATGGAATTGGTAACTTGAGATCAGCCCAGAAAGCTTTGTTAAAAGTTGGCGGAGATGCTGAATTGGTTAGCTCACTAGATGAGGCAAAAGAAGTTACAGGAGTGGTTCTTCCTGGTGTTGGTGCGTTTGGATCGTGCATGAGAGCACTAAAGGAAAGTAGATTGGACGAACTAGTATATGACTCAATATCTAGAGAAATCCCGTTTTTAGGAATATGCGTAGGTATGCAAATGCTTTTTGATGGTTCAGAGGAGAATCCGTTGAGTGAAGGGCTTAAAGTATTAAAAGGAAGAAGTGTAAAAATTGAAGGAGATGTCAAGCTGCCTCACATGCAGTGGAGTCAACTGAATATCCTTGATAGAAGCACTCTTTTTAATGATTTAGAACAGTCCAGTTACATGTATTTTATTCATTCCTATGCCATTAAATTTGATGAAACCGAGGGTATCGACCAAA
>JAJYFT010000078.1 GCA_021790815.1 Actinomycetes bacterium
AGCCTTAATATCATCTATTAGCACCCTTTATTATCTAACATTCCATAACAAATAATCAGCTATTATAAGATATTTTCCCTAGTTAAAGATGATTTATTTGTGATGCCTTTAGCTCTATGTCAGGAGTCCTGGAATCAACAATCCCCGAACAGACCCGTCGGACGGACACGTCAGAAATAAGAACCGAGGTATCTTGACCCCTCTCTCAGAAAGAGGTTACGCTCCTTTTCGCTCAAACGACATGGTTGACATCTTGGATAGAACAGCACAACACAATTCATTTCCCCCTTTTTTTGTTTGCTCACTTTATTCGCTCACAAGTCCTACGTAATTTATTCACTTAAATTAACCTAAATCTGCATCTTTACCTTATGGGGCGCTTACCAATGCGGCATAGGTAGCAGTCGGTTGAAATCCACTGCTTGCGCTCGAAAGAATTGACCAACCATCTGCAACGTAGGGCGTTGGCTCAAATGCATACCAAGAAAGACCATCTACGTAAGTTATTGAAGAGGCAAGATCATAGGCTTCATGCAAATAACTTGCACGAAGTGTATCTGAAATTGCCGGAAATCCTACATATCCAGAGGTGGTATAGCCAAATTCACTGATGTACTCATGCTTTGCACCATCACCAAAACTCGCCATAACTTGATGTAGGTCGATTAATCCTAAAAAGTTTTCATTCATTATTCCAAAACCATCATTGTAAGTATATTGTGGGTCATTAACCTCTGGCGATCTGCTTGAACAGTACGGATGAACTCCTAATATATCAAAAAAGAAATGATCCTCTTTAGCCTGTAATCCAAACCTTTGACTCGTTGCTTGATAAAAGGTATTTAAGTAACCTAAGTCGTTCCTACTTAAACCGGCGAACATAACTTGGGCATTTGGATCAACAGACTTAATTACACTGTAACTTGCTTCTAACAGATTTGAATATATTGCAGGATCAGGAAAAGGTTGGAAAAAACTCTCAATGTTCGGTTCATTCCAAATCTCGTAATACTCGATCTTTCCTTTATAACGAGATACAACTGCTCTGACAAACTTAGACCAATTAGACAACTCATTTTGGCTCGTAGGGACAAGCCAAGGCTCAACAGAAACTGGACTTCGATTTGGATCTCTTGCCCAATCAGGAAATCCCTCTAGCTGAAATTTGAGTTTAAAACCCTTCGCTAAAACAAGTCTTACAAAACTATCCAGATTCGACCAAGAATAGGCTTTTATTTGAGGTTCAATTGTTTCAAAGTTTACGTCAGTTGAAATGACCTGCACCTTCGCTTTAGCTGCCAAATCTAAGAGATTATTGATTTCACTAGTATTGAAAAATTCCGGGAAGATACTTACGTCTTTTTGGAAATGTGACACCTCTTGAGGGATAGTCGGAATCGCGTCTGTTGTAGTTGTCGATGTCGTCGTACTAGAAGTCGCCTTTTGATGCGTGGGGTTACCTTTAAGATACGCTAAAGTTACCACAAGACTAATAATTACTATTAGCAGTATTGATATTTTTAAGCGAGCCGTCATCTTATCATCATTATAGATGCTATGACTTATTTATATAGGCAGTTTATTTAATTCCGAATATCTTATCCAGGGACGTTAACTAACGCCTGAAACGTCTGAGTTTGCTGCCAGTTTGGATATGATCCTTGGAGCAATGTCCAAGAGGAAGGATTCCAAGCGGTTGGATAAAAGTAGTACCATGAAATTGCATCCACATATCCAGTGTTAGCTGCAAGTGAAAATGCCTGCGTAAGATATGAAGCTCTTAACGAATCAGATACTGGACCAAAACTATTCCAAGCAACGGTATTGTAACCAAATTCAGTAATGTAAATGTGCTTGTAGCCTTCACCATTAGCAGCCATCAAATTATGTAGCAGAATAAACCCTGTGTAGTTCTCATCCATAGTTCCCCATTGGTCTTGGTAGACCCAGGAAGAAAGTACTGCATTTGGGGCTCTATCTCCACTGTAGGGGTGAACACCTAAGATATCAAAGAAGTGGTGGTCACTGACTGCCAAAGAAGGAAACTGTGAATTTATTGCGGAATAAACAGCAGAGACAAACCCAACATCGTTTCTGCTTGTTCCACCAAAAACAACCTGAGCACTAGGAGCGGCTGCCTTTATTGAGACATAACTAGCTTCAAGCAGATTAGCATACTCACTTGGGTTCGGACCTTGGCTAAAAAAGCTCTGTTCGTTCTCTTCATTCCAAATTTCATAGTAGGTCACTTTCGAACCAAAATGACTAGCAACTCTTGACACAAAATTAGACCATGAACTTAACTCACTCGGCGTTGAAGGAGCCAACCAAGGTGCAGTAGAGTTACTTGGTTCTCCTGCGCTACGTGCCCAGTCAGGCATACCAACTAATTGAATCCTGATCATTAGGTGGCGAGATATAACGTCATTGACAAATGCATCCAAGTTTGTCCATTCATTTGCTGGTTGAGGTCCATTTGGCTCGTACGCTGCCCAATTAAGATCAAATGATATTACATTAACTCCAGCGCTTTGCGCGAGATTTAAAAGGCTATCCCATTCACTTTGTGTTAGCGTAGCTGGTTGAATTCCGAGATCTTTCATAGGTTCACTTGCTACATTACCTTGATTAACAGTAGTTGACGTAGAAGTAGAACTCGTAGGTGAAGTTGATGTTGTACTAGGAACACTCGTTACGACTGGTGCACTAGTAGTAGAAGTTGTACTCGATACTCCTTGAGTAGTTGATGTAGATGATGATACAGAAGTAGAGCTTAAACTTTGACTCTTGGGATGGATATTAATTTTCCCAGTTGAAATATTGCTCATATAAGTTGGTCTGACTTGTGCTGAATTTGTTAATGAAGCAGACTCAAGATGTGTCTGAGTAAGATTCAAACTGATTAGTATAAGAGCTAAAAGAAAGAGAATGGCGACTATGACCCATGCTGATAGTTTTCTCCTAAGTTTTGCAACTTTTCTCACTCTAAGTATATCGACACATACTGAGTGTACTTAAGCTAAAAACTCTATAAAAGCGCGAAAAACACTGCATACCCACTGTATGGCATGAAATCACACTTCACTTCAAAATCTATACTAGCATCGGCACTTTAGGTGATTACTTTAATCACTAATGGTGTCATTTTCACATTTCTTTCAAACTTTGTACATTAAGCTCACTTAGGCAAATATCTACTTAGTGGAAATTTGAGCGATTTGTGCAATGATTTAATAGCTTCACCCGCTTTGAAACCGTTAAATTTACTCCCATTTTCTGAAATTTAATATTTGGATTAACTACTTTCGAGTACCGATTTAATGAACTATTTCTCTGAAATTCCTAGCAAGGTTGTCTTTTTCGAAATTAAAATTTTGTTTATTACCTAAAACAGTTCAACCCAATGAAAATATTCAGAATCTTGCTCCATTTTTGAGTGTATTTTAGACGAAAAACTGGGTCGAACAAATCCTATGATATCAATCACCCCTTCAACTGAATAGAACTCTCAAACACTTCTATTCCAATAAATGATCTACTATTTTCTCACAGTTGCTGCAATTGCAGCTAGTACTCCATTTATAAACTTCTTTGAATCTTCTTTTGAATAGATATCTGCTATTTCAACTGCTTCAGACAAAATAACTGCAGTAGGAATTTTATTCCCAAGGCGCAATTCAGTTACAGCAATTCGAAGAATTGCTCTGTCAACTTCGGGCATTCGCTCAATTCCCCATTCACGTGCTGTGCCCACAATAAGTTCATCAATTTCTTCACAGTTCGAATTGTAACTATTTACAATTAAACGTGCATAGTCATCAAGAAGCTCATCGAGACTGTGATCGACATTTTCAGAACTCTCCAAGTTCTTTAACAACTCGTCTCTGTACAAAACCAGTAATGCTCTCTCACGCGAAAGTCTTCGACCTTTCTCTTCCAAATGTCTACCTCTTAACTCTTAACTTCGAGTTAGATATTCTCCAGATCTTGTGTCTACTTTTACTTTGTCACCTGGGTTAACAAATAGTGGCACTTGAATAATTAAGCCTGTCTCTAGTGTGGCTGGTTTTTTTGCACCTGAGACTCTATCGCCTTGAATTCCGGGTTCAGTGTCTGCAACAATTAGATCCACTGCCGCCGGGAGTTCGACTCCAATTATTTCAGTACCATAACGCTGAAGACTCACGGAATCTCCTTCTTTTAGATAAGATGTAACTTCACTCAGCGAATCAACATCAACAGACAATTGATCATAAGTATCATTATCCATAAACACAATCTGATTCCCATCACGGTACAAGTACTGCATTTGAGATTTATCTATTAGAGCTTGTTCGACTTTTTCATCAGCCCTAAATGTTTTCTCAAGAACGCCTTTTGTCCTAACATTTTTAAGCTTAGTTCTGACAAAAGCTCCGCCTTTCCCTGGCTTTACATGTTGGAACTCAATAACTGTAAATAGTCCTTCAGACAACTGAAGAGCCATTCCATTTTTTAAATCATTTGTTGAAAGTGATACCAAATCAAATCTCCTTGCCCGAACTCGTTAACGGCATATTGCCATCAGTTGTTACAACCACAGTGTCTTCAATTCTAACGCCGCCTAAATCCTTTATATAAATACCTGGTTCAACTGTCACGACCATGCCTTCCTCTAATTTCACAGCCCCTCTACTTGCCACATAAGGCAACTCGTGAATGTCTAATCCAACTCCGTGTCCAGTTGAGTGGGTAAACTTGTCACCATAACCTGCATTCACTATTATATCTCTCGAAGCTTTATCAACTTTAGTAGTTGTAGCTCCCGGTTTAACTTCTCTTAATCCTGCAAGTTGAGCCTCAAGTACTATAGCGTATATCTCCCTCAATGTTTTGCTCCGCACCCTACCAACACTAATGGTCCTTGTCATGTCAGATGCGTATCCATCAAAAGTGGCACCAAAATCACAAACAACTAAATCTCCCTCACTCAAAACTCGATCGGAAGGTTTGGCGTGAGGTAGTGCACCATTTTCACCAGAAGCTAATATAGTTTCAAACGAATTCCCGCTAGCTCCAAATCGTCTGATTTCATAGTCAAGCAGAGCTGCTATATCACTCTCTTTGGCTCCAGGTTTAAACTTTGGTAAGACTTTTTTAAACGCTTGATCTGCGATATAAGCCGCCATGTGAATTCTATCGACTTCACCTAAGTCCTTAATAAGTCGAAGTTCTTCAATCAGAGGCTTGGCGGGAACTAATTTCTGCGGCTCAAAACTTTTTTGTAACATTTGCAACATTGAGTAGGTAACGTTTGTAGCCTCAAAACCGATACTGTCAATTCCTGCTAAATGTTTTTTAATAAAACTAAGTCCATTTTGAACTTTACCCACATAAACATCTGCCTCTACACTGTTGTACTCTAGTTCTTTCACAACTTGAATTGCGTAACGCCCATCAGTTGCAATTGCGAGTTTGGAATCGCTTTTCCTAACGCCAACGTATGCAAAAGATCCCGAAAAACCAGTCAGGTACCTAATACTCTTTAGGTTAGTTACAAACAGGCCTCCAATTCCTTCTCTCTCCATCAGCTGAGACAACTTTCCTGCCCTAGAACTTGTTCTCATAGCTCTTAAATCTTTAATCATTACTCTCCAACAAGTTTGATATAGCAATAACACTTAGCTCGTATCCATAAAGCCCAAAACCAGCGATTGTCCCGTTAACTCTACTCGCTATTACTGATTTATGCCTGTGAGGCTCACGTCCCAATGGGTTTGATATATGAAGTTCAATTATAGGACCCTTAAAGTAACTTAATGCGTCTAAAAGTGAGTAGGAATAATGTGTAAGAGCTCCAGCGTTAATAATGATCCCATTATATTTATCTTTTGCATTAAGCACAGTTGTAACAAGGTCACCTTCTGAATCCGATTGAAATGAGTCTGCTTCCATCCCTAAATCTAGGGCTTTTTCTTTCACTTTATTGATATAGTCGTTCAACGTATTTTTACCGTATATGGATGGCTCCCTAAGCCCTAAGACGCTTAAGTTGGGACCAGATAATAGTAGAATCTTTTTACTCATAGAACATTTCCAAACAAACTTATGTTTATATCTACTCTAGTGCACCAAAATCACGTAACGCAGTATAAACTTCACTTTCATCTACGTCGTGAACTAGTTCAACTCCATTTTCGCCATCAAGAACAAACGCCAAACTACCGGTGGATTTCTTGTCTCGTTTCATCACTCTTATGACAGCAGTCGCACTCAGCCCATCCGGCAACTCAGTTGAGAGTCCATAAGATTCAACAACATCTTTGTGTACACCTAACCTCTCTTCGCCAATTCTCCCTAACTTACATGCCAACTGAGCTGCAAAGACGACCCCGACCCCGACCGCTTCACCATGCCTTAATATTTCTTTAGAACTAGCTTCTCCACCACCTTCATCGGCAAATCCAAGAGTTTCTAAAGCATGGGCAAGTGTGTGACCATAGTTAAGCAGCGCTCTTTTGCCTGTATGTTCAAACTCGTCTTCTTCTACGACTTTTGATTTAAACAGCGCGCAGTTAAATATCTGCTCAACAAGATCAAGATCGTGTAGGTGACCGGCGCCAATTAGTTCGTATTTCGCAACCTCACCGTATCCATTGTTCCATTCACGTCTAGGGAGCGTTTCTAGAAAATTTGGATCTATTACGACTGCAGAAGGTTGTAAAAATGCACCTACTAAATTTTTACCTTCCTTTAAGTTAATGCCCGTTTTGCCACCAATTGATGCATCCACTTGGCCAAGAAGCGTAGTAGGGAGGTGAATAACTCTAACTCCTCTGTTGTATATAGCTGCAATAAACCCACCTAAGTCACTAACCACTCCTCCCCCTAAAGTAATTACAAGATCGTTTCTGTGAAAGTCTGATTGGGCCATCTCCCTCACAGCCTTTTCAACATATTGGAAAGATTTTGCTACTTCACCATCTGGTACAAAAAAATAGTCGTGTTCGAGGTTAATATCTAGTTTTCTTTCAATCCACTCCTGAGTAATTACCAATGCCTTATTTGCATCGCGTGGTAAAAGGTCGTTTAAAACTTTAACTGCGCCTCTCCCGATATGTAGCTGGGAGGAAGAGTTGGAAGTTTTCGCCTCGACTATTCTCACATCCAAATTAGGCATCCCAATTATCCCTCTTATCTTTAGCCGTAATCCCAAATTTTTCAAGTTGTTCTAACAGGACCTCAAGCACCTCTTTTTCACTAAGGCCATCAACGTCTACTGTAAGATCAGACAACGCATTGTAAAGTGGCATTCTGAACGTCGAAAGTCTTCCTACCGCCGCTTCTAAATTCCCCACTAAAAGCGGCCTTGCATCTACTTCTTTTGCATTTAACCTTGATAACAAAGTTTCATTTGCTGCTCGTAGCCAAACTACAGTTCCAGAATCAGCCATCCTTCTACGGCTAAAAGGATCCGCTACAGCACCTCCGCCGACAGAGATAACAATAGGCTCCATAGTTGCCGCTGCCTTACCTAAGACACGTTCTTCCTCATACCGAAACCCTGCTTCGCCTCTTGAAGCAAAAATTTCAGCTACTTCCATGCCGTTAGCTCTTTCAACTTCCAAATCCGTATCAAGCCATTGCCAGCCAAGTAGGTTTGCAAGTTCACTTCCAAGGGTTGATTTTCCAGAGCCTGGCATTCCAATGAGAAATATCCTGGCAGCCATATATATAACTTAGTGCTAATTTTTCAGTTGCGTTTTAAGTTGATTCTTATAGCTTTCAACATTGCTCTTAATCTCACCTATGCTATCGCCTCCAAACTTGCGGAGAACCTCACTGGCTAATACTAAGGCGACCATAGTTTCACTTACGACACCTAGCGCTGGGACAGCAGTAACGTCAGTTCTCTCTTTGAATGAAACTGTCTCCTCTTTAGTTTTGACATCGACAGTTTTAAGAACAGGTCTATTTAAAGTTGCAAGTGGCTTCATACTTGCCCTAACTACAATTGGCTCACCGGTTGATATTCCGCCTTCAATACCGCCAGAATTATGACTAAAGCGTCTAAAACTTTCGTTTTCTTTATCCCAATGAATTGGATCATGAGCCTCAGATCCACGACGAAAGGCAATATCGATACCTTCACCAATTTCAACTACCTTTACAGCTTGGATGCTCATCAAGGCATGTGCCAGTAATCCATCGAGCTTTCTGTCCCAATGAACATGGCTCCCAATGCCAACTGGAACCCCATAGGCTACAACCTCGACAGTCCCGCCCAATGAGTCGCCATCTTTCGCTGCAGCTTTAATCTCATTAACCATTGCATCTTCAAAATTCACATCAAAGCATCTCACCTCTGATGCGTCAATTACTTCAAGGTCTTCGAACTTCGGTAGCTCAGCACTTGAATCTACCCGAACACTGCCAATTGACACAACATGACTTAAAATCGATATTCCTATTGACTTAAGAAATACCTTTGCCACACTTCCTGCTGCAACTCTGGCTGCAGTTTCTCTGGCTGAAGCGCGCTCAAGAACATCGCGTGCATCAATAAGATTGTACTTCTGCATTCCTGCTAGATCTGCATGACCTGGACGAGGTGTAGTCAGTATTTTTTTTGACTCCCCTGTTTCAACTGACATCTCTACTTCCCATTTTGGCCACTCTGTATTAAGAATTTCTATCGCTATAGGTGACCCCAGCGATTTACCAAATCGAACCCCAGAAAGGACAGTTACTTCGTCTTGTTCAAACCTCATTCTTGGTCCCCTGCCAAATCCAAGCCTTCTACGACCAAGTTCGGCAGATATATCTTCTTTTTTTACCTCTAACCCAGATGGAAGACCCTCGACTATCACGACAAGCGCTTTGCCGTGTGACTCACCTGCGGTTAAAAAACGGAGCATAACTCTATGAGACTGCAGCTCTAAGTTGGTCGACTATGTTGTGCTTACTCAACTCATCGGCAACTTTGAGTGCACTCACTATAGCTTTCGCTGAAGACGACCCATGAGAGATAATACATATTCCCTGTACTCCTAAGAGCATTGCTCCTCCCGTTGCATCTGGATCTAGCTCGCTTGCAACTGGAAGTAAGTACTTAAGAAGAATATCTGATGCCGATTTTGACTCATCATTTGTCTGCATGACGTTGAATAGAGTCTTCATGAAAAACTTCAAACTACCTTCTAACGTCTTAAGTGCAACGTTTCCGGTAAAGCCATCGGTCACTACTACATCAGCAACTGCATCTAATAGGTCTCTTCCCTCAACATTTCCAATAAATTCAAAAAGGTCGGTACTTTGCGCCTTCTCTTTTATCATTGCGTGCGTACTCTTTACAAGCGGTGTTCCCTTCGAAGATTCTTCCCCAATTGAAAGCAGTGCAACCTTAGGGCGCTTAATTCCATAGCGAACTTTTGAAAAAACTGCCCCCATTTCAGCAAACTGCAGCAGCCACTCAGGTTGACACTCTGCGTTAGCACCAGAATCAAGCAAAACTGTCGGAGTGTGCCCTGGGATTGGGAGAGTTGTAGCAATTGCAGGTCTTGCTACCCCTTTAATTCGCCCCATCCTAAATAGAGCTGATGCCATAGCGGCACCTGTATTACCTGCAGAAACCATTGCACTGGCTTTGAAGTCTCTAACAAGTTCGGCGCTTCTAACTAAAGAAGAATCTTTCTTAGACCTTGTCGCTTTAGCAGGATCGTCATGCATTGAAATAACTTCGCTAGCATGAAAAATTTCGAGTTCCCCACCTGAAAGCGGCTCAACTTCTTCTCTCTTCCCAACCAAAATGCTCTGCAAGCCAAATTCGTGAAATGCTTGAAGTGCCCCATCGACTATCTCTTGAGGTGCTTTATCGCCACCCATTGCGTCTAAAGCTATTGGAAGCTCGCTCACTTAAATCCTCTTAAAATTAATCAACTACTTCGGCTTGTCTTCATCGCAGTCTTAAACTTCAACTGCCGTTCTTCCTTTGTAGTGCCCGCATTTAGGGCACACGATGTGAGGCAATTTATCCATTCCACATTGAGGACATACGCTTCTTGCAGGAACTTCTAACACCCAATTAGAGGCCCTGCGCTGACGTGATTTTGCTTTTGAAGTTTTCCTTTTAGGGACTGCCATATCTTTCCTTTTTTCTTAATTAGCCTTTTCAGATTCGGTATCGCTATGGTCTAAAAGTATCTTCAGTGCAGAAAATTCATCACGACCTTGGCTTTCATAACATTGACAAGGCGATTCATTTCTATCAGCACCGCAGACTGAACATAGACCTAGGCAATCAATCTTACACAAAGGAGCAAGAGGAAGTTCCAAAATTAGGGCATCTCTAATTGCAAAAGATAAGTCTACATTTTCGTTCTCTAACAAATACTCAGTTTCAATATCTGGATCGGGTACATAAATTTCCCCAATTTGAGCTTCGATATTCCCTTTTAACCTGGTCAAACACCTCCTGCATGTGCCTTCCCAGGTCGAAACAATTTTCCCTCTAACAACCACACCATTTGCGCCATTTTCTAATGTAAAGTTAAAAATAATAGGCGTATCATCTCTTACTTTACAAATTGAATTTTCGATTTCACTCAAAAATCCACGTGATTCAACTACAATCTCTTCAACATGTCGATTTAAAAGTGATCCAACTTTTACAACAAAGGCTGAATTAATTCCAGAATTTTTCACTTTATAAACTCTACCTCACAAACCCAAACCGAAAGTCTTCCAAAGTTATATCGTAATCGATCAGAGAACAACT
>JAJYFT010000175.1 GCA_021790815.1 Actinomycetes bacterium
ACTTCTGCGAGTGTTAGGCCCACTTTATACATTGGCTTTAATTTTATTTTGGGGATGGGTAATCAAACGTACAATGAATTTGAGTCCCAGCCTTTGGCAAAAATTAGAGCTTGGTACAAATATCCTGATGGGGGTAATAGTCACCATAATCCCCGCATCCCTCGTGCTTGGGCCTTATGCATTTAAGTACTACACCGCTGCGATACCAAGTGTGAAGTACCTTTCAGCTGCCCTCGGGATACTTGCAATGATTAGCTGGACAGGAGCAATGATTGACCTTCTAAAGATTAAATCAGGACGTAGAGTCGTCTCAGTTGATGCATTAGATGTCCTTATGATTGTGGCAGCATTTGGTGGACCCATGTTTCTCGTAATTTCTAACGGAATGTCAAGAGTTGCTGGTTTAGACTTTTACATCGCTCCTCTCATATCTATGGCAATACTGATGCCAGGTGTATTAGGTTCAGCTTTTCTTACATACTTTAGGATCGAACCTGGTCAAAGAAATTTACTAATAGTACTGATGTTGCTGCTTCTGACCTCAAGCGTTCATGCATGGGCTGAGATACTACGAGCTCTCGGTTATTTTAGACACCTAACTCCGCTGCTCATACTTACGGAATGTATCAATTTTGGGTTTTTCATGCTCATTGCATTCTTCGAAGTAAAAGTTCCAGCCAAAGGATTAGAACGCTTCGACACAAAGTCCCAGTTGCGCAAAGGAAACTTCATGCCGTTACTTTTATTTCTAGGATTAATATTTTTGGTTTTTGAAGCTTGGCGTAAATCGTCAGTTGAAAGTTGGGCCCCTATATTTTCCATCTCTGTGCTTTCATTGATAATAGTTCTTGCACTAATTAGACATGCTTTCGTCGCAGTTGAAACTCGGGGCCTCTATAACGAAGTTTCCTCTCTCAATAAACAACTTTTTGAAGAATCTCAAGTAGATCCGCTTACTAACCTTAAAAACCGAAGAGCCTTCAATACAGGCATTGAATATCTTTTCGCAAGATCTTCTCGTACCAGTGAGCCGCTGGTAGTAGTTATGATTGACATCGACTATTTTAAAAACTATAACGACTCTTTTGGACATGTAGCGGGTGACGAACTTTTAAAAACCCTTGCAGATATTTTTCAAAACAATACTCGGGGTCAAGATATTATTTCTAGATTTGGCGGAGAAGAGTTTTGCTTCTTACTTCCAAATACGAATCTAGATGGAGCTATGACTCTCGTTGAAGAATTAAGATCGAAAGTCTCAAAGATACTTGGTGAGATTACATTTTCAGCAGGAATTGCTCAGTGGGATTTTTCTGAATCTGCCGAATCGCTGATTTCACGATCTGACTCTGCTTTATATAGAGCAAAAGGTTTAGGTCGAGATCGAACTGAACTTTTTGCTATTTAATAAGGCGTATGCTGCACACCAAAACCCTACGCTTGATTTAAAACCTACTTAACCTGGTATTTCACACTATCACAGTGACATTCTCTAAAATTCGGCAACATCGTCAGGTTCAGTCAATATTTGTAATTTTTCTTGCAATAACCCTAAATGCACCAGATCTAAATTTTCGTGGTGTTACTAACCATGACAAAATGTCTAAACAAAAAGGGAACACAATACCAATGCATAGCAGTCCTCCTAGAACTCTGCGGGTATTTCTCTTAAATCTTGATTGAACTTGCAACCATGGAAACTCGGGCGGAACAATTCTATTAAAGAGCAATATTAGACTCGTTGAAAAGTCAAAAGTAAATGGTGAAACTACCGGTTGTGTCTTAATTATCTCAAACCCTTTACTCTCTAAGATTTTACACAATCCATTCAAAGATACTAAATTCAAATGCTGAGGCTGGAACCACGGCAACCAATATGAACGCAGTATTAGGCCAAAGCCACACTGTGGATTAGGCAGTTCGATCAGCAAAATACCATTTCTTGCAAGTACCCGATTTGCTGCCTCCATTTCAACAATTGGATCTGCTGAGTGTTCCAGATAATGGAACATACTTAAAGTGTCAAAATTATTTGCAAGTTTAAATGAGTAACTTTCAAAGTTCCCATCGAAAGCAGCTTTAGCCCACCCATAATCTTCAGCGTCCTTTACCGAGTCACCAAGATCTAAAAGGTAAAACGAACTATCTCTGTAAAGCTGACCTGCAACTAGAGCAAAGTGACCATGGCCTCCACCTACATCAAGCCACTCCGTTGGCTCCTGAATTCCCTTAAGCATTTTAGCTCTCGAGAGATACATTGCTTCACTTGATGAAAATATCTTTTCAGCTATAGTTTCCCAAATTCCACTATAAAAATCCTTGTAATAGTAAGACAGAGCAGAATAAGATAATTGAGGATTTTGAAACACAGATTTACAGTCGACACATCTTGAAAGTTTAAATTCTCCAGGCTTTCTTTGAATCATGTCTTTCGAAATTAGAAATGATTTGATAGAGGTAGATTGGCAGATTGGACAATTAGTCAAATCTTTCGTGGCTATTGATTTGCAAACATTTTTATTTAGTGAGTCATAAAGGTTTCTTAGGCCTTCCCCATCAACAGTTAATACAAATCTGCTTTGAATGTCATTATCTGAGGTTACAGTTAACCACCTTAGCTGATAGAAGATTCTGAACAATGAGTACTTAATTAGACCTCTGCTATGGATACGGGTGTACAAAATGCTTATTAACGGAGCTAAACAAAATACACCAAAACTAATTGAGCCAAATATAGGAGACAGAGCAACTGCGCTGACAAAAT
>JAJYFT010000176.1 GCA_021790815.1 Actinomycetes bacterium
CACTTAGAAAATGCCTCCTGTTTTGTTGGAATTTGTTTGTTCAAAGCATCTATTCTCCCACATAGAGGGGGCAATTTCGCGGATGGATAGCGTTAAATTATGTAGTTGCGTGAATAATCGCGGTTAAGTGATAGATGTTGAATTTTCATTTCTGTCTACTGTCTACTTCGGTGATTTCAAAGAACTCAAATATTCCTTCTGGAAATATTGCCTTAAAAACTTCCACACTAGTATCCATATAAATATCAGCCTCACTATTACCATAATAAACTCAGATTAATTTATAACGGGAAATCTAAATGAAACACTATATTGCGCTTGATCCCTAATGGCACACGCATAAAGGTGTGCCCAATCAAACGAATAACATCCAAGTAATTTATCGATCGACTCTAACATTTTTGCCTAGCGTTTTTAATAATATCGACTTCTAAAATTAACTTAGCCGACCCCAAGGTAACCGCAACCAAAATTTTTGGTCAAGTACAAACAGTTTATATAGTCATTTAAATTCAAAAGTATTAATCATAAAACCTTTTCTAGACCGCTTAAATGTTTAGACCGAGTTCAGAAATTCTTATCTCAAATTTCTCTTTGTTCAGTTCATTTTGTTTGATTAAAGTAGCTGCAGTTTTAAACCATCGTGACTGAACAAAATCTCTGTATGAGTCGAACTCGTCTGAGTATGTAAATTGCTGATCTAGCACATTGACATGGAAATTCATTATCGCCTTGA
Organism: Actinomycetes bacterium; assembly: GCA_021790815.1. Classification (GTDB taxonomy): domain Bacteria; phylum Actinomycetota; class Acidimicrobiia; order Acidimicrobiales; family JABEUL01; genus JAJYFT01. The sequence continues at coordinate 737 of JAJYFT010000176.1, forward strand.
GCTGCATTTCCACGGATCCTTCAATCAATTGTAACCATTCCCACAGGTCAATTTGCCATCCCTTGCCGGGATCAAGCCACAATCCATATTCGTCTCGAAGGATTAATTCATCATTTCTTACACCGATTTGACTTCTGAGACGATGAAGTGTTACCTTAAGACGATTCGCTCCCTGGTTCGGATCCACGTTTGGCCACATTTTCTCCATTATCCACTCTGAGGTGAGTTTTTTCCTTTCAAACGCCAAAAGTCCAACAAGGGTGGCACCAGCCTTGGTCAATGTGATCTTCCGCCCTTTTCTTTCTACGAGTAGCTGTGGTCCAAGAACCTTGATCGAATCTAGCGGCAACTCCATTGTTTTCTCTGGTGGTAGCTCGAGCCACTGCTCCCATTTCGTTCGCTCGCGAACTGGAGGAAGGTCCGACACGCCTCGTGCATGCATTACCTTCGCCTCGCTATAAAGTCCAGATCTGTAACAATCCCTGGCAACTCTAAGTGAAAGCTTTGCGGCTTGCCTGCTCCAACCACTTTCTTCCCAGGTTTGTATAACCGGCAAAATTTCATCAACGGACGTTTTGGTGCGCTTGCGGTGAATCATGATTCTTAGTTCCAACTCTTTCACCGCATATTCAGATGCAAAAGTTACGGCTAGATCGGTGAATCCAATTACCGTTTGACAGAGTCTTTCCGCTTCATCAACTGCGCCTAAATCAAGCAAGTAGCTGGATAAAAATATGACTGCAGATGGGAATCGAATCGTCCGCGTTTTAAGATCTTGGAATACGTCAATCATCTCCTGCATAATTGAACGCTGGGGACCACTCGCCTGAAGTTCAAAGTAAAGTCTCAAAAGTTCCAAGGCATCACGCAAAACAGGCAACGTCTTCAATTTAGGATTTAAACCAAGCTGTTCAATGCAATATTTCAGCGTCTCAAAATCCCACTCAGCTCCCGCAGCCCATCCCAAACCCAAGAGCATTATCTCTTTCCGGTCCGAGCCATATTCTTCCAACTCATTCAGCACGTCTTTAATCGTGTTTAGCTGTTGAACACTTTCATGTGCGAATGCGAACACTCTAATGCATGCAACCAAACCACGAGTACCACATCTTTCCTCTGGCAGTCTCGCTTCCTTTAAATCTCTATCAACTTGTTTCAACAATTGCTCACTCGTATTGTCAAGTGGGCCCGTTGTCATTACCAAGGCAATAGCTTGCATCCGTCGCAGTCTTCCCCGCGCCATTAGAGCGACTCTGCTGTCGACATCTGGGGCTTGAAATATTGCATTTTGAGCAGTCCAAAGACCCGTTAACTCACCTTGCCACAAATGAAATTCAGCAGTAATAGCAGAGAGCCAGAGCCTCAAATCCACCCTTGACTGAGCACCAACTTCTCGAAACAGTGTCTGCAATTCACCAGGAGACAACGCCTGAACTCTTGATGCGGCATCTGCAACGAAGAGCTTGAGCAGTATTGGAAGATCATCGATTTTGATCAATGCTTGCCTTAGTTGCTCGGTCTGGCCCAATCCTAAAATATCGAGCAGTGCGTTCTCACATCTTGAAGATGAGCGTTCGCTAGACGACCAACTAACCAGTTGATTTGCAACATCATTCCAACTTCCATTTGCTACGGAAGATCTGATGACTTCACTCTTGATATTTCTTAAACTGGATTCTTTCATTATTATTTCGGAGATCTTAATTTGAGACGCGTGCTTCTTAGTAATTGAACCTAGGTACTTCTTACAAAAACTATTGTAACTCATTATATGATAGATTCATCACCATCCGTAACTCCTAGTTATACCCTCGTAACCTATATATAACCAGAATTTTAAGCATCCTTAGACATAAATTCCCTTGCGTATAGCCAAGGAAAACTAGTCGGGGAGTTACTAATACCACAGTAAGTAAGGGCGTTTGTGGTATGATAGGTGTATGAAACTCGATGGCAGATCTCTAGATCATAAGACATTAGAAAACATGCGATTACGTACAGTCAATCAAATTACAAATG
>JAJYFT010000079.1 GCA_021790815.1 Actinomycetes bacterium
GTAGTGGGCTCACATGGAACTCTACGGGGGCTCAAAACAATCAATTAAGCCTTGACTCGATAACTTGCCTAACGAGTACATCTTGTATAGGAGTCGGCTCAACCGCTTCATCAACAGATCAACTGGGAAACGTCATCGGTTCACCTGCGGTTTTTAGGACATCGAACATCGGAACGACCTGGACATCGTTAAATACTGTAGCGGGTCCAGTAGGTGCACTTGTTTCAATTTCATGCCCCATCGGAATAGATTTTAGCTGTATTGCTGCGGGAAGCAATGGAGTAAGTGGGGAAGAAAGAGCCCTGATAGCTGTTGAATCTGGAAATACATGGAAAGATGCGCTGCTCAGTAATCCAAATACTGAGGTTGACTCGCTTTCATGTCCAAACAATTACTCAGATTGGTGCCTAGGTGTCGGATTCAGTGGCATTCACACAAAAACGCCATTCGTAGTAGCATTCTTTTAATACCGTTTCTTCATGCAGACACTTTGGAAATAAAAAACTATAACTAGGCAATTCTATATGTCTGCAGAGCATGCGCAACGAGATTTGAATTTTCGTCGTATGCATCTATTTCAACAAAAATTAACTCCTTGCCGCGCTTCTTGGCAAATGCTTTAACTATTAGATCACTTTTCTTCGCCGCCGCAATATATTGAAGCGCAATTGAGACAGTTGATGCTTTCGCACCTTTATTAAAATCATGATTTGACCATGCCGCAAGAGCACCAGCAGTGTCAACTACAGTAGCTATTACTCCCCCATGGTATACAGTTCCATCATTCGTGAAGTTTTCCCTAAATTTAAGTCTCAACTCAATATCATCATTTTCATATTTGGTTATCTCTAAAGGGAAGGTTGAAAGATACGGAGTTTTCATCATAAACTCAGGAACTGAGTTTCTAAAAGATTCATTCTCTTCGTTGCTAATTGCAGTCATATTTGTCCTTTCGAACGTCCGGATGAATATCAATTTTAACAACACCAAAGCTTTAACTTCAATTTGAATTCACAAATTGGACAATCTGCACTAGACGGTTAAGACGTAGCTATTTTTTCCATTAATTTCATAAAAACTTGCAGTTTTTCTTGCATCCTATATCTACTGGTGGTTCATCTTCAGTAAAGAGGTAGCGATTTCATAGTATAATGGAATTGATATTTAATATATATAGACCTTGCATCCCTCTTGGTCTACGACTTCAAAGAATATTCAACCACTTATATGCAAACAAGAGAAGATTTAAGAAATATAGCTATTATTGCTCACGTCGACCATGGGAAAACCACTCTGGTTGACGCTATGCTAAGACAAACTGGTACATTTAAAGCCCACGAAGAGATCAAAGATCGAGTACTCGACTCAGGTGATCTTGAGCGTGAAAAAGGTATCACGATACTTGCCAAACACACTTCAGTTCACTACGAAAACGTCAAGATTACCATAGTCGATACACCTGGACACTCCGACTTTGGAGGTGAAGTTGAAAGAGGACTCACCATGGTTGACGGTGTACTCTTACTCGTTGATGCTTCCGAAGGTCCTTTGCCGCAGACACGATTTGTATTGAGAAAAGCGCTTGAATCAAAACTTCCTGTGATAGTAGTAATCAATAAAATCGATAGACCTGATGCCAGGACTAAAGAAGTAGTCAACGAAATTGAAGAGCTATTCTTAGACCTTGATGCCACTGAAGATCAAATTAGTTTTCCCATTATTTATGCATCCGCAAAATTGGGAACTGCCACTTTAGACCTCGATGTTGAATCGAGTAATCTAATTCCACTTTTTGACACAATACTTAAGTCAATTCCAGCACCAACGTATGACAAAAATGGAACCTTAAAGGCCCTGGTTACAAATCTGGATGCTTCACCATATCTTGGCCGATTAGCGGTGTTGCGAGTTAAGGACGGATACATAAAAAAAGGTGGTACAGTTGCATACATCCATCTTGACGGGTCAATAACTCAAGAAAAGATTGTTGAACTTTTCTCCACCGAAGGTCTTGAGAGAGTATCGGTAAAAGAAGCCAGCCCAGGTGAAATTGTCGCGGTAGCTGGAATCGACTCTATAACGATTGGAGAAACATTATCTGATATCGATAATCCAATTGCTTTGCCAGCCATCACTGTTGACGAACCTAGCCTTGCAATGACAATAGGAATTAACACGTCTCCACTTGCGGGACAAGAGGGTTCAAAACTCACTGCGCGTTTGGTAAAGTCTCGCCTTGATTCAGAATTAGTGGGAAATGTGTCTCTAAAAGTTATACAAACTGATAGGCCTGATATTTGGGAAGTTAGGGGAAGGGGCGAACTCCAACTGGCCATTTTAATTGAGACGATGAGGCGAGAAGGATTTGAGTTAACCGTTGGAAAGCCCCAGGTTGTGACTAAAATAATTGATTCGCAGAAATATGAACCAGTTGAACGCCTTGCAATTGATGTTCCTGAAGAGTACGTAGGTGTAGTTACTCAACTCATTGCACTTAGAAAAGGTCAACTTCTTGAAATGATTAACCACGGATCTGGCTGGGTGAGAATGGATTACAAAATCCCCGCGCGTGGTTTAATTGGATTTCGGACCGAGTTTCTTACTGAAACACGAGGTACGGGCGTCTTACACCATATATTCGATGGATTTGAGCCCTGGATGGGGGAACTTAAAACTACCAGAAATGGGTCGATGGTTGCCGACAGACGTGCTGTAACCACAACCTACGCACTAATGTCACTTCAAGAAAGAGGAACTTTATTTGTTGGGCCACAGTACGAAGTTTACGAAGGCATGATCGTTGGAGAGAACGCACGCCAAGAGGAAATGGACGTCAATCCAACAAAAGAAAAGAAACTAACCAATATAAGGTCTTCCACATCTGAAGTGCTAGAGAGATTGACACCTCATAGCCAGCTTTCTTTAGAACAAGCTTTAGAGTTCATCCTTGACGACGAATGTGTTGAAGTAACGCCAATAAATATTAGATTAAGAAAACTTGAACTTTCTCAGCAGGCAAGAGCGAAAACAAGAACCAAGACGAGAAAAACAAATTAAAAAAACAATTTATTTTGCAAGAACCTTTGAAAACATTCCTGATCTTTTATCCCACCACAATTTCACCCAATGCTTTAAGATAACATTTGTTGAATAAATAAGTTTCAAATCATAACAACTCTATGTTGGCCGCCTAAAGATTTAGGCAATTTTACTCGAGCCTATAATCCTAATAAAACTAAACTTCAAATAGACGCAATTACAATACATCTTTGATAAGATGGATTTGACGCAGTTAAAAGTAGCGCTCGTAGCCCAATTGGATAGAGCGTCTGACTTCGGATCAGAAGGTTGGGGGTTCGAGCCCCTCCGAGCGCGCATTTCTTGTAAGCTGCTTTTTCAAAATACCTCGACTTGTGATTCTGAATTCGCCCATTTCATCAGGAGTAATCACGGCGATAAAATATGTTTGCCAACGGCTCAGTATATTAGGGAACAACTTCCATTCCACATACTTTGAATATTGATAAACATTGTGAAAACTATTTTCGCAATAACTTATCCTGACAATTTTGATTGGTGCAAAAATAGCAAGTCTTAAATCCATTGCCAATTAATCCCAGGATTTTTCTTAAAAGAACAAACTCCAATAACACCACAAAATCGGATCAAAACTGGACCGAAAGCTAATGACTTTCGTCGTGATTCAGGAGTCAAATGTTTTCACATCGAGCGCATACTCTGGGAAAAGGACAACCCTCTTGCTTAGACTGAGTTGCACAGGGAAAGGAATCCAGTTCTCCACTGCTTCGAACCTCTGACAAGCTCTACACTTTGAGAAGGACGCTTACGATCCCAATGGGACCTTCTCCCCTATCCCAAGTAGTGCCCAACCCGTTTACTTGTAATTGGTAGCAGAGTATGATTTGCCAACTTTTCGAATTCCTTTATAAAGCTATCAAACAGGACTTTTGAGACAAATTCTAAGGTCTTATCTAAACTTAAAGCATTTAGTTCTTAAATCACTCAGAATTAGTATAAGTAACTTAGACAACTTGATTATAAATTGCTATTCCAATATGGCCAAGGCTACCAATAATTACCTATTTTGAGCGGGGTAATTACATTAAATTTGGATCTGATTACTTTTTTTACTAAAGTAACGATAAAATGCAATTAAAAGAAATTCTAAAGAGAAACGACTAGCTAAAAAGGAAGCGTTTACACTTGCTATTAAATAAGTTGTTTTTTTTAAAAAGGAGAGAACTTATGACGGCAATTAGAAGTTCAAATGTTGACTCAAGCAATGAGATCTTAGACAGTGAAACATTTGATGGTGTGGTTCACGCAATCAAAAATGCAGGAGATGCACTTTTTACATGGGACTACAAGAGAAGTCGAGAGGGACTAATTAAGCTCTATGAAAAAGCAAAAACTTCTCAATGGAATGCATCTACAGATTTGCCTTGGGAAACTGAAGTCGATGTCGATAAGCTTGCAAAAGATCTTGCTGCATCAGTTGAAAGGTTTAATCAACTCAGGGATGTCGATAGATCCCCACTAGGGTCCTGGAAAGAAAAAGAGTGGCAACACTTTACAGGCGAGATGCAGGCGTGGTCACTTTCTCAGTTTCTTCACGGCGAACAAGGGGCTTTAATCTGTACAGGTTTAATAACAACTACAGTCCCTTGGATTGATGCAAAGTACTATGCTGCAACTCAAGTCATGGATGAGGCAAGACACGTTGAAGTATTTGCAAGATACCTAGAAGAAAAGCTAAAGAATAGGTACGAGATCAATCCTCAGCTAGGGAGCCTACTTGATGAAATAATTGAAGATTCTAGGTGGGATATCACTTATCTAGGAATGCAGATAATGGTTGAAGGACTAGCCCTAGCAGCATTCGGGTTCATGCACATGCTTGTCAATGAACCACTTTTGAAACGACTATTGCGGTATGTCATGAGTGATGAAGCTAGACATGTAGCCTTTGGCGTTCTGTCATTAAAAGAATTCTACTCTGGCCTCAACTCTAAAGAAATTAGGGAACGTCAAGAATTTGCATACGAAGCCGCACTTCGACTTAAAAACAGATTTTTTGCCCAAGATGTCTGGGAACGTTTAGGAGTAGAACCTAAAAAGATCTTAGAGTTTTTAAAAAATAACCCCGATCCCGGTGAAGAGATGTTCCAATCAATGTTATTTTCAAAAATTGTTCCTAACTGCAGGAAACTTGGTCTTTTAGATGCTGGTGACGGATGGTTAAGAGTCAAGTTTGAAGAGATAGGTATAATCCAATATGAACACTTCATTGACACATCTGAAGAGTACGCTTTGCTTGATGCCGTTTCTCCTCCAAGTTAAAAAAGTCGACTCACTAAGAGATTTCAATACTTTATGTATTTCGACTTCGCACCAACTTTTAACAGGTTTTTGAATTATTTTTATTTAGCACACCTCGATTAGGAATGTGGCAACAGTTAGCCAAATAGCATACATACAAAAGAAGCTGAATATTCATACCAAGCTAGAAATATCCGTCTGGTATCTCCCTGTGCTCCCATACCATCAAGAGTACTTAACTAGTTAATCTACATGATCAAGGCAGGTTCAATGTACTTGCAACCGCCCCCACGTAACTTCCAAAACACTCAGTAGATTGATAGTTAAGCATGCCTTGATAACCAATTCCAGTTGGTGAGCCAGTAGCACACCAGGGTTTCAGTTGTACTGAGTTAGGTGATGTTGGATACGGAAGAAACACAGGCACACTTGGCTGCACATACTGGTAAGTGGGAGGTGCCGACGCAGGCAACGAGTTTGCAACTAACGAGTCAAGTGGGGATGCAGTTGCATCACATACTGACATTGATGGGAGAGAAAACAGATCTTCAATGGTTTTGTCAACAGAACAAAATGAGGATACTTGATGGCTAACTTGGCCAGCAGGTCCTAACAGTTTGGCAAGTCCACCAGCAGTAACGACGTAAGACCGTAATACATTAATATGATCACCAGTAAACTGGGTGTCATCTTCAACGATCATAACTAATGTATCCTTCCAAAATGGACTTTTTGATAGAGAAGTTACAAGTTCACCGGTTGCAAGATCATTGTTTGCCACCATTACCTGAGGAGCCCACATTACAGGATTATTACCTCCGTTAAACACATCAGTATGGTCGTCTGGAAGTTCGAGTATTGAAAGTTGTGGCATTGCACTTTGACACACCTGATCGCTACTTCCAGATAGCCTACAAGATGCATAGGAATTCTCCCAGCCTGCAAGTGAGTACTTTGAATAGTCAGATGCAGAAGCACCTGGATAGTTACAAAAACTTACTGGTCCCCCACAAAGTCCAACTGGCTTACCGAACTCTGCTGGCGGATTCTGTCCACCTAACTGATCCCAACCTTCATCAATTGTTGAACCCTTTGTAAAAATCTGAATCCTGTTCGTATCTGGAAAATCTGTATTGGTTCCAGAAAACACTGGACTAGACCCATTGCCCCACATAGCACCCGGAAGATCATTTGCGTTTGCCGGTGAATTTGGATTTAAATCTCCCGTGTACGTACGCTCAGAAAGACCAGCTTGAAGGATTTCATCGGCTAATCGAGTTTTAGGATGATCAATTCCCCCAAGAGGGTCTCCGTTTCTATTTCCCCTAAGCCCAAAATCATTATCTGTATGAACATATAACTCTGTCGCCGGAGTAGTCTCACCACCAGTTAAAGTCGAGTGCCCCGTTTCAGATTCATCCCCCGCAACATAACTATTATCATCAATACCGAACTGTGTAGCAAGAGCCGCAAGGTTGGGGGTGGTCATAGGACCATAAGTGTCGTACGCACTATTTGCCCATAACCCTGGAAGTTTGCCTCCCAAATATCCAAGCATAGAGTCAACTGTTTTATTTTCACGCAACAAAACAAGTACGTGTAACGAAGATTTTGGAATTTGGTTTGCGCTTGCTGCACAAATTAGATTTGAATAGGCAACTCCACCACCCGGTACTGACACATCTGCACAAGCAGACGTCTCTGCACTCACAATATTACGATCCAACAAAGGTAGCAAATCATCAGCTGATATAGCTGTAGCGGTCCACTCGGAATATGTGGAAGTTCCACTTTGTGGAAGATCTACAACGGATACTGACCCTTCGACGGCAGTTGACCCCATTGTGTCTGAAGCTGGAAAGTAAAAACCTGGTCCTGTACCCATTCCCTGGTAATTGGCCACGTATATCCTCGATGCTCCAGTAACTGGATCTGTTCCAACTACGGATGAAATTGGCATCCATCCAACAGGTATTAAAGTCAATGGGACCACTGTGGAAAATGGAGCTGCTCCGGATTCTCCAACTTTAATTGTCTCAGGGATCGAAGTTCCATTACTATTTAAGACTTCCACTGCATTTAAACCAAAAAGAGTTACAAAAAGTTTCGTACCATCACTTGAAAAATTAACATCAACTGGTTGAGCACCAATTGGTCCATCAGAGTAAAGTCCAACGGGAACATCTTTGACACTTGTTGCCAGCCCTGCGCTATTTAACGAAATTATGGATACTGTATCTGACAGCGCATTTGCAACTGCGATTTCATTCCCACTCGGCGAAAGTGCCAGCCCCATTGGCTCATCACCAACAGGAACTGCTTGAACTTCAGAGCCGCTTCCACCTGAAGTTGAAAGCTTGACGATCGATACTGTTCCATTTCCACCTGCTCTTCCTGAATTTGCACCATCAGCCCAGTTAGAAACATAGAGCATGTTGTTTGTTTTCGATAGTGCAAGTGAATAAGCGTCTTGACCAACTGGAATCAAGTTCCGAGTCGGTGAAGTGTTCGATGGATTGGAGACATCCATTGCAACAATAACTGAACAAGATGAGGGTTGACCACCGCTTGAAGTTGAACCAAGTACGTCAGAGGCGGAAGGACAGTTACCAGCACCTGAATCAAGTGAATTAATAGATGTCTGTGCTATTGGAAGATGAGAAGCAATATATAGCCAACCATTGCCCATCAGCATTTGCCCAGGGTATCCTGGAACTGAAATTCCTGTTGGCATTGCTAAGGGAGGAATAGCTGGATTGTATGAATTTGCCGGAGCAGTAAAAGTTCCATTTCCATTATCTTTGTACTGATATACAAGATCCCTTCCTCCACCAGACAACCACATATTCCCATTTGCATCCTCTGCAACACCTTGATATGCAGATGCTGCTGGAACATTCTGCTCAGAGAGCGTACTTGTATTAACTACGCTTATATCTTCATCCCATTGACCATTTGTTGGTAAATATAGGTTCTTTCCATCTGGAGAAAGAACTGCAAAGCTTGGTTGAGCTTGAGTTTGAACTTGTGTACCAGCTGGCTCTAAAGTCCAGCCAGAAGGAACCCTTGGCCCACCCGTGGCAACAGGAGTACCATTTGATCCATACAACTGAAAACTAGCAGCTTTTGAAGATAGGTTTTCCTTTAGTTTAGACGTCACATTTAAGCTACTAAAAGCAATTACGACGAGTAAGACCGAAGAAAAAACAACATAACGTTTTTTCATCTTTTAACTTCCGTTCTACTATCCATACCATCCAAAAACATCCATTATCGCATCTGCATTGGAGTTCTCGGTGATCATATTTACAGTTCCTGATGAAGAAAGAGCAGTGACAACTGCATTTGGTACCGTCTCACCCTGGCTCCAGTTCAAGTCACTTGTTGAAGGTGCAGTAGATCCTGGGTAAACAGTTAAAAATCCGCCATTTGCTGTCGTATTTGTAACAGTGACATTTGCCATAATTGCAGATGCGCCTTTTGGAATACCACCAACACCTGCTACATTTACACTTAACGTTTTACCAGCAACCAAAGTACTACCAGCTCCAGGATATCCTGAAGAAGCTCTAGTATCTAAAATTCGCGCAGGGATGACTGGGTGAAATAGATAACCCGAAGACGTAGTTGAATCAGTAAACCAACCAGTAATGTCAACGATTACATCAACACTCCCAAAAGGAGCGTTCTCAACAGAAATATCTCCATTACTTCCAACTGGAACAATAACTCGGTTAGGCACGCTTTCGCCCGCATTAAAGTTCACCGTTGATGCACCACCTGCTGATCCTCCACTCGGGAATGCAGTTAAATAGCCACCATTATTCGTAGTATTCGTAGCAGTAATATTTGCGACGACCGCCGAAACTCCTGAGGAGGGAATCGATCCAAGATTTAAAACAGGAATATTTATAACTCCACTCGGTCCCAGCGTTTTGCCTTGTAGAGGTTCACCTGAACCAGTTCTAGTATCTGCAGCCCGAACTGGTGTTGAAAGTGGGTTAAAGTAACCTTGAGATGAACTAGCTGGCGCAACATAGCCTTCAACGTCGATAAGAAGATCAGTACTCCCCGATGCGTTATACACGCTTATATCCCCATTTGCTCCAATTGGAATTTCTACTAAGTTTGCAACCGCATCTTCACCAGCAGAAAAGTTAAGACTGGAAACTGTAGGACGCAAGGTACCAGTGGGCCAAATTGTGAAGTACCCACCGGCCGTTGAACTTACTGCAGTAATATTTGCGACTACTGCTGTTGCAGTACTTGGGACGTTATCGCCATTTGCACTGACAACATTTACATTTAAACTCATTCCAGCGCCCAGTGTCATCCCAGCATACGTTGCGGGATCATTGGCCCCAGACCTTGTGTCGCAGATTCTAACGGGTCCTGTGCCATAAAAAGCTCCTGGCGCAATCGGCATCCAACTCATTGCCTGCCCAACCATATCAACGGCCATGCAGAATGAGGTGGAAGTACAAGATATTGAAGTTGGATGTGCAGGGAAAGTATCCATCAATGTCGGTGATGACCACGAAGTCAAATCATAGGTATATGCATTTCCGGCAAAGTCTAGTGCAGTACAAAAACTTGTTCCATAACATGATACCGACTCCAGCGAGTTTGAGGTTCCTACTGAGGCTGGAACCGAAAATGATCCTCCAGAGTAGAGAACCGAATTTCCTTGTGCGTCAACGGCAACGCAGTAATCACCGGTCGGTACTAAAGCTTGGCACGATACCGAATTAAGTCCTGAAACCGTGTCAATCTTGCTCGGGCTTGCCCACGTGGTTGACAAAACAACGGCAAAACCATTACCATCCACTGCTACACAAGCTTGAATGGCGTAACAGGAGACGGATGTTAAATCACCGTTTGAATCAACGCTAACTGGCGCTTGCCAGAGACCGGTATAAGTGATCTCATCACCATTCCCCGCTACTGCAACACAAAAGAGATTCGAAACGCAAGAAATTGAATTAATATATCCCGAAGAATCTATTGTTTGAGGTGCGCTCCACGTAGAGCCATTATACGTTAGAGCTTGACCTGCAGATCCTACTGCTACGCAAAATGTTGACGATACACAAGACACAGAACTTAATCTTTCACCTTGTTGAACTGTTGACGCTGGAGACCATGCGCTCCCCGTCCAAACAATTGCCTTACCAGCACTATCAACAGCGACACAAAACCCCGAGACACATGAGATTGAGTTGATTTGATTAATATTTGACTCTACACTTTTTAATCCAGAAGGGGTGCCTGATGTAATAGTTGCAGCGTTTCCGTGGACACTTAAGCCAATACAAAAAGATGACGATCCACAGCTTAAAGCAGTAATTGAACTGCCCTT
>JAJYFT010000177.1 GCA_021790815.1 Actinomycetes bacterium
ATATTTCTTCTGCTCGTGTCTCCATTTCGTCAGTAAGTTGTTCTACGAACCATGAGCCGCCTAACGGATCGGCAACGTTAGCCACTCCTGTTTCATGTGCAACTACCTGTTGAGTTCTTAATGCAATTCTACAAGCCTTTTCGGTCGGAAGCGCTAAGACCTCATCCATGGAATTTGTGTGCAGACTTTGGGTTCCCCCAAGAACACCCGCGAGTGCTTCTATCGCTGTTCGTACAATGTTGACCTCGGCTTGATTAGCTGTTAGGGATACCCCAGCTGTCTGCGTATGAAATTTCAAAATCAAGGACTTATTTGAAACTGCTTTATACCTATTCCTCATCCACTTTGCCCAGATTCTCCGAGCTGCACGCAACTTTGCAATCTCTTCAAAAAAATCAATATGAGCATTAAAGAAAAAGGAAAGTCTTGGTGCAAATCTATCTACGTCCAAACCATCTCTAATGACTTGCTCAACATAAGAAAAACCATTAGCTAGGGTAAATGCAAGTTCCTGTGCAGCAGTTGACCCTGCCTCACGAATATGATACCCCGACACTGACACCGGATGGAACCTTGGAAGAAAACTTTCCTGGTACTTAATGGTATCTGAAACTAATCTCATGGAAGGTCTTGGAGGGAAAAAATACTCTTTTTGAGCTTGATACTCTTTTAAGATATCATTCTGTAATGTGCCCCCAAGTTTTTCTAAAGGCACTAGACTGTCATTGGCGCATTCAACATACATAGCCAGTAAAATTGCCGCTGGTGAGTTAATTGTCATGGAAGTTGTCACTCTTCCAAGGTCTATTCCAGAATAAAGGTCCAAAACATCTTCGAGGCTATCAACTGCGACACCACATTTGCCAACTTCACCAAGCGATCTTGGATCATCAGAATCTCGGCCCATTAACGTTGGGAGGTCAAAAGCAGTACTCAAACCATCCCCACCCGTTCGCAAAATCTCTTTAAATCTTTGATTTGTATCAATTGCAGTCCCAAATCCTGCGAACATTCTCATTGTCCACAGCTTCGACCTATACATTGACGCGTATGGCCCTCTAGTGTATGGATACTGACCTGGCAACTCATACTCGACGTCTTCACTTCCTTGAGTCGAAACTTTTTCGGGATAGTAGACAGGCTGCAAAGGCAATCCAGACATCGTTTCAAAATCTGCATCCCTTAAACGTGAATTATCGAACTCTTCTTTCCACTGCAAATAGTTTGCCATCTTCTCTCCCTTGTTAAAGCGTCAGCCTACTATTAAATTTAGTCCATCAACTCAAGAGAATTAGCATTTTCCCAAATCTATTCTGAACGTTGCCATTTTTAAACGACGTCAACTTTCACTATCTATCTTGACATCTCTAAATACAACAAATTTGATACTGGGAAATCGAAGCCTCATTCATTCCAAATGTCAAGGATTTGATACTTGATTCTTTTAACCATTGGATAATCGCATCTTTAATCGCATTATTACTCGACTATTAATCCTCAAATGATCCAGAACGAAGCTTCGTAGATTTGAAATACTCTCTCATAATTGGGTTTGTTTTAGAACCTATTTTTTCAAGAAGTCGCTTTCTTTTAGCAAGCTGGTTATACCCTACAACCACTTCAATCCGTTCTTCAACACTTCGCGAAGCTTTCCCTCTAGAATTAAAATACCCAAAGCAAGCTTAGTAGTCTCAACTATTTTCTCTTCACCATGCGTCTTTGACAGGCTAATCACAACATATCCCGCTCTGCTATTTTAGTTGTGATCTTAGCTGCTGCTTGCCTATAGATCTCAAGTCTTCTTCTAATTTCAGACGCAGTATCTCCACTTGATTTTTCGCACTCTCGAACCACCTCTACGTATAGAATTGAATGATCCACAAACCCTATTTTCCCTCTCTTCATCAATCTGCATTTCACAGCTAACTCACGCTCTATTGGTTTAACTCCAAGGCAGAACTCGGCATATTTTAGTCTCGCTCGACTTCAAGTTTGTTTAAAGCTTGGATTGCGAGTTCGCATATAAAAATCATAATCTATTAATGACAACTATGGTTGACAGCTATTTTGAGCCACGTTAAGCTTGCGCAATAAGTGCTCCCTTGAAAAGATCGAATATTCGACGAATATCATTACCCAAATTTGTGCTTGCTCTTGCCCTTTCAGCCTTGGTTGGCAGTTGTAGTCACAATTTTGCGGCCAATTTATCGGCAGAGAGAGTAGCTGGGGGGTCCTTCAGGAAGTTACATCGTTCCGCCAGGAGTCCACAAGATAAAACACATAATCATTATTCAACAGAAGAACCGCTCATTTGATAACTACTTTGGGACATTTCCTGGTGCAGATGGAATACCTATGAAAAACGGAATCCCTACAGTATGCGTAAACAACCCAGCTACCAAAACATGCGTTGCTCCCTTTGTTGGCCATGCAGATGTTAATGGTGGTGGACCCCATTCAGCTTCTAATGCTACGGCCGATATAGATGGCGGCAAAATGGATGGTTTTATTACTCAAGCGGAATCTGGACGGAAAGGATGTCTAAATACACTGAATCCAGCTTGCACTAACACAACAACTCCGGACGTTATGGGATACCATACACAAAGTGACATACCTAATTACTGGGCTTATGCTAAGGACTTTGTTCTACAGGACCAAATGTTTGAGCCCAACGCATCATGGAGCCTTCCGTCTCATCTTTTCCTGCTCTCTGAACGGTCAGCTTACTGTACTAAAATTGATAAT
>JAJYFT010000080.1 GCA_021790815.1 Actinomycetes bacterium
AAACGTACTTTGAAGTCTCTGTTGCTACAACTAAATGGCTTGTCCATTTCACAACTCCTTTTTTGTTGTAAATTAACTCTGCTTTAAACCTAGAATTAATCGATTTGAGCTCTTGAATAACGAAACTCCACTGTTTAATCAGCTTTTCTTACCCTCAAGCTTAATTCTATATGCGTCATCTTTCCTGATACTGAGGGACCAGGATAACATCTGATTTAGTGGCACCCAATAGTGAGAAAAACTTACGTCTACGTCTATTGAGAGCTGAGTCTACTTCAGTGACTACCCGATCTACCGAATACCCATGTTCTGTAGACCAAGCTAATACCCGCGGTACCTGTCTGGCTAGGTCTGGCTCTTGGTCAGATGACGAGACTCGCGCTTAGATAACCTATGATCCGTGCGTTGGCTCTTCGGACCTTAGATCTCCGACCAGAATGAGCTTGCCAACCTTACGTGCTGGAACAAGCATTTCCCCTGTTCTATACCATCTATATGCGGTTTGAGGATGTGTACTTTGGGATAGCGCCCAATCACGTAAGTTCATTACTAATCCTTATAGTGCATCTCTGTATCAACTGCTGCATCCCTCCACATCAACCAAAGTGAAGGACCATTATAAGGAAGCTTCACCTCCTTCGTAACTTTAAATCCAAACCTGGCATAAAAAGGAACATTCTTCTCCTTTGACGATTCAAGATACGCAGGTATGCCATCACGGTCACACTTAGCTAAAACTTCTTCAATGAGCCGTGAGCCAATTCCACTTCCTTGGCTCTCAGGAAGTGTGCCAAGTGTTGCAAGATAGTAATGCTCAGGGAAATGCGGATGCTCTTTTTCAAGCGAGGCTAAAGCCCTAAGTGCTTTAGGCGTTCTCGTCCTAAGAGTAAAAATTAATGGGGCTAAACTAATTGCTGGTATTAGCCCGCTAAGCTTTACCCCAGGTGCTGCCCAAAGAGATGCGCCTCGTCCATCCTCTTCTATGTAACATTCACCTCGTCTAAGATACAACCCTCTTACTTGAATTCCGAAAAATCTTTTTAGATCCTTCTCGCGAGTCTCATCCGAAGGAAAATAATAAATCGCTACAGGATCGTCATAAAATGCCTTTGCGAATGTATCTACAATTGCCTTTACGTCGCCTTTATTAGCAATTCTTACGTCAACCAATTTTATTACCGCCAACTTCTTCTTAATACCCTCTACTAGATTACCAGCACTAAGTTAAGATAATTAACATCTGGCGGTACAGCTGCAAAAGTTAACAAATGTATTTTGACTTTTGCTAGATCATACGCAATACAGTGTTTCAAAAAAAGTAATTACATCCAACTATTGGATCAGATGCCAATTTTACGGTACATAACTAAAATTTTGGTTCAAAATAAGACTTACTGCCTTTGATGATGCCATCTCATATGATCAAGCCCTTCACAAATCCCAACCAATTCTAAGTTCTTTGGTCCTAAGTTCATCTAGCCCCAACTGTCTCACCTAAACTTTCTTTAATTTCTAAAACAATCAAACCTACTCAATCGTTCAGTTCTTGTTGGCGCCTCATTGATCATGTATTTTTATCTGCTGTAGCTTTTCCTAGTTAGTGTAGGTTACTTCAACAAAACCAATACAGGTCATAGATTCCAGAATAGTGTTTTATGTTGATATTGGCCTAATCCCCGACTGTTATTGGTAGATCATCTTCAGTGGAAAACTCATCGCTTTCGATACTGTCACCAATACCAACAAGCTTGAGTATCCTATCGTTAATCTCAATCATAACGTTAGTGTTATCCATCAAAAACTGCTTAGCGTTCTCACGACCTTGTCCTAATTGCTCACCTTCGTAAGTAAACCAAGCACCAGCTTTTCTAATTATGCCTAAATCTACACCAACATCTAGCACTGATCCTTCACGTGAAATTCCCTTCCCATACATGATGTCAAATTCGGCCGCCTTAAAAGGTGGAGCAACTTTATTTTTAACGACTTTTACTTTTGTCCTGTTTCCAACAATGTCAGGTCCATCTTTTATTGCTTCTACCTTTCGGATGTCCAATCTAATGGAAGAGTAAAACTTTAGCGCTCTACCTCCAGGCGTTGTCTCAGGCGATCCAAACATAACGCCTATTTTTTCACGTAGCTGATTTATGAATATTGCTATTGTGTTTGTTTTACTCAAAGTTCCAGTTAACTTTCTTAAAGCTTGCGACATTAGTCTTGCTTGAAGCCCCATATGTGTGTCCCCCATATCTCCTTCAATCTCTGCTCTTGGTGTCAACGCAGCAACTGAGTCAATGACAACAACATCTATCGCTCCCGATCTAATCAGTAGATCGCAAATCTCTAGTCCTTGTTCTCCTGTGTCAGGTTGCGAAATTAATAACTCATCAATGTCAACCCCTATGGCTTTTGCATAAGTTGGGTCCATAGCGTGTTCAGCGTCAATATAAGCACATGTGCCACCAGTTCTCTGCGCCTCAGCTACAACATGAAGAGCTAACGTCGACTTCCCAGAAGATTCTGGACCAAAAATCTCGGTTATTCTTCCTCTCGGCAATCCTCCAATGCCAAGCGCTAGGTCTAGTGCCAATGCGCCCGATGATACCGATTCAACTGCCATATGCACATTATCTCCCATGCGCATAACAGAACCTTTACCAAACTGCTTCTCAATTTGACCAAGAGCCTGTTGTAGTGCTTTATTTTGCTCGTCTGTTCTTTCCATCTTTTTGCTATGCTCCTTTTGTTTTAATCACACAAGATTCCTTGTTATAAAGAACGATAACGTTCCGTTAAGACATAAATACATCTTGAGATACTATCATAATACCGAACACACGTTCGATGGTGGATACTAGCTAGTTTTTGATTTATCCATTCACGAACAGACTTATCGCAATACTATGAGGAATACGGCGATAACCAAGCTCAGAACAAATTAAATTGCTTCGTGGTCTCTTTCACCAGTTCTAATTCTCAACACAGTTTCAACATGCGATACCCAGACTTTCCCATCCCCTATTTTCCCCGTTCTTGCAGCCTCGGCAATCGTATCGAGCACTTCATTAACAATGTCTTCACTAACAACTAGCTCAAATCTGATCTTAGGGACTAAGTCCACTACATACTCAGCTCCTCGATAGACTTCAGTGTGGCCTTGCTGGCGGCCAAAACCTTGCGCCTCTGATACAGTAAGTCCTTCAATGCCAATCTTTTTTAGTGCCATCTTAACTTCTTCAAATTTAAAAGGTTTAACCACCGCTGTAATTAGCTTCATACAAATATCCTACTCCTTCTGCGGTCAATTAGAATACGAGATCCGACCATACTGTTACAAGTGGCTAATTGAATATAGAAATAATTTAACCTTCAAAATCTTTAATCCAGAATTTTATCTCTGACAGTACCATCAATGGCTAAAATCCCAACAATTTAGCTACAGTAAACTTTCAGCCTCGTTACTTTCAGCCTCGTTACTTTCAGCCAGGCAATTTGATAAATTCTTTCACATGAAAAGATCCAGTTACAGTATGTAGATCTTAAGTATCTGAACCTAATCAAAAGTTGAAATGATTAACCTCAGACTTCATACAGCATTAGTGTTACCAAAAACTTACTTTAGATGAGTTAGCGCATTACGCGCTTTAGACGAGTTGCAGCATCTAATGGATCAATTGGATTAAACATGACTCCACTTCCAAGTTCTCCAGCTGCTATATAGCGCTGCACACTTAGATCACGCCAAATTCCAACTATATGAATGTGGAAATGAGCCTGTTTAACAAGATCGGATTTTATAGGTCCTTGGTGGATCCACATCATATACGGCATTGGTTCTTCAAATAGGGCTTGAAATGCACCTAACACCTTCTCGAGGTGCTCAGCCAAGTCCTGATTAAAGCTATCGTTAAAATCCAGTAAGGAGTGCACGTGACTTTTTGTCGAGATAATAACCTCAAACGGGAATGTAGGAGCAATTGGTACAAATGATATTAAGTTAGTATTGGAAAATAACGTTCTCTCGGGAGATTCTATTTTGCATAACTGGCACTTCTTTTTAGCCAAGCATAATTCGTTTAAAGGCACTTTTGGGATACGATCGAAAGCGTATATCTGGCCATGAGGATGCATTATCGTTGCTCCAACTTCTTTGCCGCTGTTTTCAAATATTAAAACATACTGAACATCTTCAAATTCAAAAAGTACTTTAGTCCTTTGACCCCACAATTCAACGACTTTCAAAATACCACTTTTCCCACAGGCAAAAAGAGAGCTGTTGTGTTCAGGACTGTAGAGGATAACCTCACATTTATTTTTCCCAAGCGAAGGCCACCGATTTGCAAACGAATAAACATCATAACTTTTTGGAGCTTCTAACCCTCCAGGACAGAATGGACAACTCTCAACTTCAATGTTTGGGCGATTTTGCCTGGCCTTTACGATAACAACATCTGTTCCTGAAAGTTCATCGACAAAGTAACTCCTTTGCACAAACTCATCATCAGTCTCAGCCGCATGATAAGAATTTAATTTATCGTCAGTCATGCTTTTACAACTTCCTTTTAAGAGCTAGATACGCTATTTCTTCAATAACACTTTGTCTCATTCAACAACCTAAGGCATCCTTTAAATATCAAATAGCAAAAATACTAAAAAGTAATGCCCTTTAAATATCAGGCACAATCTAAATTTTTAGTTTAAAATTGCGTAAATTACCTTCTATCATACGTTCTCAAATTGACATCCTGCCAATCGCTAAAGCCGTGGGATTTCTCCCGATTTAGACGTAATAACTTTACCACAGACGCGCCAGAATCAGGAGGTTCTGTACTTGTGCTTTCACTGGATGTGTCTAGTTTGAAAAATATTTACAGCACCGACGGACCAATTAACTTTGCATGGTCAGCTCGGCTATCGTCGGAGCTTTCCCGTGCCCTTACGTGCACGCGTAGCCGAAGTACATAAAACCACAAGTTTTTCAGAAGCGATATTTCTGCACTCGCCTCACCTGCCACTAAAGTCGTATGCTTGCGCTTGCATTCAGGTAACTAACAAATGGTAAAGCTTTAATATGAATCAAAAACGCAAACCGGACTTACTTAAAAGCAAGAATAGCAACTATAACAGTTAGACATCATTCTATTTACCTTTGTACCACAAGTTTCAACTCGCAAACTCTTCTGCAAATTTTTTAGTCAGCACTTAGAAAGAGTGAAACACTTGTTTCAATTGCGGTTCTAAGTCAATCGATAACGCTACTAGGAGAATGATCCATCCAAGCATCAAACCAATCCAAACAATTGATTTCCCTGACCTTCTGTGGTCAGACTTGACTATTTTACCTCTCGCAGACAAACCAATCACAAATCCAAGAGCAGCCAATCCATAACTAATGTACTTAAGTGACGTCAATGCAGAAGTACCGAGTTTAATTGACTCTGGTCTCTTCGAATGTAAATAGATTAATGCTCTGTCCGCAACTGCTAAAAGTGAAAACACCGCCGAAACAATCGCAGATGGCTGTATTTTTTGCTTGATGCCGCTCGTTGATTTACCCCCGTATATGCTGCTAGAAGCGGGAGGTATATTTGGTCCAGTAGGTACTCCGCGTTCAGTTATTAAGCCAGCTGCTCGTTCGGCAGAAGATGCTTTCCACGGTGACCCTGGAGATAGACTTGGTGCCACAGAAACATCGTTTCTTCTAGGGACATCGATTTGAGATGAAGACACTTCAACAGGCTGATACGCATCTTCAAGAGCCCTGAACTGGCTCCAAGCGACCGTCCACGCTTCGCTCGTTCTTTCAAAAGATGCCACCAAGGGTCCTGGATCCGATGCCGTACCATTTTTAACCCAGACACAAAAAGAGTCATTATCATAACCCAAAAGATAGGCACGCCCAATTTCGGTAACGACCGCAGCCCCACTCATCGTTCACCTACCTGTGTTTCGTTCATGTAAACGATCATAACAAAAACCTACCAATCTTAACCCTCAATACCTTACATTTAAGTAATTATACAGGTACTTTAAAAATATCCAGCAATTATCCCGGCTCGATCAGGTTTCAATATTCTCTAAACAATTGAAACCTGAGTATTTAATAAACATTTATTATAATTGATTCAATGTTACAAAAACTCTCAAATCTAATTTTAGTATTCGCAACAATACTGCTTACAAGTTGTAGTTCTATCGGCACTAATTCGCCAATTAATAAGCAACCATCTAGCTCTACGAATCAAACTATTGGGTCAAACACAACTGTCGCAACATCAATCTTGGAGATGAATGGAATTGGCTACAGTAGTTCCTCATTATTTGGTTCTATTCCAACAAAGTGCACCTATAGAGTTGCCGCAGACGGATATCTTATGCCTGATTCTATTTGTACCCCCGGTTCAATTAATACGGAAGTTAACCAAAATAGTCTGTATACAACAATTTGTAGGGCCGGAGGATACACGTCTTCGGTCAGACCTCCTGAAAGTTTAACGGAACCCGTTAAGTTTGAGCTTATGTCTGCTTATCATACAGATCTAAAAGCATCCCAGATTGAACTCGACCACCTTGTACCGCTTGAACTAGGAGGTTCTTCGGATGTAGCAAATCTCTGGCCTGAGCCGAACACTGGTTCCCCAAAGGAGTTTAACTCAATTAATCCCTACGGATATAATGCTAAAGATGGTGTTGAAGGAAGGCTCCATGACGCGGTATGTAGCAGACAAGTAACTCTTCAACAGGCTCAAGTGGCAATCGTTGATAATTGGACTACTGCCCTTAGGTCACTAAATATTTCACCGTAACCATTTATAATTCATGCTCCTCAATAAGCTCAGAATATTCACTCCATCACTCGATCTCATCTCACTGGTTTGCGCAAAAGATTAAGGCAGCAACTAAATTAACTCAAATCCGGCTACCGTAACATCCTCGCATCTCGACGCCTTCCCAGCATGATAAAACACTCTAACAGAGCCCTCGATAAAGCCCATTTTCATTCGCAAATTCAGCAAATTACAAAATCTGATCATCCAAAAGAAAACTAAACTGATTAGACTTCGATAGTACTCAGGCATACAACGACAACTTACAAAACAATCATTTAGTTATCCCCAATTAACTTCTTGCTGCTATTTTAGTTTCCCCTTTAAACAAAGAGGCAAGGAGTTGAAATCTTTCCGTGGCTAAAGTAACTACTAATTTAATTACTATTTACCTCTCCCTTTTAACATCAAATTCCAATAAAACGCTGGTAAGCCATATTTTTTGACGTACCACATATCTGTTCTCTCTTTTTGGGTATTGATAACTGGGAATGAAGGACACGGCTTTAGAGTGTAATCAAACTCCGCTAAGAGCATTTTCCCTTTTGCGGTAGTAAATGGACACGCAGCGTAGCCATCATAATTTGCAGGTAATTTACGATTTGAAAGAGTCGCAAGCACATTCTCAACTACTACCGGTGCCTGCTTTCTAATAGCAGCACCGGTTTTTGAAGTTGGTGCGTCAGATACATCACCTAGTGCAAAAATATTGGCATATCTAATATCACGCAGTGTGTGTTTGTCAACTGGGACCCAACCCAGTGGGTTATCTGGATGAGCTAGTGGACTCTCCCTTATAAAACTAGGTGCCCTTTGTGGTGGAGTTGCAACCAATAAATCATAGCGAATAGTTGATTCGGTCTTAACTCCATCAGTAGTTACTTGAAATGTTGCATCTCTGCTATCTGGATCAACCTTAATTAACTCATGATTAAATCGAGCATCAATACCGTACCGTTCAACTACTTCTCTAAGCACTTTTGCAAATTCAGGAACTCCAAATATGCCACCAGCTCCAGTAGCAAAAATAACGTCAGTCTTGGAAAGAATTGACCTGCGTTGCCATTCATCGGAAGACAAGTATGCAGCCTTTTGTGGTGCACCAGGGCATTTTACAGGAGTCCCGGGTGCGGTAAAGAGAGCAGTGCCACCGTTAAACTTCTGAACTAATTCCCATGTTTTAGGAGCAAGGTCCACGGTATAGTTGCTTGATGCATAAGGAGTTGACATTGCCTCTTCTAACCCTGGAACTCGATCCCACGCTAACTCAATACCTGGGCACACGACTAAGCAGTCATACCCAATAATTACCCCTGAATCAGTTGTCAGTTCAGATTTGCCCGGATCAATACCTTCCACACTTTCTCTATACCACGCAACACCTTGTGGAATAAGATCAGCTTGTAGCCTCTTTGTGCTCACTGCACTTGCTTCACCCGCACCTACTAATGTCCAAAGCGGCTGATAGTAGTGAAAAGTAGCAGGGTCGATAATTGCAATATCGCTTTCGCCTTTATTGCGTAAGCGAGATGCAACGGATATTCCTGCGCTTCCAGCACCTACTATTACAATCTTAAAATGCGTTGAACGATGTTTATGTAAATTGGCCTTAGCTGATCCTTCTACCTTTGGACCTGATGACACTATTTTGCTCCTTTAATTTAAATATGACTAATTTAGTCAACAATAGTGTTTTTAGACAAAAAAATATAGGGACTTAGGTCCCAAAGCAAAAAATAACAATCTTTATTAACGCTCAAAGCCTAACTGTAAGCCTTACCTAATGATGTTCCTAAACTATCGATCTTATTTTGAAACTGGGACATCAGATTGGGACATCAGATTGGGACATCAGATTGGGACATCAGATTGGGACATCAGATTGGAAAACTTGTGCTAATCACAAGATACCGACAAATCAAGCACAACCTCTCTACCATTAGACAACAAATTGAAAAAACAAGCTTGAGGTAAGTGCAATTACCCAAAGAATTAATCCTAACAGCAGGGGCTTGTAACCGGTTGAAACAATATCTCTAATTTTTGTAGAAAGTCCAATTGCACCAAGTGCAATAGTAATAGTGATAATTGCACCAGAAGATGCCATCTTACCAACTTCAACTGGTATCACTCCAAGAGAGTTTGCAAGAACTGCCAGCAAAAACCAAAGAATAAACCCTGGAAATATTCTGAGTACTGTTTTCTTGTTTATAAACCGATCAACTTGGTCATAAGTTTTCAACATTCCGTCTTGACCTCGGTTTTTCAATATTCCCAGCACAATCGCAATTGGGACAATAGCTAACGTTCGAGTTAGTTTCACAACTACTGCTTGAGAAAGAGATGCTTTTCCATAAATCTGCGCTGCTGCTACGACCGATGAAAGATCGTTAATTGAAGTCCCAGCCCACGTCCCAAACTGTTGCTGACTAAATCTCATCATATGACCAAATAATGGAAAAGTTAACACTGCGATGACATTAAACAAAAATATCGTCGAGACTGAATAGGCAACACTTTTTCTGTCGGCTTCAATAACTGAGTCTGTAGCGGCAATTGCCGACGCACCACAAATAGCCGTTCCAACTCCAATTAATGTAGCTTCATCTTTTGGCACCTTTAGCAGCTTTCCAACAACAATTCCACCAATTAATGTTGCTAATAGTGTCCCTAGCATTATCGGAAGTGTCTTGATGCTTGTCTTTAAAACTTCTCCAAAGGAAAGTTCAAATCCAAGCAAAACTACTGAGAGCTTTAAAAGAACTTTAGAGGTAAAGGCAAAACCCTCACTCACTTTACGACTTGGATTTATTAAAATCGCCACAACTACCCCACTTACTATCGCTATTACAGGCGAACCAATAAGTTTGAATTTGCTTCCAAGAACATACGCGAACACCCCGATTACTACTGAAATCAAGAAACCCGGCAGGTGGGATTTAATTGATTTGAAATTTTTCGCTGATGTCATGAGTACCTTCAATCATTTTTCTAACATTATCCTCCAGAGTTAAAACAATTGGAATACCCTTTTCTCTTATCTAGTGATAAGCTTTCCTTATGCCCCTAGCTCAGCCTCTTTTAGATTTAACTACCTTAGACATGCTCAGAACCCTTTCTAGAGTAGGGTCAATGCGAAAAACAGCAAATGAACACTTGGTTAGTCAACCTGCAGTCACATTAAGGTTCCAAGCTCTAGAGCATCAATTAGGAGTAAGGTTATTTACTAAGTCATCATCGGGAACTATTTTTACTGAGTCTGGCGAAGTAATACTTGAATGGTGCCTAAAAATACTTCATGAAGTTGAGAGCTTTCAAGAATCCCTTAAAACGCTTGCAAAAGACGACAAGAAGGACATTTCCGTAATTGCAAGCTTGACAATCGCAGAATATCTTTTACCACATTGGATAGCTCTTTACAATTCAAAGCATTACTCAAGGAAGCTTTCACTTAGCATGGGCAATACCCAAACTGTAATTGATGGTGTCAAAACGAAAAAATACCTACTTGGGTTTATTGAAGGATCAACTCCTCCACGATCTTTAAAAAATAAACTTGTTGGCGAAGATGAGTTAATCGTGATTTCAAATAACCCCCTTAAGTCTCTACCTCTATCGAAATTCCTTAAACTTCCATTAATTCTCCGTGAAAAAGGTTCGGGAACTAGAGAGGTAATAGAAACTTACTTCAGCCAAATTGGCGTAGAACTAAATTGCAAATTCGAGCTTCCCTCAAATAACGCAATTAAAGCTGCAGTTAGGAGCGGCCAAGGGCTGTCAATTATGAGTCGCTTGGCAGTTGAAAGCGAGTTGAAAGAACAATCGGTCTCTCAGATCCATATTG
>JAJYFT010000081.1 GCA_021790815.1 Actinomycetes bacterium
ACTACTTGACCTGAGGATATATCACCGTGAGTCAGGAGTTCTGGAATCTCAACGAGTATATAGTGCTCAACAAAGACCTGAATATTACATTAATAAAGCTAAAGCTATTGGTCCTAGTATGGAAGAGTTAATTATCCTGGTCATAGATAGTAAAAAGTATAAAGAGCAGAGCTTTAGAACTTGTCTTGGGATATTAAGCCTATGGAAGGGATATGAACGTGAGCGACTCGAATCAGCAGCAAAAAGGGCTCTTTTATTTAAAACCTTCTCTTATAAAAGCATAAAGTCCATTCTTGAAAATGGGCTAGACAAAGACGAACTTCCCAATTCACTTGCCGATTCACATATGCCTATTTTACATGAAAATATCAGAGGCAAAACCTACTACGACAACTCACCTGAACAGGATGAAAGATAATATGACCACTACACATCACACAATAACCAAAATGCATGAAATGAAGCTTTCAGGCATGTCACAAGCCTATGAAGAGCAACTCATCGCTCCAGATTCCTATAATTTAAGCTTTGATGAGAGATTAGGGCTATTAATAGATAGAGAAGCTACTGAACGAGAAAACCGCAGACTTACAACTCGTCTTAGGTTTGCACGTCTTAAACAATCTGCCTGTATTGAAGATATTGATTTTCGTCATCCAAGAGGGTTAGATAAAGCCACCATAATTGGTATCTCACAAGGAGATTGGATTGAGAGACATCAAAATATCTTAATTACCGGTCCTACTGGGACTGGCAAGAGTTATCTTGGATGTGCATTTGCCCACAAAGCAATTGTTAGAGGACATAGTGCACTATATATTCGACTTCCTCATCTCTTAGAAGACATTGGCATAGCTCACGGTGATGGCAGATATTTAAAACTTCTTAATCAACTTAGTAAAACAGAAGTCCTCGTTATTGATGATTTTGGACTTGTGAATCTTAATTTACAACAGGCTCATGACATCCTAGAAGTACTAGACGGTCGTTATCAGGCTAAATCTACTATTGTTACAAGCCAACTTCCAGTAGATAAGTTCTATGACATTATGCCTGATCCAACTATTGCAGATGCTCAATTTGATCGTTTAGTCCACAATGCCTACACAATTGCAATGAGTGGAAAATCAATGAGGAAAAAACAGTCTAAAAGAGGAAATAGCTAATGAGTCAGTATGATTTAACAATCACCCACAAGTTATGAAATGCTTGTTATATGACTGCAAGTTGGTGTCACCGTTTGTTTCTTGTCGCTTTCAAGCGCGCAATGAGTCTGGTGCGGGGATATTTGGGAACCAATTATTGTTGCACTTTTAGCACGAAGCCCAGATTCCGCTTACTTGCCCTGTCCCTCTTCTTGCAGTCTCTAATTAGCGCCTAGTGAAGGAGGTAAAGAGTTGAAAGAATTTAGAGATAAAGTAGCTGGTTTGGATGTGCACCGAGATACCGTAGTTGCTTGTTGCAGGGTTAGAGGTCCTAGCGGTGAGACCCAAATCCATAAGGAATCCTTTAGCACAACTTCTTTTGGTCTTAATAATCTAGCCCAGTTTTTGACTGAGTACTCAGTTGAAACTGTAGTTATGGAAGCAACTGGCGTATATTGGAAACCTGTCTACTATTCACTGGAAGGACTTTTTAAGGAGCTGTGGCTTTGTAATGCTCAGCACGTGAAAAATGTCCCAGGAAGGAAGACCGATCTAAGTGATGCAGAGTGGCTAGCTGATGTTGCAGCTCATGGAATGGTAAAACCAAGTCTTGTTCCCCCATCAGATATTAGAGAGCTCAGAGATTTAACTCGCTACCGCAAATCTCAAGTAGATGCGAAAGTTAAAGAGATTCAGCGTTTAGAGAAAGTGTTACAAGATGCCTGCATCAAGATAACTTCAGTTGCATCATCTGTGTGGAGTAAGTCCTCGCGTGAAATCATTGAAGCAATGATTGATGGCAATAGAGATCCTAAGTCTCTAGCTCAGATGGCAAAATCAAGACTTCGTGGCAAGATTCCAGAGTTAGAAGAAGCACTATCTGGGTTTTTTCGTGATCACCATGCACGAATGTGTAAAACAATTATAAAACACATTGATTTTCTAGATGAAACGATATCGGAGTTAACAAGTGAGATTACAAAATTACTAGTCCCTTTTGACGCTGCGGTTGTCGTGGTGTCATCCATTCCCGGAATATCCTTGATAACCGCACAGGTAATAATTGCTGAAACCGGTAGTGATATGAGCAAGTTTCCAACACCTGGACATTTATCTGCCTGGGCAGGTCTAGCTCCTGCAAACTACGAATCCGGTGGAAAGAGAAAGCCCTATGGAACAAGACACGGATCACCTTATTTACGTAGAATCCTCGTTGAAGCTGCAAGAGCAGCTGCAAGAACGAAGAACACTTATTACTCTGCACAATACCTTCGAATAGCTAAACGTAGAGGTGCAAATAAAGCAGCAGTTGCAGTAGCGCACTCTATGTTGGAGACAATATGGTACCTACTTACAACGGGATCATTATTTCAAGATCCTGGAAGTAACTTTTTTCAAAATCAAATTGATCCAGCTGTACAGGCAAAGCGGCTTGCAGCAAGAATCAAAGCACTTGGTTTTGACGTAACTATTAACGAACCACAGGTAGCTTAAAACTAAACATATAACTTTAAACTCAAGGAATAGTTTTCGAGCTACGCTCGAACCTCTAGATTGCTACGCTCACATTACCAAAAATAACGAGCATTTCATCCCAGAACAAAATTAATTAGTCGAATCACTCAAGAATATACCGGTGGAATGTTTCAACACTGCAATGAACCACTAGCTCTCATTTATATTGAATTACCAACAAGGTTAAGTAACAAATAAACTACCCCATTTCCCGAGAATAATCTATATAAAAAAGAAAGGAAATGTATCGCTAAAATAAACAGTACTAGACTTAATTAAAATTAAAATTATGACACTCCGGTTCTAAGAACGAATCGGCTACTTTGAATAATTTTGTCGGCTACTTTGATGAGTATACGCACGTATTGACCTAAAAGTCAACTTCCAGGCTAGCCAGATCTCAGAGAACTTGTAGAACTAAATCCTGCCCCTGGCCCCTCGAAGCGAACCGTGCCACCGGTGACGACTCCATCACAGCGCTTATCCTTGCATCAGTTGCTTGAGTGTAAAGCTGGGTCGTGGCGAGAGAAGGGTGTTCCAACTACTGTTGCACTTCGTTGATGTTGGCTCCAACACCGATAAGCGAAGTAGCCAAACTGTGTCGAAAGGCGTGTGCCTGAGCTCCCGGCGGGGGAGTGACACCAGCATTCTTAACCAACATCTTCACTCGCCATGCAAGCTGATAGTTAAAAAATGATTTTCCTGTTGTATCCAAAAAAAATGGCACCTCTTTACCCTGGGGGCTAAATCTCTCGTCCCGCTTGACTCGGTACGATTCCAATATTTCTCGGGTTATTTGAGGCAGCGGAACGCTCCGGAACTTCCGAACTTTCCCTTTTACTTTCACGAGTTGGGTAACTTCGCTTCGCCTAATAAGGCCAGCAGTGGCCAAAAGCATCAAGAGAGCCCTATCAAGTGTTGGCCAATTCTTTCTCCCAGTATCAGTAGATGCCATCACGTAGGTGACGACTTCATAGATAAAGCGGTATTTAGTAAGGATCAGAAACATTAGATTTGAAGTCACCTTTAGGTAAGAAGCATTTGCTTGGGCTTCGTTAAAGCACCAGGTTGTTGTATCTAGAGTACCGATATCAGGAGTGCAATTTCATTCCAAAATTGACATTTAAGACGGAAATTCCTGGCCTAAAGCACATAAATATTCAAACACCCAACTTCATAGCAAAGTCAAGCAATCATTCATTGTTTGAAGATTTGCCGACCTGACAACATTTCTCATTAAATATGCTAAACTAAGTCTATGACTAAGTCTGTTGGTATTCACGAAGCAAAAACTCATTTATCGGAGCTTGTGGAAGACGTTTTATATGGAGAAGTTGTAGTTATTACGCGTAGAGGAATACCCATAGTTCGTCTTGTCGCAGTTGATGAACATCCTAAAAGAACATTCGGAGTAGATGTTGGAAAATTTGAAATACCAGAGGATTTTGATGCACCACTAAGCAACGAAGTCCTCGAATTATTTTACAAATGAAGTACCTTTTAGATACTCACATATTCCTCTGGCTACAAAATGATCCTAAGCGCTTAGGTCCGCTCGTCAAACGCCTTGAAAAGAAAGATTCGGTACTTCTTGTATCCGCGGCGAGTGCATGGGAAATAGCTATAAAATATGAAGTCGGTAGACTGAATTTGCCAGAGCCGCCGGAAGATTATGTTCCATCGAGGATTAAAGCAATTAATGCCATTGCACTTCCAGTTGAGCTTCGGCACGCTTTAGCAGTTAGTACGTTGCCGCCAATACACCGTGATCCCTTCGACAGAATCCTAATTTGTCAAGCACAGGCCAACAACGCTATATTAGTCACCGCCGACGAAAAAGTAAACCAATATTCAATCAGTACACTGTTGATTCCAAGCTAAGGAATTTGCCAATTTATCCTATATTCCCGAAGATTTTAGGCGCTAGGAATATTTAATCCTTCTACTAAATTCAATTAATACCCTTATTACCTGGAATTTACTAGGAATATTAGTTTCTTTCTATATATCCACCACTATTTTATTGATCTGAAGTATAGTGGGTATTAGGCGCTATGAGTTATATTAGATATAAAACCTTTGGAAATAAAGAGTATGCGTATGAAGTCACTTCCTATTGGGACAGGGAGAAGAAACGTTCTAGACAAAAGACAATTTATTTAGGCCAAGTCATTGACAAGAAAAAGGGCGACTACAGGAGACTTGAAAAAAAAGTAAGTGCTGTAGATGATGAGCTAATACTAGATTTTGGTGATGCTTTTTGCATTTACCAAATGTTAAATAGATCAGATGTCTTATCTATTCTGAAAATTTCTCATCCAAATCTGGTAGATGAAATATCACTTTTATGCATGCACAAGCTGATTAATCCGACCGCTATGGTGCACCTTAATATCTGGTATGCGGGAAGCTATTCAAATCGACTTATAAAAAACGCAAGTCTAACTTCTCAGAGAATAAGTGAATATTTAAAAGAAATCGGCAAAGAGAAATACCTGAGGAAGTTTTTCTCAAACTACATTGCTAACTCTAATCCTGACAAAAAAACCCTACTAATTGATACAACGGCTTTGCCTAACCAAATACATATGCCACTAACATCTTGGGGGAGATCTGAAGGTGGAATAGATAAAACTATCAGATTTTTATTTGTAGTAGACAAAACAAATTCTAAGCCCTTGTATTTCAGATATATTGATGGGTCAATCCCAGATGTATCGGTACTTTCAAATGCCATAACAGAACTTAAAAACTACCATGTTAATGATGTAATGGCTATATTGGATGCAGGGTTTTTCTCAAATGATAATGTAACTTTGTTAAGAGAGCTAAACATCCAATATCTAACTAGGCTTCCTTCAAATCGCAAGATATTCAAAGATCTGACCGAACAATATGTACCATCCATAGAAACGGTACAAAACGCATATAAATACGGCAAGAGAATTACCTACATCAAAAAAGTGCAGGTCGATATTGCAGGCAATCAATTAATTGCCTACGTTGTCTTAGATCCCAAAACTAAGGCAGAAAAATCAACCAAATACTTGCTTGAAATACTAGATCAAGAAATAACCGCTGATACTAACTCTGATTTTGATCTTATTACAAAAGGAATATTCATTCTAATATCTTCAAGTGAAATTGAAGAAAAAGACTTACTTAAGCTATATTACGAACGACAAAAAGCAGAACAGCTGTTTGGATTCCTAAAAGACGACTTAGAGATACTACCTCTTAGGGTGCATCAAGAAAGTACACTCAAAGGGTACCTGTTCATAAGTTTTATATCCCTCATTATTTTCATTGAGATACGAGACAAATTGAAAAACAAGTACCAATTTGAAGAAGCCATGTTATTATTAAAGAACTTAAAAGTGAGGACATACGGCGATAATGAAATCATTGGCGAGCTAACTAAAGATCAAAGACTGATACTCGAATGCCTTCAAATAGAATTGCCCAACAAACCTAGCGCCTAAGTTTTTCGGGAATATAGGATTTATCACTTGGGTGCGAAAGCAAAGTAGTTAGGACTATAAATAGCAGCACACTTCAAAAACAGTGAACTATAAGAATATAATCTTATGGGTTCTGTTCGAAATTTACTTCAATAAGCTTTTGAATAAAGTGGAATAGTCAACAATGACTTAACTTTTGTTAAGATTTGTTTCAATATCGTTTTTTAATTTTAAATTTTGTTTTTTCCCAATAAAAAGTAAAATTGACTTGCCATCTTTGAGAATAATTGCCCCGTACCCGTAAGTTGCCCATCCTTTTTTTAAATTAGGCTTTAAATCAATAGTGTCAATCTGATCTAAGTTTACACTAACTTTACGAAATACGTTTCTACACTGAAGCTGCTTGTTATCTGTGAATACTATAACTTCATAATAGACGCTAAATAACAACGGTATGCCATCACGATATACACTAAAAATACCTACGACCAAAATTAGTGCAAATGGTACAAAAACCCTTGAAGGATTTGTACCAAATATTAACATAAAAAGTCCAATTAAAATTAATATAGACACAATAAGATATAGAATTAAACTCACGTATTTACTCCAAGGAGCCAGTCTATATATTTTGCGTTGTAAGGTAATCATCAAGTTATCCCAGTATCTGCTACATGATACGAATATGAAAACGTCAGAGACGCACTATGTTTTTCAGCATAGCCTACTCCAATTTCGGTTGCGAATTTATTAGTCGAATAAGTTGGATGCAAATATTTAACAGATACTACTCTATTGCTGTAATAAGAAGCGAAGCATGTTAACTCTGGCTATCCCTATCTCGTAGAGTTTGATCAATTTCTTTCAAAAGTTCCTTTGAACACCACCAATCCTTCGACCGCTATAATTCTATGTCACCGCATTTAGAACACTGTATTTTTATACTTTCTCGTAGTAAACGCTCGCCAATAAGGGGCAAACATCCCTTGTAAGCATTATCCTCTAAATAAGAAATCTCCTTGACCCCACCTTTATGGATAATTTCATTTCTTGCGTCCGCCAAGGCACAAAACCAGTGTTGCAGAGGAGTAATTTTACCCTCTTTTTCATTTCCATTTTTATCTGTGTAAGTCCTACTGAAACTTTCCTCTTCCGCATTTGACCAGAGAAGGTGGTCGAAATCTGCTTCCGACTTATCGCCATCAAGTAGTTCTTCGTATTGCATGCGCAACCATTTCGATCCACCCCAAACAGTACTTTTCCCGCTAAGTGCTTCAAAACCTGTCTTTAAGAAAGCAATTCTATCTTCGTAAGTGATACTTTCGGTATTTCTCCAGGCCTTAGACAGCCATTTAATCGAATTCAGAACTCGAATGGAAGCAGTATCGCCATTCTTGGAACCATTGTACAAAATTTTGTAAATTTCATCGAGCAAATTTTTGTCAATTTTCCCAGTGCCTAGTGGAATATTCACTTCAATCGGAACTGGCATTAGTAACTCATCATCGATAGGTCGAGCATCTAACCATGATTGAGGTGCGTTGTGAGATAAAGTTACGAACTTACTATCCGTGTCAAGTGGCCAAGCGTATATTTCAGTGTTATCAGATGTTATGATGCCTTCGTTCCATTGACGTTGTTTAACACTGAGAGATTGATTTGCATCCAAACAGCTAAAAGTTACAGCATGTTGTAATGCTTGATATTTCTCCTTATGCACATCACTTTCTGCAGGAGACCAGCTTCCTAACTTTGAATCGACAGGACAGAATATTGCCATTTTATCCGAAAATGATTTTCCTTTGTAACGAAACGAGTTCAAAAAAGTCCTCGCTAGAGTTTCAAATTCGTTGCTTAACCACTTCCCCTCAAAATCACTCAACCTCCCTATTGTCCAGTCGGCAAATTGAATATGTTTTCCTACTGGCAGGAAGGGTGCAAAAATTAGACATTTGGTATCAGTCATTATCTAAATTTTAATCCAGATTTTATGGAGATTAAAGTGAAATTTTAGCCTCGAAGAAAATAGACATAGCACTGATTTGAAGCACGGCAATACCCGATTGCGTTTATCTGTTTGCCGGTTAGTCCAGCTATGTTCGTTTGACAAAAGTTTAACATTTTTTGATTTTCGCCCGAAAAGGCAAAAGAGCCGATTTCTAAACCGGCTCTGACTTGCATTTATATTGGTGGCGGGGATTGGATTTGAACCAATGACCTTCGGGTTATGAGCCCGACGAGCTACCAGACTGCTCCACCCCGCGATAATTTACAATATTATTTTGGCACCAAAGAATAAGTAAGTACACACGATTGATGTCTACTGCCACCTAGCTTCTCTATTAGTTAATTTGGAACCGCAACATTAAATCACATGGTATGGGCCTCGTAAAGAGTTTATACAAGCTCAGGTTAATACCAATTTGAGTTGGATCAAATTTAGAACAGCTAAACTGATTTTTCCTAAAACCTTTGCTTTCAATTGCAAAGAACATCTAAGTGGGAAATGGCAAATTGACTCAAGCATAAATTAACTGGCACTGCCGTGTCTATTTAAAACCATTACCGTAAATCAAAATATATCTATCAGATTAGAGATCATACGAGCTAAATTTATCCCACATTTACCAAAGCATCATCGGCACTAAATTATCAAAAAATGACTGTCAAGATTAAGAATTTAAGTTTTGGTGTATAACTATTGAGTTTGGTAAGTGTTTTATCAGAAGTTTTGATTCAATATATTTCACTTCAATAAGTCGGTTTTAAGTTAGAGGACTGCTTTTAGATAATGAGATTCTATATTTTTCTAGTGAGCTGCTTTATCGCATCTAAGGTGTTAATCTATGTTCTAGTTGCAGGCATTTGAAAGGCAAATGAAGAATATATTTTTCAGGCTTTTTTGTAATTCGTCCAGAATTCAATATCAAAAAAGATGATGCCGCAAATCAAATTCTAAATATTTGATTGGATGGAGTCTTTAAATGGTTTAAGGTCCTTGGACACTAATGACCAAATTGTGGAAATATTGACTTCAGCATAACCATGCGAAATAATATTTCGAAGTCCAATGGCCTTTATCCAACTATCTATAGCATTATTTTCCCAAAATTCTGGGAACATATCACGTAATTTTGACAAATTCTCACCAATATCTTGAAGTCGCATGAGAATCGCATCTTGACACATGTTATCTTCCATAAATTCCAATTCTGTTTCTGGAATATAGGATACGATTGATTCAATCGAATTTAAAATATTTAATAAGTATGGTGTCGGCTGTTTCAAAGTATAACTTCTATTAATTCAGGTTCTATATATTCCAAAAAGTTAGGATTTATCTTGGTCACGAGATCTACCAGAACCCCGGATTGTCTTTGGAGCTCTAATTGCAAATCAAAAACATCAAATAAACTGACTCCAGGTTTACACTCAATATACAGGTCAAAATCACTGTTTAATGTCTGCTCATGACGGGCATATGAGCCAAATACAAAGGCTTTAGTTACTCCATAATCTCTCAAAGTTCTCTTAAGTTTATCTACTGGCAACGGCAAATCAAGTGTGCCCAACTTTTCTTCAGATAGCATACTTAAATTCTACTAAATTTTCCTCTGAACCAGTAACCTTTGGACCATGAGTTTACCGAGCTCCCGAACTGGTCACCCTACGATAATTTACAATATTATTTTGGCACCAAAGAATAAATAAGTGCGCAACATTATTATCGACTGCCACCCAATTTTCTGAGAGTCGGTTTCATATCACTAAATCAAATTACATAAGATAGATACTCATAGGTAGATTTTCCGAGTCCAGATTTATGCAGATTTGAGTCGGGCAAATTTCAATACAAATCAATTGATTTCACCTATTGGCCCTACTCCAACTAGCAAAAACAAACAGATGATTGGCGCAAAATTGATTTTAAAATTAGGGAGCTAGTACAGCCATCTCTTATCAAAGATAATTTCCAATCAAAAACTCCATCAGCTAATGGACCACGCAAGTAGAACTTAATGAGGTACCCCAGACAAAGTAGACACGTGTTATGTCATATTTTCTTTTAATTGTAATTCTAGTTCATATTTAAGTAGGGTTAAGGGGATTTTCAGTTAGCATCACCATTTAAGTACACTATGAGGTGTACTGACTTTATTGGAGACTACTAACCTAAGAAATAAGGAATAATTGAGTTATGGATGACAAAACCAATGAAAAGAAGAGATCGTTTCAAAAATATAGTGACGATTTTAAAAAAAGAGTAGTTGAGGCTTACAGAGATAGGGTATTGAAATCTTCCACTACGTATGGAGTTAAAGCCCAGATTGCTAAAGAGCACGGTATTAATGATATGACATTGAGTGACTGGATTAAAAGGTCAGATGCTCAAAATGGAACAA
>JAJYFT010000178.1 GCA_021790815.1 Actinomycetes bacterium
TCATCGAAGCAGGGCTCGATCCGAGCATTTTCGCGACGCTTCACGCACCAATTGGACTTGATTTAGGTGGGAAGTCACCAAGAGAAGTCAGTTTGGCAATAGTTGCAGAGATTACCATGGAAAAATACCACAAAAGGTCCGATTACCCAATAAGCAAGAAATAAGTTTAGTTTGTTGAAATGAGTTTTTAACCTGGGCTAAATGTTTGGGCTAAATGTTTGGGCTAAATGTTTGGGCTAAATGTTTGGGCTAAATGTTTGGGCTAAATGTTTTGGTTGTGGCTGGGTGCATTGTAGCTAAAAGAGGCTTCTTTTTTTTACATTAAGTCTAATGGTGCTAAATATCCCAATTAGAATGATAAGTGATAAAGATGAAGGCATTGGGTTTAATACTAGCAGCAGGAAATTCATCCAGATTTGGTAATTCAAAGAATAAGCTGAGAGAGAATTTTAGAGGAAAACCTTTAATTAGTTATGTGCTGGAGGCAGCTAAAAATGCTGACTTTGAGGATGTAGCTGTAGTTGTCGGGAAAGATCAGATGTTAGATTTGATACCTCAGGATTTTACCATACTGGAGAACTCCTCTAGTGAGCTAGGTCTTGCTAGTTCGCTTCGAGTAGGAGTTGATTATGCATTTAGATTTGGATATGAGAGTGTTATAGTCGCTCTTGGTGACATGCCGTTCATATCTTCATTAGCATTTGAAAAAATTAGAGTAGCAGAGGATGCGTCAATAGCAGTATGCACTTACAATGGGGTGAGAGGTCATCCAGTTAAGTTGGGCAAGGATGTTTGGTTTCTTCTGCCAATTTCAGGTGACGTTGGTGCAAAATCGCTTTTTGATTACGACGGAAGAAATATTGTTGAGATAGAGTGTGACGGAAATTGCATAGACATAGATACTGAGGAGGACTTAAAAGAGTGGAATTTGAAGACGAAGTAAATGTAGACGTAAGCGCTGAAAAAGTTTTTGAGTTTCTGTCTGACCTAAATAAGGTTGCGTCATGCATGCCGGGGGCTAATCTCGAGGATGTTAAAGATGATATTTACCATGGGAGTATTAAAATAAAGGTTGGTCCAGTAAGCGTTACTTATCGGGGAACCGCAAAATGGTTGGAGTTAGACAGCAAGAACCGAATATTAAGCATTGAGGCTAAAGGTAAGGAAGCTAGAGGGGCTGGAACTGCATCTGCAATTGTAACTGCATCAATAAGAGATAAATCATCAGATTCAATGCAAAATGCAACATCTATTGCTGTGAAAACAAAACTTATTATTTCGGGCAGAGTAGCACAACTGTCTCGCAATGTCTTGGCGGATGTTTCAGCAAAATTATTGACAGAGTTTTCACGAAATTTAGAACTTGATATTTCAAAATTTGAAGAAGCGGCAGAGATTATCGATATTTCAACGGCGCTTAATGTTCGTAAGAGTACTCTTGGCGTCGAGAACTTTGGCGATGGGGAGGAAAGACATTTAGGTAGCCAAGTGACAAAAATGGAAAGAAAAAGCAATGATTCAATAGGTGATTCAGCGTCTGTTAATTTATTGAGGGATGACAATGGTTACGAAATTAGAGATCGAGAAGCTTTTAATCTAATTGATACGTCACTGTTTAAGGACCCTAAGCTTTTGGTAGGTGTTGGAATTATGATCCTTTTTGTGGTAGCGATTGCGATAAAAGCTCGTAAAAGGTCTAGTTAGAAGGAAACTTGTGCAGAAAGAAGTTTCGGAACTTTTGCAGAGAAACCCCGAAGGTTACTTTGAGGTTGTCGTTGAAAGAAAAAATGTTAAATCTCCTGTGGTAATCAAGAATTGGCCGATATTTTTTTCAGGCAAACCGATGCCAACTTTATATTGGCTTTTGTCAGGCAGTGAGTACAAGGAAGTGTCAAGAATTGAATCACTTGCTGGTATTAAATCATTGGAGGAAAGTTTTGACAGTGTGGCAGTTGAGACCATTAATGAGAGGTATGAAAGCATGAGGGATGCAATATTTCCCTCTTTTTATACTGGCATAAAGCCTTCGGGGGGTGTGGGAGGCACAACGAAAGGGATCAAATGTTTACATGCCCACTTGGCTTGGTATTTGGCAGGTGGGGATGACGATGTTGGCAAACGTGTTGCTGATGATATTGGATTGGATCTTAGTGATTATTTTATTCTAGAAAGCTCATTTTAATTTATGGCAAATTATGCTGCAATTGATTGTGGAACTAATTCGACAAGGCTTCTATTGACGGATGAGGAATTTAATGTTATTGAGCGTCTAAGCACTGTAACCAGGCTTGGTGAAGGTGTCGATGAAAGTCGAACTCTGAAAAATGATGCTATTGAACGAACGATTAATGTAATAAATGGTTATATAAAAAAGATAAGAGAACACGGTAGTTTCACTTTGCGAGTTGCCGCAACCTCTGCTGTTAGAGATAGTAAGAATAGAGAGGAATTTGTAAGCAGGGTCGAAAGTGTCTCTGGTTGCAACGTTGATATATTGACAGGTGACAGAGAGGCAAAATTAAGTTTTATTGGCGCAACATCTCAATTGAATGGTGAAATTGGACCTTATTTGATAGTGGATATAGGGGGAGGGTCTACAGAAATTGTTAAAGGTTGCAAAGTTGAAAATGTGTGTGGAGGATCTTTAGACATTGGTTGTGTTCGCATAACGGAAAAGTATTTGAAG
>JAJYFT010000082.1 GCA_021790815.1 Actinomycetes bacterium
TGCACTTCCCGTTGATAGCTTGAGATTCAACTCTATCGCGCCCAGAGTTTTTTGCTTTATAGAGTGATTCATCACTACGTCTAACCAATTCATCAGATGAGTCATTTTCGAGCAAGGTTGAAACTCCTGCTGAAATCGTCATCTGTGTAGGTGCATTTATTTCTTTGACATTATTGTTTAACTCAAAAGCTAATTCAAGTGCTCCATGCATGTCTGTTTCAGGTAGGATGAGTGAAAACTCTTCACCTCCATAACGAGCAGCTAAATCTTGACTCCTTATACGCGATGAAACGAGGGCTGCAAAGCTGCGTAAGAATTGATCTCCAGCTTGGTGGCCAAAGGCATCATTAAAGTCTTTAAAATGATCCAAATCAATCATAATGTGGCTCAACTGCGTTTTACCTCTTTTGGCGCGTGCTACTTCGACATCAAGTCGTGCAGACCACGAGCGTCTATTAGCTAATCCCGTAAGAGGATCTGTTAAAGTTTCTTGTTTTAGAGATCGAAGATAGGTAATATGTGACAAAAGCCTCAAATACCCATTTGCAAGAATAAAGCAAGCTTCTTCAGGGTATCGATTTGCGTACCCACGGGATTTAAGCCTACTCAAAACAAGCACGAGTTCTCCTGCCTCACTTATTCCTAGTGGAATAAAACATAGGTTAGGCGTTACTCTAATTTTGAGGGTTTCAGCAACAGAGAGGACCTCGTTGGAATCTTCATTGCCCAATTCAACAGAATCTCCAAAGTGATAATCAGACATAATTTTAAATGTCTCACTACTGTCAAATCTTTGAAATACATAAGCATGTTCAGTTGGGATAATTTTGTTTATGAGAGGAAGACTTAGCTTGAACGCCTCCTCAAAGGAGTCAACGTCATTGGCTGCCTCAGCAATTAAATTGGACGCGATTCTGCAAGAATTTCGCCCTGCTAAATTTCTCATAATCATGCCTACCATACTCTGCGATAGAAACAGGGTTGTAGTCAAAAAAATGACCAGGGTATAAAAACTGCCATCATGAGTTGGTATTAGTTTCCACTCCGTTGCAAAAGCTACAACCGAAACAATTCCCCATACCCACATTCGCATAGTAATATTGCCAATTATCCCAACGACAATTGTAATCATGAAAAATGATGGGATAAAGGCCCCATTCTTTAAACCTTCTCCGACGATAAGAAATCCAATTGCAATCGTCGAAACGGTTAGAAGTCCAGCAGAAGTGTACGGATCTAGTACGATTTTGTGAGACTTTGAAAACAAGAGATACTTAATTGCAAGGAATACTCCTGTTATAAAAAGGAGTCCTATGCCAACGAATATATATTTCCAATCGATCGACTTAGGGCGGTAGAAGATAAGGGAACCGACTGCAACTGCTGCTGAAGACATAGAAATACCAGCAGTAACAATTCCGTTCCTTAACTGTTCATTTGAAAGATTTTTGTCGTAAAATCCTATTCGTTCCATTTATGTTCTATTGGCTTGGTAAAAGTAGAATGAAGTTCTTTCTAACGAACGCCAAATCACTAGTTAGCACAAAGTTTACCATGTTCTAATTTTAGTACTAAAAGTGTAATATTGCTGTTCTTAAATTAGATTAAGTTTTAAATATGTCATTAAAAGTGGTAACTTCATCTGAAGCTGTTTCAAAATTAAGGAAAAACGATGCTATTGGATTTGGATTGGGACCTGGAATACCCGATATTTTCCTTACTTCGCTGGCAGAGAGAGAAGATTGGGATGGCCTTACTTTAGGCGGGGCATTGATTCTCAACTACTATAAAGTGCTCGAAAACCCAAATGTGCACTACAGATCAGGTTTTTTTGGGCCGGCTGAGCGTATTCACGTAGGAATGGGCCATAATGTTGAATTAGTTCCAGGTGGCTTTAGGCAGTTTGGACCAATTTTAGAACGTTTCTCACCCAGGGTATTTTGCTTACAAGGCACACCACCAGATAGGGATGGAAAGATAAATCTATCTCTTCACTACGGTGCAACTTATAAAGAGATATTAAGAGCCGCTAAAGACCCGGATCGTTTGTTAATTGTAGAAGCCAATGAATCTTTGCCGAAAACGCATAGCATGGAGCCCTTTTCAAATGAAATTGATGTGGATATCGTGGATCTTTTAATTGAGACAAATAATCCAGTTTATGAACTAAGCGATTCAAATCCAAGTGAAATTGATTCAAAGATTGCCGAGATTGCGACGAGCTACATAAACGATGGTGCAACCCTTCAAACTGGTATAGGTTCTATACCAACTCAAGTTGCTGATCTGTTAAGTAAGCGAGATGGAGGCAACTATGGAATCCACTCAGAAATGTTTACTACTGGATTAATGAAGCTACATAAAGCTGGGAAAGTAACAAACACAAATAAAGGAATATTTGACAATAAGTCAGTAACGACATTTTCCCTTGGAACAAGAGAACTCTACAACTGGCTTGACAACAATGATCAAGTGGCCTTTTTGCCAGTTGAAAAAGTAAATGACCCCTCAATTATCTCCCAAAATCACGATCTAATATCAATTAATGGAGCACTCGAGGTTGACATCTTTGGCCAAGTGGTAGCTGATTTTATAGACGAGAAGCAGGTTTCAGGTGTAGGTGGTCATGAAGACTTTGTATCAGGTACAGAGACGAATAGAGGTTCTCACTCTTTAATATGTCTTCCATCAACTGTTGAAACAAATGGTGAAGTTAAGTCACGTATTGTTAGGAGTATTGGGACAAACGGTATAGTGTCTACCCCTCGGCATCACTTAGATATTGTGGTTACGGAGTTTGGAGCAGCAGAAGTAATGGGTTTAACGGTTAAAGAAAGAGCACATGTTTTAGCTGATATTGCTCACCCATCCTTTAGGGGCGAGTTGCACAAAGCGGCAGATACACTTTGATAAAGTTTGAAACTTATTATACTGCTATTAGTACTTCGAAAATGATCAACAAGATGTACTTTTTGAACTAATGAGTCGCTAGTAGTATCAAATTCGTACGAAAATGGCTAGATTATTTAATTAAATCAAGCAAGTAAGTAAAATTTAGAGTACATTTTTAATGTGGCATCAATAAGTACCACATTTCTAGAAGCAGGTAAATTTGCTGTTGACGTGATGGCTTCCAGTGAAGTAGGGGAGGCTTGGAGTTTGCCATCGGCTTTGATTGGCTATTCTGTAGGTGGAATTGCCGGGCACATTTGTAGTCTCATTTGTTTGACCGAATCGTTGTTGGAAGAAGTTGAACCTAGCGGTCTATACGTAATTGGAATTGAACTGTTTTACAGTGGAAATAAAGTTGATTATCCAGATGATTTAAATTTTGGTCTTCATTCCTTCTTGCGTGAAGATGGAGAGAGGCGGGCTAAAGCAGGTCAAAGTTCTTTGATCGAAACTAGTATGAATTCGCTAAGAAGACTAGAAAAGATACTTAGTACGTCTTATCCAAAAAGGTTGGTTCCTGTTGTTAAAATACGCAATTCAGCTACAACTTTAGATACCTATCTACGAACTAGGATAGTTGAGTTAATTGTTCATGCAGATGATCTGTTGGCTAGTATGTCTGATCCACCTGAAATGATCGCTCCTCAAGAAGCTATGAACGTTACGTTAAACACTTTGATGTTGCTTTCAAGAAGCATGTCAAGTAATCTAAATGTTGTTAGAGCATTCGCAAGGCAGGAACGTGCAGATCTGCAAGAAATTAGAGTGTTCTAAAACTCACTTTCTTTAGTAGACTGTTATTGTGAATAATGCGGATTTGACTGCTGAGAAAGTTAACATATATCCAGCAGACTGGGAGTTCGACAGTATAGTCGCTAATGGGTCTGTAATTCACGTAAGACCCATTAAAAACGATGACAAGGATAGTCTGGTAGCTTTTCATGACCAGCTTTCCATGGAATCTATTTCTCTAAGGTTTTTTTCGGCCAAATCGAAGCTCTCCGATAGGGAAGCCACTCATTTCACTGATGTTGATTATGTAGACCGGATGGCACTTGTAGGAATTGTAAACAACGAGTTAGTTGCGGTTTCTCGCTATGATAAGCCTCCAGGAAGCAGATCGGCCGAAGTTGCATTTATCGTCAGAGATGACTTGCAAGGAATTGGCATAGGGACGCTTCTGCTCGAGCATCTTGCAGCGTACGCAAGAGAGCTTGGAATTGAGTACTTCTATGCTGACACTCTTCCAAGAAATAGAAAGATGCTTGATGTATTTCGTTCAGCAGGTTTTTCGACTTCGATGACGCTTGAAGACGGGGTAGTTAGAGTTAGATTTTCTTTAGCCCCTACCAAAAAATCTCGTTATGAAATGGAGCAGCGAGAACGATTAAGTGAAATTAGGTCCATGGAGCATCTCTTCAAACCCAAGACTGTCGCAGTTGTTGGGGCAAGTCGCAAGACTTCGAGCGTCGGACACACAATTCTGAGAAACTTGCTTGATGGTGACTTCGCAGGCACAGTGTTTCCCGTAAACCCACATGCAGACTCAGTTTGTGGTGTTCACGCGTATAAGTCACTATGTGACATTCCGGTTGAGATTGATCTTGTAGTAGTTGTTACACCCAGTGAGACTGTGCAAACGGTAATTGACGAAGCTGCTAACGCTAAAGCAAAGGTTGTTTTAATTGTTTCAGCAGGTTTTGCAGAAACTGGAAGAGCAGTTTTAGAGGCAAATCTGATTAAACACGGCAGGGAACGTGGGCTTAGAATAGTTGGGCCAAACTGCTTGGGGGTAATTAATCCATCACCAGAAATCAGATTAAATGCATCATTTTCACCTATTCCACCTCCGTATGGATCAGTAGCATTAGTTTCACAATCAGGAGCTGTAGGAATTGCGGTCTTAGATGCAGCATCCCGTTTTGGGCTTGGAATTTCTGGATTTATTTCAATAGGTAACAAAGCTGATGTTTCGAGCAATGACGTCTTATACTATTTAGCCGAAGATCCAGCAACCAAAGTAATTGGAATGTATTTAGAGTCTTTTGGAAACCCT
Organism: Actinomycetes bacterium; assembly: GCA_021790815.1. GTDB lineage: Bacteria > Actinomycetota > Acidimicrobiia > Acidimicrobiales > JABEUL01 > JAJYFT01. The sequence goes on from JAJYFT010000082.1 coordinate 5,009, forward strand.
CGTAAATTTGCAAGAATTGCAAAGAATATAAGTCGTAATACTCCCATTGTGGCTGTAAAAGCTGGTAGAAGCCATTCGGGAAACAGAGGAGCAAAATCTCATACTGCAGCAATTGCCACTTCTGACATAGTAGTTGATGCACTTTTTAAACAGGCGGGGGTGATAAGAGTAGAAGATATCGAGGAGTTAGTGGATGTAGCAAGGATTCTGGTCACTACAGAACCAATATCAAGAGGCAATGTAGCGTTAGTTGGAAATTCAGGTGGCCCATTGATACTTGGTGCTGATGCGTGCGAATCCAATGGACTTTTGGTACCTGAGTTTAGCGTTGAAACAGTGGAGAGGTTTAAAGAGTTCGCACCTGCTGAGGCTGCCCTATTTAATCCAGTTGATCTAACTGCTTCAGCGAGTGCAGAAGACATAGAGAAGGCTATTAGAGTGGCTCTAGAGGATGAATCGATTGACGCAGTGATGGTTGTGGTAACACCACTTTTGGATCTTGTTGCAAGGAGAGTAAGGGAAATCTTAACGGCTCTGTTTAAGGAATCATCAAAACCAATATTAGGGATTCTTTTGGCTGCAGGCAGACGTGAACCTACTGAGGAGCGAGTGATCTCTCCAGTGTTTTCTTCACCGAGTAGGGCGGCGAAAGCTTTGAGTCGGGTTTTAAGTTATGGGCAGTTCAAAAAAAAGACAGAACCAACATTTTTAGAATTCGACGATATTGACTTCGATCGTGCAAAAGATATCATTTCTCGAGTAGCTGATAATGGTGGTGGGTGGCTTAGTCAAGCCGATACACAAAATTTATTAAATGCATTTGGAATTGACGTAGTAAAGACATTTAGCGTTAAAGAAGAAGCTGAGCTTGAAGATGTATCTAAGTTGATAAAATATCCGGCAGTCATTAAAGTTGAAGGCAAAAGTCTAATTCATAAGAGTGATATTGGAGGGGTTGCACTTAATATTAACTCACCGATTGAACTAAAAGATAAGTATTCAGAGTTTAAGGATCACTTTCAAAGTGATTTAGCCGGTGTTATTGTTCAAGAGATGGTAGAGGGGTCGCTAGAAACAATTATTGGACTCGTAAATGATCCACTTTTTGGTCCGCTTGTAATGTTTGGAATCGGAGGAGTGACTGCAGAACTTCTTAACGACGCTTCGTTTAAGTTCGCACCTTTATCGGTTGAAGATGCACAAGATTTAGCAGATTCTTTAAGGGGAAGTCCTCTGTTGTATGGATATAGAGGTTCAATCCCCGTAGATATTGCAGCTACAAGATCAATCTTGATGCGCGTTGCCAAACTTGGTGATGAGTTTAACGAGATTATGGAGCTTGATCTTAACCCAGTTATATTAAGACCCGACGGAGTATTCGTAGTTGATGCGCGAATTAGAGTAGAGCAACTTGCCCCAAAGCATGATCCCCTTCTAAGGCGTTTGAGATGAACTTCGCTGTTGGATATGTTCGTAATGACCAGCATGATCCTGGAGAAATGCATGTCGAGAGAGTTTATAGAGTTGATGCCGCTATAAAAGGAGTTGAAAGTCTTGGTCTTGGTTCTGACTTAATAGTAGCGGACACTATATCAGTTAGTTTAGAAGACTTATATTTAGTCCATCCGAAGGAGTATATTGATAAGCTTACAAATGTGTCCACATCTGGAGGAGCTTGGGCAGACGAGTATGAAGAAACTTGGATAGGGGAGAGCTCAACATTAGCGGCAATGAATGCCGCAGGAACGTCGGTGGAGGTAATGAGTATATTAAGAGAGAGTAAGGCCGTCAACTATGGGTTTTCTATTATTCGCCCACCAGGACACCATGCAGGACCAAGGTATCCTATGGGGTTTTGTCTTTTGAATAATATAGGAATCGTAGCACGAAAGTTATCAACTTTAGGTGAAAAAGTAATGATCATTGATATTGACGTTCATCATGGAAATGGTACACAAGATATTTTTTGGGATGATTCAAATGTCGTTTACTTATCTATACATCAAAATGGGCTTTATCCAGGTACCGGAAAGTTAACAGAAATTGGAGGTGAAAATGCAATTTTAAAAACATTAAATATCCCACTCGAAGCTGGAAGTGCTGGAAATGTGTTCCGAATGATTTTAGAGAGCATAATATCTCCAACGATACTGAGAGAAAGTCCTACATGGATACTAGTTTCAGCTGGGTTTGATAGTCACTTTAAGGATCCGCTTGGAGGATTTGAACTATCCTCAAGGGACTATTTTAATTTTGCAAATGAACTTCGTCAGTCGGCTGGAAGGGATACTAAAATGCTATACGTATTAGAGGGGGGATACGATTTAAGTGCGATCAAGGATTCAACTAGTGCATCAATTTTAGGTTTGCTCGATGGATCTTTTAACTTAGAAAATGAAACTTACTCAGAAGCTGGTACTAAAGATGTTAAAAATGCAAAATCTTATTTTGGGTTTTGACGTAACTGTTCAGGCTTTGTCGCAGATAACTCCATTTTGTTTGCACTGTAAATCATTTAGTAGCTCAAGCGAATAATTAGTCCGAATGAAGAATTAATTAATGATTGAATTTGTGTCAGATTAGTTTAGGTCAAGTGTGGATAGACACTGTTTTAAGACACTACGAGTTCCTTAATTACACTGATTTAGAGTCAAGTGGCGTCATGTTAGTGTGGTCCGTGAAATGTAATAACTTGATAAAGCTATAGATATATAAAAATTAATAAATATAAATGCTTACCTAGGACAACGTGTCAAAATTGTTAGAGTTCAATATATAACTTACGCTTAAAGGTTTCAATAAGCTAACTATGGAGAAGCTTGACAAGAGGAACAGAGTAAAGGGTTTAAAAGTCTTAATGGGATAATATGATGCAACGAATTACTCGGCTTCTAATGTTGATTTATCATTTGAAATAGAGATTAGAGCAATTGAACGTGTAATGTTAATGTAATGACACAAGACGAAAAATACAACAAGAGCTTAAGAAGCCTAATAGAGGAACAAGATTACCTTGACAATGTTATATCTCGTATTAGCGATGAATCGTTTCGGATATTAACGCCAGCTGAAGGCTGGACGGTACAGGACACAATTGTACATCTCGCATATTTTGATGGAGTTCAAAAACTTGCAATTGAAGATAGAGAAGCGTTTAAATCTCTGTTTGAAATGTTCTTGGCGGCGACAACTGATCCTATGGAAGTACATCTGGAGAGAACTAGGCGCGAAGTACCTAGCGAAACTTTGATCTGGTGGCGATCATCCTATCTCGAACTAAGGGGTGCATTTGAATCTCTTATTGGCAACGAACTTTTACCATGGTTTGGCCCAGAAATGAGAGCTATTACAGCGGTAAGATCTAGATTAATGGAAACTTGGGCACATGGAGTTGATGTTCTTGATGCTTTGAAAATTCCATTAATGTTTTCTGAGCGTTTGTATGATATCGCATACTTGGGGGTTAAGACAAGGAATTGGTCATTTCTAGTAAATGGAGAGAGCGAGCCGGAAAGTGAAGTCTATGTTGAGCTAAATTGCCCAGACGGTAGTTTATGGCAATTTGGTGAACCACAAGAGACAGATTTCATAAGGGGGTCCGCTCTTGATTTTTGTTTGCTCGTTACTCAAAGGCGTAATAGAGCGGACTTAGACATACGTTGTGTGGGAAGTACGTCAACTAGATGGGTAGAAATCGCACAGGCATTTGCCGGGCCGAAAGGTAAGGGTAGACCAAGGCTTTCTTAAATTTGCTTTCTAGTCCTTAGAGATGAAGTTCGTAATTATTCGGGATTATGCAAAATGTGCCATATGGTTCTGTGATGAGCAAGATTTATGATTACTCAGCGAAAGTATAATTTCGTAGAAAGGATTGTATCTTCAGTCTTTTCAACTAAGCAGGTTGAGATGTGTTATCAATATCAGATTCAATTTTAGTTGATTCTTCAGTATCTTCGTTCAAACTAATTTGGTTGTTACTATAAGGACCCTCAGTCGCAGTATCTTCAGCAGCAGCATCTTCAGCTTCTGAGTTTTGATCTGTAATGTCACTATTTTCACCGTTTTGTAAGTCATTTTCTTGAGGCTGAAAGTTTCGCTCAACCTGCACTGATCCGTTACGTTTCCATTTTCGAGTTATAAATATAAGAGTTATAGATGCTGTGACAACAAGGACTAAACTTGCAACTTCAACTGCATCCCACAAGCGTTGCGGTCGATCAAGATATAAAAACTCATCAAAAAAGCGGGAAATGTCCCATAGAATCACAGCCCATAAAGCAAGCGCAAATAAAGGACCTTTCTGTAATTTTTTCTCAATCTGAAGAATGATTATGTAAATTATAAAACATTCAATTGCTTGAAAGACTGGGACAGGAAGTCTTTTCCCAAGTTGATTTGCGTAGTACATTCCATACCATGCATTTGTTCTGCGACCTCCACCTGAAGTCATTAGCTGTGGACCTAAGAGCCTTCCGATAGCCCATGAAACCATTAAAACAGGTGCAATAAGATCCAGTGCATTGCCAAGCTTAAGTACTGGACATTTTTTCCTAACTATATATATCCCAGAGATTAGACCTCCGAGAAGTCCACCGTAGGATGACAGCCCACCGTGCCATATTTTATAAATCTCTGATGGGTTAGCTTTGTAATATGAGAAATTAGCAATTAGGTGCACAATTCTTGCTCCAACTACAGCTGCAATCACGATCCAAATAAATGCATTAGTGAGCCATTCGGTGTCAAAGTTATGAGCTTTAAGACGCCTTTCAAAAAGTTTATAGGCTACATAAAAGGTGATTGCAAGCCCAATGCCGTAAGTATGAATCTGCAATGGACCAAGATTAAATACTATTGGAATTGGCTTCACGGACGCCCGACGCCTACTGGATCTCCTGCATAATAGACGGAATCAATTTGAACTTGAGTACCTGTCTCAAGCGCTTCTACAACTTCTCCATTTCCAATGTACATTGCTACATGGACGATAGAGTTCGTTCCACCACCGTAAAATATTAAGTCACCTGGTTGCCAAGATGACGGATCTGAAACCGAGAGATGTGTTGTCGCATAGTACTGGTCTTGAGCGACACGTGGTAGCGAAACACCAGCTTGTTCCCAGGCGAGCATTACGAGCCCTGAACAGTCAACTCCATTTCTGCTAGTTCCTCCCCATTGATACCAAACGCCGATATAGGATTCAGCAGCTTGTACAGCCCTTTCTCCAGCACCTGACCCTAGTATTGGCGGAGGAGTTAATGAGCCACCATTTGAAGTTTTAAGAGATTTTGCTGCTTGTTCGGCAAGCAAAGCAGCTTGAGCCTGATGTTCCGCAGCTAACTTTTGTGCTGCTGCTGCTGCAGCAGCAGCTCTTTGAGCAGCTTCTTGCTGAGCAACTAAAGTTGCGATTTGGCCATTGAGCCCGTTCTCAGTTTTTATCAAATTTGCCTGAATTTGTGCTGCTTCA
>JAJYFT010000083.1 GCA_021790815.1 Actinomycetes bacterium
CAGAACGATGGACCGAAGTTGAAGAGCTTCCAAAAACTTCAGTAGGTAAGTTTGACAAGAAAGTTATGAGAGCGAAATATGCTTCAGGCGAGCTTGACGTCACAGTACTTGAAAAAGATTAATTTATTGTTTTGGTAATGCAACTATGGATTGGAATGGATGAATCTTGTGAGTGAGACCTACGATGAGGTACTTGGTCTCATTGACACTGGTATTGAGAGGCTAGACAGCATACTTTTTGACCTACTTTATAGCCAGACCCAAGAGTTGAGAAAAGTGCAAAAAAGTTCTGGAAATTCTAACGGAGAGACAAAGAGTCCAGATTTGTCAGAGTTTAAAGAAAAAGAGAAGAAGTTGCGACAAGCCCGGCGTGCGTTAGAAAAGGCGAGAAGCTCGCTTTTATGACTTTAATGGCGTGTAAAATTATATAATTAGTAACTAGGACAAAATCGTATCGGAACTTTATGACTACAAGTTATCTTAAGAAGAATTTGGGGTATAACTCGAAGAAAGACTATCGAGGTGAAAAAGACGAGGTAGTTAGTGAAATTAAGAAAATAATTTCACTTAACTCAATCATTATTTCGCTCGTAATTTCAGTCGTGGTAGGCATTATTGTTCTTTTTATTTTAGGTCCGATAGTTTCCGTTATAGCTTTTGTGGTTATAACACTTATATTGGGACACTTTATAAGTCGTTACTTGCTTAATTTAGACCTGAGAGTGTTTTCCGATTCTTTTACTAACTCGAAAGCACTTTCAGATAAGGAGAGAAACGAAGTACTGAATATAATAGAAGGACTGTCAGTTGTCGCCGGGAGAGAAGTACCTGAATTTGTTGTGGTTGGAAGTGATGACATTAATGGTTTTGTTGTTTCAAATTTAAAGTCAAATAGAATATTTGTTTCAAAAGGTGCAGTATCAAAGTTAAATAGAGTCGAACTTGAAGGTTTTGTTTCGCTTCTCATGGGAAGAATAAGAACAGGGCTGAGCATAAGTAATACTTACCGTGCATTTATAGCAGGTAGGTATAAGTTCCTGCCTTTTAAGCTCAAAGAGAAAAGTGCAGATTTGATATTTGAAGCTGATCTTGCTGGAATTGGTTTGACAAAGTATCCTCCGGGTGTTGTTGGGGTAATTGAAAAGGCTCTTGAAAACAGAGACAGTAAAACTTTTGCCCAGTTTGACAATATTTTGCTTTTTCCGTATTTAGGAAGCAAATTATCACTAGACCAAAGGTTGCAACTAATAGCCGATCTTTAAAACTCTTACTCGATTGTCCACTGTGGTGTGTCTAGCATTGAATTGTTGAAAAGACACGAATAATAGTTAGTAAAGTTGTTATATGGAACAATCTAATTCTGATCAAAATTTATTAATAAACAAATCTCAAGGAGATTATCTGGTAAAAGTTGGACTTGCAGAAATGTTAAAGGGCGGGGTGATCATGGATGTGGTAAATGCAGACCAGGCAAAGATTGCTGAGGATGCGGGCGCTGTAGCTGTAATGGCACTGGAGAGAGTCCCAGCAGATATTAGGCGTGATGGTGGGGTAGCGCGAATGTCAGATCCTACGCTAATTGAAGAGATTATGTCGGTTGTAACGATACCCGTAATGGCAAAAGCTAGAATTGGACACTTCGGTGAGGCTCAAATCCTCGAGGCTATCGGGGTTGATTTTATTGATGAATCAGAGGTGTTAACGCCTGCTGATGAGGCATATCACATCGATAAGTTAAAGTTTAAAGTTCCATTTGTCTGTGGTGCAACTAACTTAGGAGAAGCGTTACGCAGAATTCAAGAAGGTGCTGCGATGATTAGGTCGAAAGGAGAGGCGGGAACTGGGGATATAGTCGAAGCAGTTAGGCATTTAAGATCAATTACAACTGATATTAAGGCTATATCGATGGCGGCAGATGAAGAACTAAGCGTGTGGGCAAAGAATCTTGGTGCAAGTTACGACTTGATACGGGTGGTAAAGGAAAGTAAAAAACTCCCAGTTCCACTTTTTTGTGCTGGAGGTATTGCAACGCCTGCTGATGCTTCTCTGGTAATGCAACTTGGAGCAGAAGCGTGTTTTGTGGGATCTGGAATATTTAAAAGTGGTGATCCTTCAAAGCGAGCTAGGGCAATTGTTGAAGCAACGGCTCACTATAATGAGCCTGATGTAGTTCTTAAAGTCAGTCGTGACTTGGGGGAACCGATGGTTGGGATATCCGCTAAAGATACTTCTATCAAACTTGCCGAAAGAGGATGGTAAAAAAACTAAATAATGTTTAATATTGGAGTTTTAGCTCTTCAAGGAGATGTTGACGCTCACATAGATATCCTGGAATTACTAGGTGCAAGAGTATGCAAAATAACTAAACTTTCTGATCTTCACGGTTTGGATGGAATAGTAATCCCTGGTGGAGAGTCGACAACTTTTAGTATGCTTTTAGAGAGTAGTGGACTATTTGAACCCATCAAAAAGATCGTTTCTGATGGTATTCCAACGTTAGGAACTTGTGCAGGTTTGATTTTGTTATCAACTAAAGTATTAGATGGGAGAAGCGACCAGAAATCTTTTGGGCTGTTGAACGCTGTTGTCAAAAGGAACGGTTTTGGTCGTCAAATAAGTTCTTTCGTTGATAAAATCGAGCTTCAAGATTCCAATAATGGGGAAGAGGCAACTTACATAAATGAGGAATATCAGACTGTGAAAGTTACTGGTGCTTTTATACGGGCTCCCAAAATTGTTAGCGTTGGACCAGGAGTGCAAGTGTTGGGAACAATTTTGCAAAAAGAAATAGTGTATGTACGAGAGAAAAATATTTTTGCTACGTCATTTCATCCTGAAATTACGCGTAATACGTTTATTCATGAGAAGTTTTTAGACGCGGCTAAGAAAGGATAGGAATTGTCTGGTCATTCTAAGTGGGCAACAACAAAATACAGAAAAGGGGCTCAGGATAAAGCTCGCGCAAAGCTTTTTGCCAAGTTGATCCGTCAAGTTGAGGTTGCTTCCCGTGAAGGTGGGGGTGATCTCGAATCAAACGCATCATTGAAGGCAGCGGTTGCGAAAGCTAGAGATAGTTCAGTCCCAAGCGACACGATAGAAAGAGCAATAAAAAGAGGAACTGGTGAGCTTGAAGGGGTTAGGTACGAGGCAGTTTCCTATGAGGGGTATGGGCCAAATGGAGTTGCAATAATTGTCGAGTGTTTGACTGATAATAGAAATAGGACAGGATCAGAAATTCGTACAATATTTTCTCGAAATGGTGGATCAATGGCAGAACCTGGCGCAGTTAACTGGCAGTTTGAAAGAAAAGGCGTAGTTACCTTTCAATCCAGCTTAAAAGAAGAGGAACTTCTTGGAATTATTTTAGATTTCAGCGCGGAAGACTTGGTATTCGAGGGTGAAAACTGGAAAGTAACTTGTGAACCATCTGATTTAAATACACTCAAAATAGGTATAGAGGAAGCGAAACTTAAAATAATTAGTACGGAATTTGCTATGGTTCCGTCGCAAGTTATCTCAATAGGTAAGGAAAGTGAAATTAGAAAAATTCTAAAAATAATTGACTCGTTGGAAGATAACGATGATGTCCAGAATGTGTATGACAACGCAGATTTTGATGAAAGCGTGTTAAATAGCATCGATGAGCTCTAGTTTTAGTATTTTTACGTATTCATTTCTTGGTTGAAAATCGTATTTGTTTTGTTAGATAGGTTGCAACCAACAAAGGCAGCTAGTGCTCCGAGAGTCAAAAATGGTAGTTTTTTAAATGTTTTCTTATATGCACCACTTGGGGCTAAATAGGTATTATAATCGAACACATGTTCACTCTTGGTATAGATCCTGGTCTTTCTAGGTGTGGTTACGGTGTAATTACGAGAGATAAAAAAGAGAAAACGTTTGAAGTAGTTTCTGCTGGAGTTTTAACAACACCTAAAGATGCACCACTGCCTGAACGATTGTTTGATCTATCGCAAACCCTTAAAAAGATTATGACTGACTTTTCTCCTGGAGTAGTTGTAGTTGAGCGTGTTCTATTTCAGGTGAATGCAAAAACAGCAATGTCAGTTGGGCAGGCAAGTGGATTAGCGCTTGTTGCAGCTGCTGAACTTGGAATTGAGGTCTACCAATACAGTTCTAATGAGGTCAAACAAGCAATAGTTGGGTATGGTGGGGCAACAAAAGTCCAAATGCAGAAGATGGTGGCAAAGTTGCTTGGATTAGAAGAGTTGCCTGGCCCATTTGACGTTGCAGATGCGATTGGTCTTGCAATGTGCCATGCCACATCGGCAAATCTTTGTTTATTAGTTGGTGAGATGGGAAAGAGTGTGACAAGATGATTGGTTATTTGCGAGGAATTCCAATTAAAATTACGCCTCAAGTAGTGATCCTTGATGTTGGCGGAGTTGGTTACTACGTGAATACTAAGGAAAATGGAGTAAGAAGTAGTGGTACAGGTCCAGGTTCAAGCAGCGATGAGATCTCATTATTTATACATACTCGAGTAAGAGAAGATGCAATTAACCTCTATGGTTTTTTGACTCAAGAAGAGCTTTCAACGTTTGAACTCCTTCTATCAATCCATGCAGTCGGACCTTCGCTTGCGCTAGCGATACTGTCTAAGTTCTCTCCAAACGATCTTGTAAAAGCGGTTTCTCAAAATGATGCAAGTTTGTTAAAAATTGTACCTGGCGTGGGAGCTAAAACCGCTGAACGTCTTTTAGTTGAACTTAAACAAAAAACAGACTGGATAGCAAGTGACTTGTCAAGTAACAGCAATATAGTTCCAGTTTCTTTAAGGTTTGAGATTAAAGAGGCACTGGAGCAGCTTGGTTATACTCCGGATGAAATTCGGTTTGGACTGCAATCCCTCCCCGATGAAGGAAGTGAATCTGATCTATTAAAGGCTGCCATAAAGTCTATAACAGGGGCAAAACGAGAAAATAGGAGGGGTATAGGATGAGCCCACGTGAGGAGTATTTAGCTTCACCATCTTACAATTTAGCTAAACAACTAGACCATAACGCAAATAGTGATGAACAAAATGTGAGTGAGTTAGAGTTGGGGACAGATACTGAGACAAAAAATGACATTGGTTCAAAAGGTAATACTGGTCTAAAAGGTTCAAATATCGAGGTTGAAATAGTCCCAGATCAAAACGATACCAGTTTAGAGTTGACTTTGAGACCTAAGAGGTTAGAGGATTTTGTTGGACAAAATGAGTTGCGTTCTCATTTAGAAATAATCTTAAAAGCTGCCAAGCAAAGAGGGCAAGCGGCTGACCACATACTTTTTGCAGGCCCTCCGGGGCTTGGAAAAACTACGTTAGCTGGAATTGTGGCACAGGAAATGGGGGTTGGTTTTAGGATTACCTCTGGGCCGGTTTTAGCTAGAGGAGGGGACTTAGCTTCGATATTGACTGATCTTAATGATGGTGACGTGTTGTTTGTTGACGAAATACACCGATTGCAAAGAACAGTTGAAGAAGTGCTTTACCCAGCAATGGAAGACTTTCAATTAGACGTTTTGTTGGGTAAAGGTGCGATGGCTAGGTCAATTAGGCTAGATCTTCCTCGCTTTACTCTTGTTGGTGCGACGACTAGAACAGGCCTTTTAACTGGACCTTTAAGAGATAGATTTGGACACGTTAGTTACCTTGATTATTATCCTGTTGATGACCTTACCCATATAGTCACGCGTGCGGCAAACGTACTAGGAGTAGAAATCGCTCATGAGGCAGCTATTGAAATAGCGAGAAGGTCAAGGGGTACTCCACGTATCGCAAACCGTCTTCTTAGGCGAGTGAGAGATTTCGCTGAGGTAAAAGGAAACGGAGTAGTGACACAGAAATCAGCTGATGACGCACTTAAACTTTACGGTGTCGACTCGCTTGGGTTAGATAGGATGGACAGACAGATACTGATCGCCTTATGTCAGAGATTTAAAGGTCGCCCAGTCGGACTTTCAACTCTTTGCGTATCTGTTAGCGAAGAGCCTGAAACAATAGAAGACGTGTATGAGCCTTACCTCCTTAAATTGGGGTTAATTGAAAGAACGCCAAGAGGAAGGATTGCGACCCCTCTTGCATTTGATCATCTAAAACTTGATCTTCCTTGGACATTAGCGCTAGAAGAGTAGGCGCATAATCGCTACTTAATGCACTATGACATGCTTTTAGCTCACTATTTTTGATAGAGTTTTCTAAGTGCGAATTTTAGAGGTTCTAAAAGCACTAAAATGGTGGAAAGCTTTTCAACCAAAATTGATAGTAAGTTTCTTTTAGCTTGGGTCACTTCGACCCTACAAGCTGGGAAAAGTAATTTTATTAAGAGGTTTGATTAGTTGCATTTCTACTATCGGAGTACGTTTTGTCATTATACAGTTCATTAACATTTTTAACATTGTTGGCTTCTGGGTCAACATCAAGTAGTTCAAAGTCGGCTGCGTCGACATATTTTTCTTTTGCTCTTTTAGCTTTAGTAGTTGGGGGTGGCTACTACTTTTTGATGGTAAAACCTCGTCAGAGAGCGATGAACCAGCAAAAACAAATCATTGATGCTTTTCAACCAGGTGATGAAGTTATTACAATAGGCGGAATAGTTGGAATTATTGACCATATAAATGACGACAGAGTTTGGCTTGAAATATCACCAGGTGTAACTATTGAAATTGTCAGACAAGCGCTGAAAAGCCAAGTTACTCACGGTATAGACGATTATGCAGAATCTTCTGAAAGTTCTAGCGGCGATGTGGATTCTGGAGAAAATGATTCGGATAGTGATAGTTCTATGGACGATAATTCAAGTGGGGCAAAAGAATGAACGGTGGAGATATATTTGGTAGTTTATTGTTTGGTGAAAATTTAAAAGCGGCGGTTAACTAGATGAAGATAAAAAATTATGTAATTTGGGTTGTCGCGGTGTGTGTGATCTCATTTGGATCTTTAATTGGCGTACTTGCAGCTGGTTGGTCCCCCAAACTTGGACTCGACCTTCAAGGAGGACTCTCTCTTACTTACATTCCAACTATTCCAGGACACAAAAGTGTTAGCTCGGCAGACATTGCAACGACAATTAATATCATTAGAAATAGAATTGACGCATTAGGAGTTGCTCAGCCAAACGTAGAAAGTCAGGGTAATACAATTATTGTTCAGATACCTGGCATCAAAGACGTTTCAAAGGCCGAGAAACTTATAGGTTCAACTGCTCAGCTTACTTTTAGAACTGTGCTTTGCCAGGTATCGCCGTATCAACTTCCAAAGCCGGCTAAAGGGAAAGCGCCAGTTCAACCTCTGACTGGAACTCCACCAGCATGTTCCCAGCAGTATACTGCATCAACTTATATTCCGCCAACCGGAACATCACCAAATTCAGGTGGATCCAATGCTCCTCCTTATGACGATAATCCTGAGTTCGCTTTGTATCAGAACAACAATGCATCTAACTCTCCTCCAACTGCGACAGTTATTGATGCCCTATCTACAAACCCTTCAGCACGGTTTGAACTTGGCCCTGCGCAGTTAACAGGTTCAGATGTTGCAAATGCTAGTCCTAGTTTGAATTCTGGCCAATGGGAAGCAGATATGACGCTTACTTCAGCAGGAACTCCTAAGTTTGATGCAGTTGCTCAAGCTCAATATCATAAGCTATTCGCAATTGTTCTAGATGGTCAGATTGTTAGCATGCCTATCTTGATGCAGACTCATTATGGTGGTCAGGCGGCAATTCAGGGCTTGACTCAATCTCAAGCTCAAAATCTTTCAATTGAACTTAACTATGGTGAGTTGCCAGTAGTTTTAACTCAACAGTCTGCACAAAGCGTAACACCAACACTGGGTGCGAGTTCTTTAAAGGCTGGATTAACTGCAGGAATAATAGGACTCATTCTCGTTATGCTTTACACGATTTTTTACTACCGAGGTTTAGGGGTAGTGGTAGTGCTCGGTCTAGCGACTTCAGGTGCTCTAATTTTTGCTCTAATTTCATGGATGGGTCACTCGTCGGGCTTGACTTTGGACCTATCTGGAGTGACAGGTTTGATTGTTTCGGTTGGAATTACAGTTGACTCCTACGTTGTTTACTTCGAGAGGCTAAAAGATGAGATTAGAAGTGGCCGAAGTATCCGTACTTCAGTAGATAGAGGTTTTAGGCGAGCATATAAGACTGTGTGGGTAGCAGACTTAGTTTCGTTGATTGCAGCAGCTGTACTTTATTTTCTGTCGGTTGGAGCGGTAAAAGGTTTCGCATTCTTCTTAGGGTTGTCAACGATATTGGATCTGGTTACTGCGTTTACATTTACTAGGCCACTTGTCATTTTATTAGGGCGAAGCACGAAATTTACCAACGCGAAACTAATTGGGATTGCAAGAGGGCTGGTTTCAAAGGAGGTGGCACCAGTTGCCAAATGAGACCTTAATGGAAGAAAGCATAGGAAGAACAACTTCAAATCCTTTCACGAGACTTTACCGTGGAGAGACTTCATTTGACTTTGTTGGCAGGAAAAAGATATGGTTTTTAATCTCTTCAATTGTTATTGTTGCCGGACTAATTTCATTAGGGGTCAAAGGCCTAAACTTTGGAATTGATTTTAAGGGTGGTACTTCTTGGACAGTGATTGCACCTAGTTTAAATCCAACGACTGTTAGAAATGAAATGAACAAACTTGGACTACCTGGTGCGACGGTAGAAAAATTGGGAGGTAAAACTGTCCAGGTGCAAGTGCGGATTTCTGGTGGAACTTCGGCGCACATTGCAACTGAAAAAAATGATGTTACTTCAGCTTTAGCGAAACTTGCCGGAACTAATTCTAATAACGTCTCTATAGATGATGTTGGGCCTACTTGGGGTAGCTACATTACTTCAAAGGCTCTTGAAGCTTTAATTGTCTTTTTTATACTGATTTCACTCTATATAACTTTTAGATTTGAGTGGAAAATGGCTGTCGGTGCACTAATTGCACTTGTCCACGACATACTTGTCACAGTTGGCATTTACTCTCTTTCCGGTTTTCAGGTCACTCCTGACACAGTCGTCGCTTTTTTGACCATTCTAGGTTACTCACTTTATGACACCATGGTTGTTTTTGACAGAGTAGATGACAACGTGAAAGGTGTTGGTGCTCAAGGAAGATTAACCTTGAGTGGCATTGTTAACCTCTCAATGAATCAAGTGCTTGCAAGATCCATTAATACTTCTCTTGTCGCAATTATGCCAATCCTCTCAGTTTTAGTAATAGGTGCTGAAATTCTTGGTGCAACGACACTGCAATACTTTGGTTTAGCTTTGTTTATTGGTCTTACGACAGGGGCATACTCTTCGATATTTATTGCATCTCCAATAGTTGCGATGTTAAAGGAGCGTGAACCAAGGTTTAAGGCGATTCGTCAGAGGTTAGTCTCTAGAGGTGAATCTTCTAATATACTCTCGCCTTCCCAAGCTGCTCGTATCAGTGGAAATGTTGTTGGTGAAGATGTGCAAGTTGAAGATTTATCTAAACGAGATGCCGAGACGATTACTCGTCTGAGAAGAGAGGCAATTAATAAGGAAAGATCTCAGGTACTTCTTACGCCATCTTCACAAGCTAAGACAGATGATGATCCTGAGGTAATGTCAAGTATTTCTCAACCTGGTCAAGTTGGACGGTCACAAAATGTAAATCGACCAAATCGCAAAAGAAAACCAGCTAATAAACAGCGCAAACCGCAGCCAAAGAGGCGATAATTGATAATATGTACAGTTTTATTGGTAAAAGCGCTACTTTATAAAGTGTGAAGGCAACTATTGATTTAAAGAATGCTGAATCAGAGGAATTCGCAGATTCGCTTAGAAAAAGTCTATCGTCACGCCTTAACAACCTACACATTACTGATTCGAACTTTAATGCAGAAGAGAAAAGCGATATTTTAAAAGCTTTTGATTACGCAAGAGAAGCTCATTCCAGTCAAAAACGCCGATCTGGTGAGCCATATATATCCCACCCAGTGGAAGTTGCCAGCATAGTAATTGGTCTAGGTCTTGACTTTAAGACGGTGATTGCTGCCCTTTTGCACGATTCAGTTGAAGACACTGGGGTAACGTTAAAAGATATTGAGTCCAAGTTTGGGTCTGAGGTTGCACAGATAGTTGATGGGGTAACAAAACTAGACAGATTGCACTTTGAATCTAGGGCAGAGCAACAAGCAGCGACAGTAAGGAAGATGATAGTTGCAATTGCTAGAGATTGGCGAGTCTTAGTTA
>JAJYFT010000179.1 GCA_021790815.1 Actinomycetes bacterium
GTGGACATCCTCTAGCTAGTGCACCTGAGTCTATGACGAGGTTTTGCAGTAATTGTGGGACAAAGCTTGGAGATGCTAACTTTTGTTCGGAATGTGGAACACCAGCGTAAGACGGTAAGTGCAATACGTTTTAATCGATAAGTCGGGGGCTAGCATTGAAGAAGGAAGTTGCCACGTTGAAATTTCTTCAGGCAGTATAAAAGTAATTCCAGATAGTTCACAGCCCATTATTATTAAAGGCGCGGAAGTTGAAATTGAGGAACCGAGTGAAGTTACGCTGAGATTAAAACTAGACGGAGATTACTGTATTGATTTGTCGATGATGGCTCAGATGAGAGGCCAGATTCTCAGGGAGCTGAAAGGTGCAAAGCAATCTAGTTATAAAAGTGCCAAACTTTTGGTTGGAATTGGAAAACCAGAAAAATTCAAAGGGAATCTAAATGAGGTCCAATCCGAGATTTTTCTTTATGATGATGCGCTTGTAGTTGTTGGTGAGACTGGTCAACCTATTCAATTTTTATATTCATTTGTAGAGTCAATTTCTGCTGATCCGAGCGGATATCGTATTTCTATTGACGTTCAGGGAATGGGTACGCATGAGTTTTCTAAGCTTGCAAACTTTACTGAATCCTTTAGAAAATTGTTAACAGATAAAATTGCAAAATCAAAAGTTAGGACAGGCGCGTTTTTATCAGCAGTGTTGCCTGGTCTAAACGCAATGACTCAGCGTTCAGTGGCTTCAAAGCTAAAAGATGGACTTGCTACAAGTGCGAGTGAATTAGACCAATTTGATAATACTCTGAGCTCACATTTATTTGATATTTCAGTTAACGATCGGATAAAAGATGACATTGATTTTCTCAAAAGTAGCTTTGAGACCTATATTGGTTTTAAACAAGTTGTTTCGGTGCAAAAAGCAGGGCGAGGATCAGGTAAGTGGTATGACCACACCCATCAGCCTATTACCGACCACGGCGGCGCGGCGGGTATGGGTCAGGGATTTCAAGGGGCACTAGGAGCTTCAATGATGGGAGGAATGAACTCGATGATGGGAGGAATGGGTTCTATGGGGCAAGGTGGAAATTCTATGGGAGGAGGATTTGGATTCGACGCCCCGTTTGGTGAAAGAGGGTCATTTCTTGCATTTGAAATGCTAAATATGATGCCAAGAACATCTGGGATGACAAGCGGCCTAACGAATCAAACTTCTCACGAAGTTAAAGAACGATCAGTTTTTGAAGCAGGAAATATTACGGTAGCAAGTACTAATTATGGAAATCTGAAAGTCACTGGCAATAGGCCAACTATACTTGCGTTTTCTATCTTCCTAACCACTACTGGTTACTTAATATATGACGCGTTGAATGATGCAGATATGCCGTCGGCTATTTTTAAAACTAATGACGTAACAAGATGGAACTTTGCTGCTAGTCTCATTGATTTTAGAATGGAAGCGTTAGAGGGAGTAGACGATATTGGTTCTGAATATAAAAATGCCATTGAAGAGTTCGAATACCTTAAACTTTTGAAAGATACTTTTGTTGTTTTTATAGATCATGATGATAAATGGCGAGATCAAATAATCAACAATGTTAAGTCTTAGCTCTTTTTAATTAACAGTTCTGAAGATACACATCTGTGAAAAAATTGGTAACAGGGAATTTGAAAATGTTACTTTAATTCTGGTTAAAAGTGTAGGGTTTTTCGTTCATTTTCCGCTGGAATTAGGTTTTGAAGAATAAAGTGAGGCAATAAAGTATTTTATGGAAGTTGAAGGCTATATTGATAGATCATTTGAACTCTTAAAAGAAAGGTTTGCTAACAATTTTGCTGATTTTGCAGAATTAGGTGCTTCAGTTGCACTTTCAATAGGCGGTGAGCTAAAGGCGGATCTTTACGCAGGTTATCTCGATTTAGATCGAACAGTTAAATGGAATCGCCACACGATCGTTAATGTATTTTCAACTACAAAGACGATGAACTTTATTGTGATGCTACTTCTTTATGATCAGAATGCACTTGATTTTGACGATAGAGTTTCTAAGTATTGGCCAGAGTTCATCAAGAATGGAAAAAGTGAAGTTACTATCTTGAATGTTTTGAACCATACTGCAGGGTTGCCAGGATTTACTCAGAAAGTTAGTGCTTCTGATCTTTACGATTTTGAGAAAGTTGTTTCTATAATTGAGAATGAAAGTTTATGGTTCAAACCAGGATCTCAACTTTGTTATCATGCTCTCAGCCAAGGCTACATATTGGGTGAGGTTGTTAGAAGGATTACAGGCAAATCCATTGGGCAGGTTTTGGAAGAGGAGTTCTCTTCAAAGTTAAATGCTGATTTTTTCATTGGAGTACCAGTTTCAGAACTTTCTAGAGTTTCTGCCCTCGTTGATCCGCCACCTCGAGAGAATAAATTTAGTTCAAAATCGTTACCTGGACGTATATTTTCAAATCCTATTTTAAATGCCAAACTTGCTGATTCCGATGAGTTCAAACTTTGTGAGATTCCGTCTGCTAATGGTCATGGAAACGCTCGATCTTTAGTTGAATTACAAGGAATAATAGCTAACTATGGATATCTAAATGGAAAGAGGTTTTTAAAAGA
>JAJYFT010000084.1 GCA_021790815.1 Actinomycetes bacterium
CTCATCATGTCCTAGCGATATTAAAGTTTTATGGCCCATCAAAAGTGATGGGTTTTCACTAAGATCAACATTTGTAGTGTAAGAAACATCAAGGCCTAATTTTTCGGCTAGCGCAACCAACGGAAGTTCATTTGCAACGAACTCTGAAACTTGCGGTGTAGGCCATTGGTAGGGCCTATCAAATGAAACGGCTAACGATCTAAAATTGTAACTTCTTACTCCATTTTTAAGGCCGCTGTAAAGGTCATAGCCACCATAAAGATTATAAGCCTGCCATGTTGTTACTGAATTTTGAATTAAGTAGGCTGATAAGTCACTAGGGTCCTCAATGGTTAACGGTATCCAGCTCTGTTGGTTCAAATTGCTAACTAATTTAAAGAGATAGTCACCTTGGATGAAAGTTGGAGTAATTGCAACTGAAAGTGAGGGTGTCCAGTTACATTCAATTGTGTTTGTAGTGTTGATTAGTGGACACGTGGGTTGGTTTACCCCGTTTATGATCCCACTTTGCCAGATAAGACGACCTCGATTGCCTTGGTACCAACCCATGCGATAGGCGAATACCTGAAAACTACTTGCAACAGTCGATACATAAAGAGACACATTCGTGCCTACTTGTGCCGAAACTGAGTTTGAATATCCGGAAATGCCAGTACTTGGTCCAGTTAATTCCCAGTTTTGTGTCCCGGACAAGGAATTTTCCTTGATGACCCAGCTTGCCTGATGGAATGGAGAGTTTGGTAGTGTGGAAGATGTTGATGTTGAAGAAGGAAGAGTGGTCAATTTTGGTCTAGATGCCACTAAATGGTTACTTTTTTGAATGTTTGTACTGCAGGATGAAAAGGTGCCTGAAACAAGGAAGAAAGCAGTAAAAAAAATGAGAATTTTATATAAGTATGGCGATTTGCCCTCAGTTGTCATATTCACTTCAACTAAGAGTAGTAGATTTTAATCAATGATTGGAATCAGGATTAAAAGGTTTTTATGATTATTTACTCATTTATTGGAAAAGTAAAACACTATTTGGTTGTAAGTCTATTGATTGGGTTGCTGGTGCCGATATTTTTTGTCGTTACTACTAGTTCTATTTCTGCAAAAGCACTTAATCAGTCAGGCAATTGGCACGTCGCGTCACACAACCCATCAGCGTTTTTAAGAGTTGATTGTATTAACGTCTCCTACTGTATTGCAGTGGGATTGGAAGGGTATGTTGCTGTAACGTCTAATTCGGGAAGTTCCTGGACGGAAGTTTCTGTTCTTCCGCTAGGTTCATCTGCCCTTGATGTGTCTTGTTTCAATATAATTAATTGTTACTTAAGCGGTGAGTTGGGTGATGGCGTAGGTGCTTTAGCGTACTCCTCAAATGGGGGCTTAAATTGGAGTCAGCTGAGTGTTCCCGCCGGAATTTCTTACCTGTCTTCAATTGACTGTGTAAGTGCAACAAACTGCTTTAGCGCTGGAAGTGCGGGAGGGAGTGGAGCGGTTGTTGAAACAACAGACGGAACAAATTTTGCCGCAATGTCACTACCATCTGGAGTTGGCGCACTTTCATCAATATCTTGTTCATCTGGAACAACTTGTGTTGCAGTGGGTTCTACCGCGAGTAAAGCAGGAGAGGCTGTCATTACATCAAACGGCGGTCTGAACTGGTCATCAGTGACCGTACCAACCTCGACACAACTTACAAGTGTGGACTGTGTTGTCTCGACTAGCTTTTGTGAGGCAGTTGGATGGATTGGAGGAAGTGCAATTGCAATTAGCTCCTCTAATAGTGGCTCAACTTGGGCAGCGCAGGTTTTACCAGGTGGTCCAACCGGTCTTAATAGTGTGTCTTGTATTTCTTCTTCTACATGTATGGCGGTTGATAGTGGAGGCTTTGTTTTGACTACAGCTAACGGTGGTCAACTCTGGACGTCAGATCCCTCATTACCTCCGGGTGTTGCAGGATTCTTTGGGGTTTCATGTCCAACTACAACCGAGTGTTTGTTGCTTGGAGAAACAGTGTTTGGTGTGGCTTCAATCGATCTAACCACAGATTTTGGGACCTCTTTTGTGGCAGAATCTTTAAATAGCGATGTTAGTTGGTTAGGTTTGAGTTGTAGTGGTGTGAGCTTGTGTGTCGGAGTAGGTGACACGTCGAATAGCGGTGTAATTGAGTACAGTATCGATGGTGGCACGTCTTGGAATGTTAAAATTCCAAATTCGAGCGTAGCTGATCTACTGGGTGTTTCTTGTCCAACCACTACCACATGTTATGCAGTAGGTGACTTGGCCCAAGGGGGGGGAGCAGTAGTAGTTACAAATAATGCCGGTCAATCTTGGAGTCTGCTAAATTTGCCGTCAGGACTTGTTCAGTTAACAGGAATTTCATGCCTTAGTGCGACCAACTGTTTTGTATCCGATGCATCCGGCAATATGGGAGTTACTACTGATGGAGCAACATTTAGTGTTGAAGCTACTCCAATTTCACAAAGCGGACTACTTCAAGGTGTAAGTTGTGTGAATTCGACTACTTGCGTTGCAATAGGTGGCCAGTTATCGCCAAATCAAGGTGCTGTAATTATGACTACAAATGGTGGCGCAAATTGGATTACAACTTTACTTGATTCAAACGCCGTCGAGTTTTTGAGTGTTTCATGTGTAGGCAGCACAACCACTTACTGTCAGGTAGCGGGAACTACAACTAATGGAGCTATTGCTCTAGATACCTCTAACTTAGAGAATTCTCCGAGCGCAAACTGGAGTCAGGAAAACTTACCTGCTCAGTTAACTGGAATTAACTCAATTTCTTGTGTATCTAGTTCGTCATGCTCTGCAGCAGATGCGTCTGGATCGATAATTACCACGCCCGATGGTGGAGCCACATGGATTGTCGATACGGGGCCATACTTTCTTGCAACAGCTTCTGCTATTGATTGCATTACACCGAGTCAGTGTTTCGGTGCGGGTGGTGGCAGTACGTTGTCAACTATGCCAACCGTTAATGGAACATCACCTTCTTCTGGACCTCTAAGTGGCGGTACTTTGGTTACAATTTTGGGTTCGGGTTTCACGGGCGCTACGGGTGTTGATTTCGGGTCAAATAATGCATCGTTCACTATTATCAATGACACGACAATCACCGCTGTTGCTCCTGCAGGAAGTGCTGGATTGGTAAATGTTACAGTTACAACCTCCACAGGAACAAGCGTCACGAATAATTTTGATGGATTTGTTTACACAGCTCCTGGTCAGTACTACCCAGTTACGCCAACAAGGGTGTGTGATACACGTTCAGGCGCAAATGATCCCGCAACCTACGCTGGGGATACTTTAGCCCCCAATATTCCTCTTACGGTTTCTATTGCAGGAGGTTCTAGTGGTGTACCTCTGAGCGCGTCAGCAGTTGCTTTGAACATTACTGCTGTTAATCCAACTGGTTGGGGTTACTTTACCGTTTATCCAACTGGAGTGGTAGCGCCAGTAGCTTCAAGTGTTAATTTTTCTAGTTCGACAAATGCACAAGCTAACTTTGTGCAGGTGCCGCTTGGAAATAGTGGTTCAATAAATATTATGGCCGGTGATGCTTCAAGTGACTTACTTGTTGACGTAGTTGGTTATTATGCGCCTCAAAGTAGTTCTGCTGGTTTATATAACCCAGTTAGTCCTACTCGAATAGTCGATACGAGGTTGCCTGCCTCAAGCACTAACCCAAATGGTGGTCAATTTTTAAATGCAGGACAGTCGTTGACCGTTCAAGCAACTGGTGCAGCGGGTGGGCTAATTCCTGCATCAGGAGTTGAAGCCGTTGCAGTCAACATTACTGTTACCGACACTACTGCTCAAGGCGGATATCTAGTTGCCTATCCTGCGAATTTGACGACGGTCCCTACAAGTTCAAACCTCAACTTTGGAGCTGGTGAAAGCGTGCCTAATCGGGCTATTGTTCAACTGTCGCCTTCGGGAGCATTTAAAATTACAGTAGAAAATTCAGGTGCTGACATCATAATTGATGTAGGTGGTTACTTTACAACTTCATCGAATAGTACTGGGTACTCCTTTCATGCTTTAAGCCCTGTCAGGATAGTAGACTCAAGAACTTATCCTCCGCCTACCTATCAGCTGGAAGGGAAAACATTGACATCGAACTCTATAGTGAATGTTCAAGTATCAAATTACGGTAATGACGGTGTTCCAAGTACTGCTCAAGCTCTAAGTGCAAACGTGACAGTTACAGATACCGTCTCGACCGGAGGCTACCTCACTGTTTTCCCTGAATCTAGTTCGGCGCCGGTTGCAAGCGATTTAAATTGGAGTTCAGGTGAAACGGTAGCAAATGCAACTATAACTAAGCTTTCTACCTCTGGGGCTTTGAGCTTAGAATCGTTTAACTCTGCTACGGATGCAATTGTCGATGTAAATGGCTGGTATGGCTGAGAGGACGGTAATTTACACAGACGGTGCGTGTCTTGGAAATCCGGGCCCCGGGGGTTGGGCATGGGCAATTGATAAAAATAGGTTCGAATCAGGTTCGGATGCATTAACTACTAACCAACGCATGGAACTAAGCGCGGTACTTTTAGCACTTAAAGTGAACACTGGTCAGGTGCTTATCGTAAGTGACTCAACGTACGTGGTGAAGTGTTTTTTGGACGGATGGTGGAAAAAGTGGATTCACAATGGGTGGAGAAATTCGCAAAAAGAGCCTGTAAAAAATAGAGATATTTGGGAAGAACTAGTTAATGTTGTAAACGATCGAGGAGATTCTGGTGTTAAATTTAAGTGGGTTAAAGGCCACGCCGGCAACCCGATGAATGAATTTGTAGATTCTTTGGCAACAAGTGCAGCTAAAGAGGTAAACAAATTTGACCAATAGGGTCTATTATCGCATAGGCTTGTACTATGGAATTAACAAACACATCAGCAATAGTAACAGGAGGAGCATCTGGGCTCGGTGAAGCCACAGTTAGGCGCCTCCACAAAGAGGGCGTTAAAGTAACAATTTTCGACCTCAAAGAAGAGCAAACAAAAGCAAAAGCCGAAGAGATTGGGTGTACTTATTCAGTAGGGGACGTTTCAAACGAACAAGATGTCTATAAAGCCGTCGCTGTCGCAGCAGAACAAGCACCTTTAAGAATTGCAATTAACTGTGCTGGGATTGGCTGGGCGCAGAGAACAGTCGATAAGAATGGCAACCCACACGACCTAGGTGCTTTTGAAACGATTATCCGAGTTAATCTAATTGGTTCATTTAACATACTAAGGATTGCGGGTTCAGCAATTTCAAAGACGGAGCCTTTGGAAGATGGTGAGCGAGGCGTAATGGTTAATACTGCTTCGGTAGCGGCATTTGATGGTCAGATTGGTCAAATCGCATACTCTGCATCCAAAGGTGGAATTGTGGGAATGACTCTTCCTGCAGCAAGAGACCTTTCCGCGGTTGGTATTCGGGTGCTCACGATCGCACCTGGGCTTATGGATACTCCACTCCTAGGGCTTTTACCAGAAGAGCAGCGTCAGGCACTTGGCAATGGGGTGTTGTTTCCAAAGCGTCTAGGCCTACCTAAAGAGTATGCTGAACTGGTATTTGAAATGGTTAGAAATAGCTATCTAAACGGTGAAACAGTACGTCTTGATGGTGGACTAAGGATGCCGCCTAAATAGTGAATAAAATTAAGATATCCTAGAATTAATGCAAACTGAGGATACCGTAAGAGATAGACACGCTGGACAGAGTCATATTGGAGAGAGTCACATTGGTGTTAGCCATATTGAAGCTCTTGAAGCTGAAGCTATACATCTAATACGTGAGGTAGTGGGAGAACTCGAAAGACCTTGTCTGTTGTTTTCGGGCGGGAAAGATTCTGCTGTTCTCCTTCATCTCGCAATAAAGGCTGTTTACCCAATGAAGCTGCCATTTCCAGTAGTCCATATTGACACGGGTCACAATTTCAAAGAAGTCATAGATTTCAGAGATGAACAAGTAGAAAAATTAGGATTAAGACTTGTCGTTGGATCAGTTGAAGACTCAATAAGACGCAAAACCGCAGTTGACGATGGGGGGTCGCGGAACCGCATTCAAATAGTGACTCTTCTTGAGATAATTGAAGAGTATAAGTTTGATTCGCTTTTTGGCGGGGCAAGACGTGACGAGGAAAAAGCGAGAGCTAAAGAGAGATTTTTATCACATAGAGATGTTTTTGGACAGTGGGATCCGCGTCGACAGAGACCTGAATTGTGGCATCTCTACAATACCCGTCATTTAAATGGTGAGCATTTTAGAGTGTTTCCCCTGTCTAACTGGACTGAACTTGATATTTGGACATATATAAAAAGAGAATCTATTGAACTTCCTTCAATTTACTTTGCGCACAAGAGAGAGGTTGTTAGACGGGGACAGATGTTGGTTGCTACTGGTCCCGTTACTCCCGCGTTGGATGGGGAAGAGCCTTTTGAGGCTTTAGTCAGATACCGTACGGTGGGTGACATGACGTGTACTGCAGCTGTCGAATCTGCCGCTAAAGATGTCGACACAATCATTCTAGAGACCCAAAGTGTTAGGATCTCAGAGCGAGGCGCAACAAGAGTAGATGATAAGTTTAGTGAAGCAGCGATGGAAGATCGTAAGAAAGAAGGCTACTTTTAACAATGGATCTACTCAGATTTGCAACAGCTGGTTCAGTCGATGATGGAAAGTCAACCCTGATTGGACGTCTGCTTTATGATTCGAAATCAATTTTTGAAGATCAACTTGAAGCTGTAGAAAGAACAAGTCTTGAAAGAGGAGATCAGTATGTGAATCTTG
Source organism: Actinomycetes bacterium (assembly GCA_021790815.1). Classification (GTDB taxonomy): domain Bacteria; phylum Actinomycetota; class Acidimicrobiia; order Acidimicrobiales; family JABEUL01; genus JAJYFT01. The sequence goes on from JAJYFT010000084.1 coordinate 6,785, forward strand.
CTCTTTTAACAGACGGTCTTAGGGCAGAGCGTGAGCAAGGAATCACAATTGACGTAGCGTATAGGTACTTTACAACTCCAAAACGTACGTTCATTATCGCGGACACTCCTGGCCATATTCAACATACAAGAAATATGGTAACTGGTGCCTCTACAGCTGATCTTGTACTGATATTAGTTGATGCAAGAACTGGGGTAATTGAACAAACTAAACGACATGCTTTAATCGCTTCACTTCTTCGAATTCCTCACTTAGTCTTATGTGTTAATAAAATGGATTTAGTCAACTATGAAAGTGAAGTTTTTGAAAATATTAAGTCTGATTTTCGTGAGTATGTGGCTCGACTTGAGATTCCTGATTTGACGATAATTCCGATTAGCGCTCTTAACGGTGACAATGTTGTTCAGAGATCATCTCAGATGCCGTGGTATGACGGGACTCCACTCTTAAGACATCTTGAGGAAGTTTATATTGCTTCTGACAGAAATTTAATTGACGTTCGATTTCCAGTCCAGTTAGTTATAAGACCAATTCAGGACGGATTAAATCGTGATTATAGGGGTTATGCAGGACAAGTAGCAAGCGGCATCATTGAAGTTGGAGATGAAGTGTGCGTACTCCCATCTGGCTTTACTACTGTTATAGAGGGAATTGACTCTCCAGACGGATCAGTTGAGAGAGCTTTCCCACCGCAAAGCGTTGTCATAAGGCTAAGAGATGATTTGGATATCTCTAGAGGCGACATGATAGCTCGAGTTCACAATAAACCGCATTCAAGTCAAGATCTTACTGCAATGCTTACTTGGCTACAAGAAGATGAACTTGTGGTTGGGAAAAAGTATGCAATTAAGCACACTACTAGAGTTGGTAGAGCAATAGTTACTGACCTCCACTATAACTTAAACGTAAATACTTCTCACAGGGACAGGTCAGCTACATCACTTAGGCTGAATGAGGTGGGAAGGGTAAACGTTCGAACGACACTACCTCTTTTTTACGATGAATACAGGCGAAATAAGACTACAGGAAGTTTTATATTAATTGATGAGGCAACTAACTCAACGGCTGCCGCAGGTATTATTTTAGGTCAGATTGAGTAAACCTTTTCAAAGTTCAAATGTAGTATGGCACGAATCTAAAGTTGAGACGAATGACCGGGCTAAAATTTTGAAGCATTCAGGTTTGACGGTATGGATGACAGGTTTGAGTGCGTCAGGTAAATCGTCTTTAGGCGTTGAAGTCGAAAAAGAGTTGAATCAACTTGGAATTCTTACATACGTTCTAGACGGGGACAATTTAAGGCATGGATTAACAAGTGATTTAGGGTTTGATGAGGCAAGTCGCCACGAAAACGTTAGAAGGGTCGGTGAAGTTGCAAGTCTTCTAAATGACGCAGGAGTGGTAACAATTGTCACGTTAGTTAGTCCATATGAGGAAGATAGGCTCTTAGTAAGATCTGTTCATGAAAAGAAGAATCAAAAGTTTATTCTTGTATGGGTATCGACACCACTCGAAATCTGTGAAACGCGTGACCCAAAAAATCTTTATAAAAGAGCGCGACTAGGAGTGGTCGAAAATTTTACTGGAGTATCAGACCCATATGAGGAACCTGGTAAATACGACTTGAAATTCGAATTGAATGAAGCTCGTGAGTTTCAAAGCGCAAAAGAAGTGCTTGTAGGAATGGTAAGAGAAAGGATTTAGACATATGGGAGATAGATCGTATAACTCAAAATTTGAGTATTTGAAATTTGAATTTCAAGATTCAGGCGTTGTCACAGTTTATATAAATAGGCCAGAAGTATTAAATGCTTGCAATGAAGTCCTCCACAAAGAACTTTCGAGAGTTTTTAGGGTATTAAGTGAGGATCCTGAAGTAAAAGTGATTGTAGTAACTGGTGTTGGGAGGGCATTTTCCGCAGGGGGCGACCTTGAAATGGTTGAAAATATGTGTGAAAACTTTGAAAATACGATGGAACAGTTCTATGATGCTAAAGCAATTGTAGAAGAGATACTTAGCTGTGACAAACCTATTGTTTCGGCAATTAATGGTGTAGCAATTGGGGCAGGGCTCGCAGTTGCACTGTTGGCAGACATATCTGTAATCGGTGAAAATGTCAAGTTCAGCGACGGCCACGTTAGATTTGGAGTTGCAGCTGGCGACCATGCGGTTTTGACATGGCCTTTAATGTGTGGGATGGCGAAATCTAAGTACTACCTTCTAACCGGGGAGTTTTTAACTGGGAAAGAGGCCGAAAGAATTGGGTTAGTGAGCTTAGCTGTTGTTGATGAACTTGTTTTGGACAAAGCTCTAGAAATCGCTGACAATCTTTCAAAAAAGAGTCAGCTATCACTAAAGTTTACAAAAAGGGCATTGAATCACTGGTTTAGAGTTGGTTGGCCAGTATTCGAAAGCTCTTTAACCTATGAAATGTTGAATTTCATGGGTCCGGATGCAAAAGAAGGAATTGTGGCATTACGAGAGAGAAGAGATCCTAATTTTATTAATTAAGAGATGATTTGAGATTCTGGACCTACTCTTAATACCGGACACATTCTTAAGTTTGTATCTAGGTGGTCCAAATAGAGGAAACTTTTGATTGCAAGTAAAAACCTAACCAATTGATTGCAAAAGTATTTAAGTTTGTGCTACTTAAAGCTACTTGAACTGAATTATAGTTAGAGGTAAAAGTACTCTAAGGTTTATTGTTTCAATCAGTTGTTATTTTAAGTTATGCGTCTACTAGTAATATCTGATTCGGAAGTGCAAAGTTTGAAGATTGGTTGAGAAATAATCTATTTCAAGTGCTGAAATAGACTGTAATTGTGATGGAGTTAAAGTAGGAGTGCCGTATGGTCGAAAATAGTAAAGAAGAGTTGACGAGATAAGTTGGATGTTCTCGACGGCAACGTTATATGTCTAAACAGATTAGGGAAGTAAATGGTAAATCCACTTAACTACTCAGGGAAGGTCAGTTCTCTCTCACATGGAGACGGGCAAGTGACTTTGGTGGAAGGTACTACATTTTGTATCTCGATGAACCAAGGTGACATTGTAAGTCACGGTTCATATGGACTGTTTTTTCGTGATACTCGAATCATTTCCCACTTCGAATTGATAATTAATGGGTCGCCAACTGAGTCTTTGGGAATCGACACGCCCGATCCTTACCGCGCAACATTTGTATCAAGAGGCGAGCCTCCAGCAGGTAAAGCAGACTCATCAATCGTGGTGTTTCGAGAGCGTTATATAGGCAGAGGACTTCGCGAGGATATT
>JAJYFT010000085.1 GCA_021790815.1 Actinomycetes bacterium
TTGGGACGAAATCCAGATCAGACCCTGGATTTACTAGGAATTCCACCAATGGCAATCGGACTTTGAAAATGACCGTGGGGGGGGGTGGTGGTGGTGGTGGTGGGCAACCATCGACTCGTTTCAGTTCCGTCTCTATTGGTAGGGCGAAAAGCACTGAAGTGGATAGAGAGCGAAGAGAAAAGGAGTACCTATAAATGCGTGGGTATTTTGGAGCGGCGGGAGTCGAAGGAAATGCAAATGCTATGAGGCAAATAGCCAATTATTTCAGTATCTTCAAAATATGAAACTCTTGTGACAATAAAAAGTCACAATGAATTCAAAACTTATTGACGAAGAACTCAGGGTTGTAAACACATATTAAATGAAAAAGAAAACACCAGTCTAATTTTAACCAAAAACTCAATACATATGAGATGAGTAACAATTGAAACAGACTAGAGCATTTTAGAGATTTAAAAGGATGGTGGGAAAAGTAATTAATTTGTTCAAATCCGTAACTCCAAATTTAGCCGCCATAAAAATGCACTATTATCTAAGCGTGAGTGCAGTTGATGGAATAAAAAAAGACTCTTCAGATCTCCTATACGGCGATGCAAAAGAAAAAAAAGTCGTAGAGATGTTCGATAAAATAGCTCCTCGATATGAACTCTTGAATACAATTTTGACTTTTGGGTTAGACAAAAGATGGAGAAAAATTGGAGTTTCTCTTCTCGGATTAAATCCTGGGTCGTTGGTTGGGGACGTCGCCTGTGGAACTGGAGATATACTTCGCCTTCTTAACTCTAGAGGTCTAGTTGGGATAGGACTTGACCCTTCTCGAGGAATGCTAGTTGCAGGACACTCCTCCTCACCCTTGGTTCAATCTACTGCGGAGCATATGCCACTTAAGTCTGAATCACTCGACGGCATTGTTACGAGTTTTGCGCTTCGAAACTTTACAAACCTTGAGGAATTTTTCAACGAAGCATTTAGAGCAATAAAACCAGGTGGCAGATTCATGAACTTAGATGTTGGCGAACCAAAGTCAACACTCATCAAAGTTGGTCATAACCTATGGTTCAACAGAGCAGTCCCATTAATTGGCGCTTTATTTTCAGACAAAGGAGCATACGCTTACTTGCCAAAATCAACGTCTTACCTACCAGCACCTAACACAGTTATCAAGATGCTTGAAGATGTAGGTTTTATCCAGGTGCGTTACAGACGATTTCTCTTTGGGTCTGCACAACTTTGGCATGCTACACGACCAGTTGCCTTAAATTGATGTCTTCCATCGAAAGCACATGAATTTCTACTGCTTCCTATTAAACTAATATTATTCAAGATGAAGTATTCACATCACTTTGAAACTAATCTCAACGACAAAAATGTTGTGCCGAAAAAGCTAGCTCTTTAATGACTAGTTTCTTTTTCTCTAACTCAGCTTATGAAATTAGCGCCAATTCAAAATACGTTGAAATTGAAGTAACTAACGGAACAAAGAATTGGTTTGACGATCTTCAATCTCTGCTCAGATCACTTAGACTATCTACCAGCCAATCAATTACTTCATCACCAGATGTAGTTGCGAATTCAGCAATGAACAATGATGTGGAGTTTGCTCCCCCATTTGCCTTTATCGCATTTGAGTACGATCTTTCAGAACCATGTAAGATTTTCATTCCACTTCGTGGTCGCGAGGTTCAAAAAATGACCTCATCTATGGAGTACAAAGTACAGCTAGAGGACACTGAAGTTTCTAATTTGGCAAAAAGCTTTGGCCATTCAAAGATAGTGACAGATAGTACCATTGAGTTGAATTCACCGCCTGAGAACTTTCAACTAGATCCCGTTGAAAGTCATTCAAGTTTTAAGTCAAATGTAGAAACAGCTCTTGCAGCGATAAAATCTGGACAAATAAAAAAGGTTGTCCTCTCAAGGCGGGTTATAGTTCATGCAGATCGGCCGTTTACCCCAACAATAGTCATTGAAAGACTTAGTAATCTTTATCCTACTTGTGCGTTATTTTCAATCGATGGATTTGTTGGAGCTAGTCCTGAGCTACTGATATCCAAATTTGAGAATCAGCTGTTTTCTCAACCGCTTGCTGGAACTGTAGGCAGATCGGGAGATGAAAAAAATGATCAAAAACTTATGGATGAACTTTTGCAATCAGAAAAGATGAAAAATGAACATGAAATAGTAGTCCAATCAATTATGGAATCTCTTCAAGGGAACTACAAAGATATGAATATGCCTTCAAGCCCTGAAATCGTAAAACTTAGAAACGTTTGTCATCTTTCCACTCCGATTCATTTTACGGCCAGTAAGCCTGAATTAAACGTACTTGATTATGTCAGCCTACTTCATCCAACTCCTGCTGTGGGAGGGTATCCGACAACTGAAGCATTGAAAATTCAAAAGGAGATTGAGGGTTTCGATCGTAAGCGCTATGCAGCTCCAATTGGCTGGATGGACGCTAATGGCAATGGTGAATTTTACGTAGGGATAAGGTCGGCCCAAATCACAAACTCAAAAGCATTGATGATTTCCGGGGTCGGAATTGTCGAAGGGTCTAAACCTGAAAGTGAACTTATCGAAACTCAATTAAAATTTCAAGCAATGCTTTCGACATTAGTTAGACCTTGAAGCACTTAATATGTAATCTGCCACTCTTAAAGTAGACTCGCTGAGGAGTAGATGGCCTGCTCCTTCAATTAATTCAAATCGGCCGTATTTTAATAGTTCTGAAAGCTCTTTTGATGCTTCTGGTTTCACAACATCATCTTGGCTGCCTGATACTACTTGGACTGGTACTTTAATTTTATGAAGGCTACTTTCAAGCGCACCAATTTCCGCAACAATTGCACGTTGTTCAATCATGAAAGTGCTCAAAGTTCTAATTATTGGCCTAGTAGAAACGTTGTGAGAAGAAGTATGACGCAACAAGTACTTAAGTTTCTTCTCGGCAAACGTTGGCAGCCACGTGTCTTCAAGGTTTCGTTTTAGCCAAGGCAAAAAATAGTCGATAGTGAGTAAGCCACCTAGGGCAACCAGTTCACCGATATATTTTAGGGTTAAAAGCCTATCTAAATCATCAATCGAGGACCTTGTTCCAGCAGGAGCTAAGAGGACCAAGTTTCTAACAAGTTCAGGGTTACTTTCTGCTAAGGCAAGCGCTACCGCCCCACCATAGCTGTGGCCAACAACCGTTAGTTCGTCTAAACCTTTATCCCTCAACTCTTTTGCTAAAATTCGAGCACAATAAAATACTCCTGCCGCAGGTTCTTTAGATCTTCCATAACCCGGTCTGTCAGGGGCAAAAACTGCTGAGTGATTCTTTATGTGATTTATTACAGGTCGAAAGTTTTCGCCGTGCCCTGGTTGACCGTGTAAAAGCAGTACTGCTGGACCATTTCCTTCTTCAATCCAGTACACTTAAAGCGAACTACTCCTTAAACTGCCGTCACTACTAATGGGTAATTTCACAATAAAAAGCGCTCCACCCTTTTTGCCATCTTCAACATAAACGTGACCAGAGTGAGCCTCAACAATGCCTTTTACGATTGCTAGTCCTAGTCCAATACCTTCTGAAATATTAGTGTCCTGACTCTTTAATTTTGAAGATCTCATTGGGACTCGATAAAAACGCTCAAATACTCTTGATTTATCTTCATCGTTAATTCCGTCTCCTTCGTCTTCTATCTCAACAATAGCATTTTCTTCATTTTTAACACGGATATGAATCGGAACATTTTCATCCGTATAGACAATTGCATTGTTAATTAGATTTAATAGTACCTGTTTAAGCCTATCGCTTTCGCCCAGAATGAACAATTTTGTTGGAAGTTGCACATCTAATTGTCTCTTTGGATTTACAAGTCTTACCTGCTCAATAACTTGTTTTACAATCCCAACCAAATCAACTTTTGAAAATTCTATCTCCCTTCCCGCATCAAGCCTGGTCAGCAAAAAAAGATCATCGACCATTGAGCTCATCCTCTTTGCCTCTTGATTTATCTTGGCCATGGATCGATCGACTTGGTCTTCACCTTTTATTGCCCCTTTTAGATAGAGTTCAGAATACCCTCGGATAGAAGTAAGCGGGGTGCGTAACTCGTGGGAAGCATCCGCTATAAACCTTTTCAGTTTATCTTCACTATCCATCTTGCCCTTAAAGGCAAACTCAATCTCTTCTAACATTTTGTTAAAAGCGACTTTAAGCCTGACAATCTCACTTGCACCTGATGACGTCTCAACTCTTCTACCTAAATCACCAGCAGCAATCTTGTCTGCAGTATCAGCCATCTCATTTAGCGGTCTTAAACCCCGAAAGGCGAGTAAGTATCCAATACCGCCTAAAAGCAGAACTATAAATCCAGTCGACAGTGATTCAATCAACAGCAAACGGTGAAGTGTGCTTTTCACATCACTTAAACCTTCGGCAACAACTAACGTTTCATTATTTGGTTCCAGAAGTGCTTCAGCCCGGTAAATCAACCCTGACTTTCCCGATGCGTTCATCTCAAAACTAGCGGCATTCGGAGTTAGTATATGACCTCTTCGTGCTTCAATTGCCAATTTTGGCGGCATCGGACTTATTGGCATTGACGAAGGAAGGTTCGGTTGCGGATCAGGAAATGACTGTGAGCCAGATGGACGTCGAAATATTATTTCGTTGTGCTTTCCTAAAATCTCTATGTATATAGTTGGGCTCAAAATGTTATCAAGTCGATTTGGATTTAAAGCCTTGTGATTTACATAGCTATAGATTAAATATGATTGAGCTTGGCTTGCTGCAACTTCTAAGTCCGCATCCACTTGTCCGTTCAGAAACGACTCGAGTGAAAAATATGTCAGAAAATTTACTGCAACTAAAGCAACTACAGATATTCCAACTATTACTAGCGAAAATTTCTGACGTAGGCTCATGGCATGCGCGGCAACCTGAGGCAGTAGCCAACACCTCTAACTGTTTGAATCAAGTGCGGCTCAATGTAGTCAATTTTCTTACGCAGGTAACTTATATAGGTTTCAACCAAGTTTGGATCCCCCTCATAATCTATATCCCACACATACTCTAATATTTGGGCCTTTGAAACAACTTTTCGTGCGTTTTGCATTAGAAACCTTAACAGGTTAAATTCAGTTGCAGTTAAGTCAATTAGTTGATCACCTCTTGAAACTTCATGCGCTTCATCATCTAACTGTAGGTCAGCGAAGTAAAGATTCGTAGTACTTTTGTTCGTCGATGAACCTGTTCTTCTCAAAATTGCCTTTAGTCGTGCCACTAATTCGTCGAGACTAAAAGGCTTCGTCATGTAATCATCACCGCCTGCGGTGAGGCCCTCGATTTTGTCATCAACTGCGTCACGTGCAGTTAAAAAAAGTACAGCCGTTGGAATCGAAGAAGTGCGAATTCTCTCGCAAACATGAATCCCTAACATATCCGGCAACATGACATCAAGTATCACCGCATCATAAGCCTTTTCGGTAATCTTTGTTATTGCTTCTGTTCCCAGTTTAGCTGAATCAACTTCAAAACCTTCAAATTTAAGGGCACTGCAAACTAACTCAGTTATGTTTGGTTCATCATCTACAACCAAGACCGAGTGCTTATAATCCATTAAAGTACCGAATCAATAAGTTGGCTTTCTTCTGAGTCTTTCTGTCGACCATTTTGTAACAAGCAGGAGAGCTTCGATTGGAATCCTCATGGACATTTTCGATGTACCTCGCTCTCTATCAACGAATGTAATTGGAACTTCAGTAATCTTAGCTCCTTTTTGCATGGACCGGTAGGTCATCTCAATTTGAAAGCCATATCCGTTAGCAATAATTTTACTGAAATCTAACTGTTGCAATATTCTTGCTGAATAAGCTCTGTAACCGGCAGTAGCGTCTTTGATCGGGAGCTTCAGCATTTTCTCCGCGTAAACATTTCCGTATCGCGAAAGCAACCTGCGTGGGAGCGACCAATTTGGAATTTTTCCGCCTGGTATGTATCTGGATCCGACTACAAGATCAAAACCGTTATCCATTGGGGCCACTATTGACGGAAGTGCAGCTGGGTCATGAGAAAGATCGGAATCCATTTCTACCATAACATCAAACCCATTTTCAAGGCCCCACTTAAATCCAGTTTTGTAAGCATTTCCAAGCCCAGACTTTTCCTTACGCTTCATCACCTCAATGCCAGTAAACTCTTCCCCCAGTTTTTCAGCTATCGATGCGGTTCCATCTGGACTTCCATCGTCGATAACAAGAATTGAACAATCTGGAAGACTGGCTTTTGTCTTACGAATTACGTCTTCAATGTTAAGCGCTTCATTATAAGTTGGCAAGATTACAAGATGTTTCACTAAACGAGATTACCTAGTAATTTAACTATTCGTGTAACATTTCACTATTTTTTTCAACTTTCTCTGTTTCTTCCGAGTCTTTTTTGGGATTTGGCTGCCATATTTCGTGTGCAATTACTTGAATTGCTCCAGCAAATGGGATTGCAACTACAGCTCCCACTACAGCTCCAGGTGTATTTCCTAAAATTCCGCCAGTATCAGCCCCCATTAGAACTGCCAATAGGACCCAAAGCGGGTTAAGACGCGTAGTTTTCGACATTATTATCGGGTAGAGAACGTGATTTTCAACTTGCTGGTACAACAAAAACACCACCAAAACTACTATTCCTGCAGGTACAGAGTGCAAAGTCGATACCACAACAATTGGCACTCCTGCTAAAAGTCCACCTACCAAAGGAAGGAAATCTACGAGCCCAACCCAAATTGCCATGACAGCAGCGTACGGAACACCTGTCAAAGCTAAGGCAATAAAAACTATGACTCCAGCAATTACCGAAGTCAAAAAATCTCCAACTACATAACCAGTTACTGCCTTAGATACCTCTCCACTGACTCTTTTCAGCCTGGTAAAGCGGGCTTTATCCATGAATCTTTCAAGACTGTTAAACAAACCCGGTCCTTGCAAGAGCATAAAAAAAGCTATTACAATGACTGTTGCTGCCTCAATGATTGCTTGCGCAACTGTTCTGCCCAGCTTAAGTGCAGGCTTTTCCAACGAAGAAAGTGTTGACTTAATCTTTGGTTGATTACGTTGAGCCCACTGCTCAAGGTGTAGCTGCTGGACTATTTTCCCCACGGGACCTTTCCCGTGAGAAGCATCTTTAACCAAAGTTGGGAAAGATACCGCAAAATGGTTGGCTGACTGATAAACAGGGTGAATGAAAACATAGCCAAGACTTACAAACACAATCGCCGCAGAAAAAAACACAATGGAGACAGCTATTGATCTTCTCATAAACCTTGGAGATAAATAGCCCACTGCTGGGTTTAAGACAATTGCCACAAAACCACCTAATCCAATTAAAATAAGCGATATTCTAATCCTCCATACCAGCAGAGCAGTAGCGATAGTCAAAGCAGTTACAACATTCCATATAACTATTGCTACAAACATTTTTCGGACAGTTGACCAGCTACTTTGATCCCCAAACCACAATCTAGGTGAGTTTCCCTTAGTTACCTTTTCAAATGGTACTTCATCTATATTTTCTTCGGGCACGTATGCTACTCCACTTTCATAAAACTATATATATAAAAGTCAACACCTTTTCGTTTTAAAAATGTTGGATTTGCATACTATTTCCCAATTTCTGCTTAAGAATATAAAATTAATGGTAATACGTGACTAAAGAGTCAATTTCGTGTAACGATTGTATGATGCGCCAAACACCGAAACCTTTAAGCTGGATCTGGAAACTTGTCCGGACAGGCGCTATTCTTCTAATTCTTATACCCGTTCTCGAATATCTCGTAATTCCTCGTCTTACTGGAGCTCAAAAATCTCTTCACTTACTTGCAAAGGTAAATTTTGCATATGTGGCTATAGGTGTCATGCTTGAAATAGCAGCATTGATCGCTTATGCTCTACTAACTAAATCTTTACTTCCACATTCAAAGTTCCCATCACTCTTTAAAATTTTTCGAATTAATCTTTCAACACTTTCCTTGAGCCACATTCTCCCAGGTGGAACTGCTTCTGGTACTGCTCTTGGGTACCGTCTGCTAACTTCACAAAATGTTACAGGGGCCAATGCAACGTTTTGTCTGGCTACCTCCGGGATTGGTTCGGCTGTGGTACTCAATGTAATTCTGTGGCTATCTCTAATCATTTCAATCCCTTTTAGATCTGTTAACAATCCTCTATATGCAGGAGCCGCAATTATCGGATCACTTCTACTTGGCCTATTTGCACTCTTGATATTTCTTCTTACGAAAGGCGAAGACCATGTTGCCACGTTTTTTGAAGCCTTATTTAAGAGAATTCCATTTATTTCCTCAGAAAATGCAGTATCAAATCTGAGATCAATTGCAAAAAGTTTAGATGATCTAAAAAGTGATCGAGAGAAGTTAGTTAGCGCTTTAGTTTTTGCCTCTCTAAACTGGCTCCTTGATGCCTCTAGCCTATGGATATTTATTCTTGCATTTGGCAAACTAATCTCACCGGTCGACCTACTAGTCGCCTACGGAGTTGCAAACGTATTAGCAGCAATTCCAATTACTCCAGGAGGATTAGGAGTAATTGAGGGAGTTTTGATCCCTACGCTGCACGGATTTGGGGCACCTTCAAATGTTGCACTTTTAGCAGTGCTGAGCTATAGACTGGTTAATTTTTGGATTCCCATCCCATTAGGAGGAATATCTTACCTGACGCTCAGATTTTCAAAGTCCAACTACAGCCAAGTATCAAACCAATCTTAGAACGGTTTGAGGCTTAGTTTATATCAGCTTTCATATAAAACGATATTTTTACCGTGTCCGCACCATCTGCACTCAACTGAGTCTATTTCAGACCTAACTACTTCAACATCTTCAATGTTAAGCTGTCCAGAAATTGCATAATGGTAGAAGCTTTTAGTAGTTCTAGTCTCCGTTACGTCAAATCTTGTAATGTTTCCACAAGCCTCACATTTATAGCGACTCAATACAATCTCCCTTTCAAATTAGTCTCTTTTTCAAATCAAACCTAACCAATCATATAGGTATATTTTAATTCTCAAAATAAGGATGCAGTATTTGGCAAATGTAATTTAAGGAATATTTAAATTACCATAAACTGAGGGCGTTATTCAGAAACGTTGTGTTTATAAATTAACTTTCTAATTTCTTAAGTTGCTCAAATTATTAAACACGCTTAGGATCTCCTACTTATATCTTATATAGAAGCAACTAAGAAAGGAGAAACTACTGGACTTGTCCACTTTCCCGTTAGCATAAGAGATATGAAAAAACTTTCTGACGATTAGAGATAACAAAAATTAAAGCCATCAAATTAGATTGCCGCATGTAAAAACTTAACAGTCAAAGCCAACGATGCAAAATACAAAAAATAACAGATTCAACCTGCAGATTCAAATAACAAAAGTTGAAAAGCTTAAAGTTGAAACACAAGATTCTAGGTGTAGCTCACGACTCTAAAGTGAAAATCGATCATTTACTTGAGGTTTCAGCGTCCACATTTGCCAAATTTCTGTATACATGTAAATTTCCTTCACAATGCCCTAAGATACTTTTTTGGTTTACCAATTGACAACAAACCAATAAAGTGCTTACAATTAGATTTAGTAAAGATCATTTCAATTGCAATATTGTGATTAAACAAAAAGTGAAATGAAATAATTTATACTTAAGCCCAGACAGGGAAAATTGGGTGGCTAAAAGTGAAAAGTTTGATTGTCCAACAACATCAATACAGACTACTTGGGATCTACTTTGTTTGATGCCACTCTTGATTGAAAGGGAATTGTGGATTCTCATGAGGTGGTATCAGAAGGCCCATAGCGGGTGGTATCTATGTAAAGTTGTCCTGTTCGCATCCGTAGTTAGCGTCTTCGGTGCACAGATAGGTCCAGTGCGTGCTTTTGCAGCGACTGGGGTACCGGGAGCACCAACTTCAGTAGTTGCTGCTGCCCTGGAGGGATCAGCGTCAGTATCTTGGTCGGCTCCGACTTCTATCGGATCGGGACCCATAAC
>JAJYFT010000086.1 GCA_021790815.1 Actinomycetes bacterium
ATCTCGGCCAACTGGTCTCATAACGTTTTCTGCAAATCTATGAACATTCTGAGCGATATCACGCTCTTCTTGAGTGAGATCTATTTCAGCTTCAAATATCGCCACTTTCGCCACTTTCAAGGAGTCATATAGTTTAAAATACCCAGGTAAACACTAAAAGTACCTGACTTACTGATAGTAACCCCAAAGGGTAAAAAGACATAGGGACTAAAGTCCCAAATCTCAATAAATTTTCAGTGACAGTGCGAAAATAAAGTTGGTTTGAAGACTGTTTATTTTGGACCTGAAATCTGACAGGGACCTCAAATTTTAGATCATCTCTATGATTGAAAACTCTGAGGACTGTTAAGGTTTTGATCGGAATATGCAGAAATGTCTTGACTAGTTTGATTTGCAATTAAGAGAGAATAAAACAGACTTAAGTTTTTTGACTGTTAAACGTCGGTCATTTACCGTTAAAAATTGGTGGTTGGAGAAGGGGGACTTTTTGTTGATTTGAGCATTGCGAATGTTCATGTAGGGTACTGCTCCAGTAAATGGATTAATTACCTTCAACGCCTCATTTCCAAATGGAATCGTTGCACCAATAGTAAAAGAAGCTCCATGTTTAATATGTGACTAGCAATCGGTAGAAGAGAAAATTTAGTTAAATGGTAACGACTACTCGATAGATTTTGAACCCTATTTATTCTATCGGTACAGTGCAGTATTAAGTGAGATAATAAAACTTGTTGGACTTTTATATAATATGTGAAAGCATAGGCTGGATTTAACGGCTATTTTGATCTATTTGGTAGCCGAAGTTCAGATTTAATTGTAGAATCGCATAAGATAAGAAATGCACGAAATGATTCATATAATATTTGGTGGGCCGTCACCTGAACACGATGTAAGCGTATTGACAGGTTTGCAGGCAGCTAAGGCACTCGATAAAGAAAATATTGAAGTCCAATTGATATTCTGGACGAAATCTAACGATTTTTACCTTGTAGATAAAGATTTAGAGGGTAAAGATTTCATGAATGTTAGTGAGCTTATTGGAAAGTCTATTCGGCTAAAACTGGTAGTTGGCTCTGAGGGTGGATTTTATAAAGTTAAGTCTGGACCATTAAAAAAAGAGCAAAAGGTTGATATTTTAACTTTAATAAACTGCTGTCATGGTGGACCGGGCGAAGATGGATCACTCCAGGGAATCCTTGATATTGCAGGGATAAACTATACTGGTCCTACTCAGCTTCAAGCCGTTCTTGGAATTGACAAGTTAAGTTTTTCTGCACTTATGAAAAATGACGGGATTCCTTTGCTTGATAGAAATTTGTTATCTGACAATCACCCAATTCCTTTTGAGGGTCCATATATTCTAAAACCTCGTTTTGGTGGCTCATCGGTTGGAATCGAAGTAGTTGGTGACAGTGAAACTGCGTTAAAGAGATTAGAACTAAGTCAACATTTTAAGCGGGGAGCTGTGATCGAACCTTATAGGCCAGATCTTTTTGATCTTCAAATAGCGGTTAGGAGTTGGCCTCAATTTGAATTGTCTGCAATTGAAAAGCCAATCAGACAGAGTGGATCTTCAGAAATTCTAGGCTATAAAGATAAATATGTTGGCGGTGAGGGAATGGCAGGAGCTTCGCGAGAGATTCCAGTTAAACTTTCTCCTGACTTTAAAAAGGTTGTTGAAGATATTACTCTTCACGCATCAGAGTTGATTGGTGTTAGGGGAGTTTTTAGATTTGATTTCTTGGCAAATGACAAAACTGGAGAAGTTTATTTGAATGAAGTAAATACGATTCCCGGAAGTTTGAGTAGATACCTTTTTATTGATCCAGAAGTTAAATTTGTGGATCTTCTATTAAACATGGTCCAGGAGGCAAGAGAGGTTCTAACAGTTAAGTTGTCGTCCGTAGGGGCCGATGGGAGTGCGTTGACTTCGGCTGGCACTATTGCATCGAAGCTGGCTTAATCATGGGGATCAAAGAAAAATACATAAATCCAGACGAAAGCATCTTGTGGGAAGGTAAACCTTTTTTTGGGGTCTTAGTGTTTCCAATTTTTCTTTTTATAGTTCTACTCTTTGCTGGCTTAGCTGGAATAACGTATATTCCAAAGTCAGCACCTTTATGGACGGGAATATTGAGTGGGATTCCTGCTTTTGTGGCATTAATATATACACTTTTCAAGTATCTAAAATGGCATTCATATTCACTTACCATCACGACAAAAAGAATAATTGAATCTTATGGAATATTAAGTAGAAATACTCGTGATATCCCGCTTCGCAAAATTCAGTCTATTAGTGTTCGGCAGAAAATTCATGAACGGCTCCTAATGGCCGGAACACTGGTCATCGAATCGGCTGGTGGCGGACCTGACGGGAAAGAAGAGTTTCCAGCTATTTCAAGAGTCAACTCTGTTTTTCATCTGCTTAGTTCTGAACTAAACCAAGACTGACGAAATTTTTGGGGGGACCGACACATTTTGTCGGTCGACTCGGATTCCAATATTTGCTAGATATAGAAGTTCATTATCATTTGCACTGTTTCCATATGCCCAAAGAAAAACAGTTTCGCCGTTTAAGTACTCTTTTACTCTGTTTGCTTTTTCCGGTCCTCGGCAGTTCTTCCCTTCAAAGCGGCCAGTTAAGTAACCGTCCTTTCCTATTTCAAGATTTGTAGCTAGTACGGTATCTATACCGAGCAACTTGCATGCAGGTTCAATATAAATTGCAGGTGATGCAGAAACTACAATAATTTCGTGGCCATTTAGTTGATGCCATCGAAGCCGCTCTATTGTTGCGTGCTGCGATCGTTTTTTTATCAATGTACCGGCGAAAGACCTAGCAAGAGCATCAACTTCGCTATACGACCTTGATCCTAGAATCCTTTTGACGAGCTTTTCTTTTGCACTGTCAGCATATTTGTGCGGGAATACAATCGCCAATAAGTTTTGAAAAAAATTTGAAAAACCAGCGATGAGAACTTTTACGATACCACCGCAGTAGAAGAGGAATCTCCAGAAACTGTCACCTCTTGTAAGTGTGCCATCAAAATCAAATGCTACAACCGTTCTCATCTCACTATTTTACTAAAAATCGTAAATATGACTAATTTTGTCGACATTTTCATATTCTGACACTATACTAAATTTCATAAACCAAAATTAAACTTTGTTTAAACACGACGGAAAGGAATAATTAATGACAATACAGCTTGGAGATGTTGCGCCCGATTTTACGGCTCAGACAACCGAGGGTGAAATAAAGTTTCACGATTGGCTGGGTGACTCTTGGGGAATACTGTTTTCACATCCGAAAGACTTTACTCCAGTTTGCACAACAGAATTAGGAGAGGTAGCAAAGCTCAAAGGCGAGTTCGACAAAAGAAATACGAAAGTAATTGGATTAAGTGTCGACTCAGTCGAAGATCATGAAAAATGGAAAGGCGATATTGAAGAAACACAAGGAGAGGGTCTTAATTTCCCACTTATCGGAGATAAAAATAAGGAAGTAGCGACTCTTTACGGAATGATCCATCCCAACTCTCTTGATTCACTAACCGTCAGATCTGTATTTATTGTTGGTCCAGATAAGAAAGTAAAACTCACAATTACTTATCCAGCCTCTACTGGACGGAACTTCCAAGAGATTTTGAGGGTGCTTGACTCCTTGCAGCTTACCGCAGGATTCAGTGTTTCAACGCCCGTGAATTGGAAAGATGGAGATGACGTTATCATTGCTCCAGCGCTAAGTGATGACGAGGCAAACGTAAAATTTCCAAAAGGATTTAAAACGCTTAAGCCTTACTTAAGGCTCACTCCGCAGCCAAATAAATAGAACTTAATAAATATTGCAATAAAGAGGAACCACCAACCTGGTTCCTCTTTATTTGTCTTTTTACAGAAGCCTACAGGTCTGTCAACAGATAATCAAAATCGCGGCTTTATGTCTTGTCATGGTTGATGTCAATATGAGCAAACTATGATCGAACTAAGCTTTACTAGTTGGCCAAAGAGGAGTCAAAAATCTTTATTGGAAAATCTATAGAAAGAAACTATTCCAATTGACCCAATTAGCAGGAATAGGTATGTGACACCAACAAGTAGAGTAAGAGGTTTGCTATTTGCTGTTTGCCAACCCAGTTGAGGCATAACCATCGTAGGGGTAATCGATTGCGATGCACCTTCGGGTATCCACCTAGCGAGGCTGGGAAAATTTAGGGCTAATACGTTTGTTGCAACAGATGAGTAAACAATGAATACCATTATCGCAGCTGTTTGATTTAAAATTAAGAAAGCAACTGTAGCCCAAAATAAATCTAGGAGAACCAAAGAACCCGTAATTCTAAGAAATGAATTAATTGCTTGGTGGAGAATTAAGTATAACCCAGGCTCATGAATTGTGTGATAAGGAAAAATATGTGTTTCAGCAACAATGCCAACTCCTCCTCCAAAGAGCGAAAAAACTCCAAGAATGACGGAAGCTATTACTATAGTCCCGACTTTACTTGACCAAAGCCTGAATCTATGCGGACATTGAACAAGCGTAATTGATAGGGTTTTATGTCTAATTTCTTGGGTGATAATGATAATAGCCATTAGTCCCCCAAAGACTTGTGAAATAGAATTCGTCTGAAATGCAGAATATATTATGTTAGAAAATATTGCATTTAGATTCGGATTAACTCTTGGAACATTTATTAAAAGTTCACGACCAGATAAAAGAGCACATATCAGTAGATCTAAAAATAAAAGCACGTAAAATGCTTTATTGTATAGTACTTTTCGAAGTTCAGAGGCAAGCATGGGAAAAGTCTTTTACCTAAATGTTACGGAATCGAAGATACGATCCAACGAAGAGTACAGCGATAATTGCAAGTAGGTCTAAGGTAGCAAGCTGAAGAGTTAGCGTATGATACCGATTTGGACCTGATATGTCTCCAGAAAGAGAAAATGAAGAGAATGTCGGTGGACTGAGAATAGACTGAAGAGCCCACTCTGGAAGAAATCTGAAAATTTTGGTATTCACTGCCGGCAAAATCCGAGAAATGCCACCTAAATAAATCAAACATACTGAAATTGATACTAGTTGAGACCGAATAAAGAGGCCGATTAGAAACCAAAATAGCCCAACATATGCTGAGGCTACCGCTAACCTGGGAAGAACGTTTATTATTGTTTTTAAAAGATCAATGTATAGCACATGAGCCGAGTTAAAATACATTTCAAACAATGCGATTGCACTTATAAAAATTAAGCTGAAAATTCCCAATGTTATGCTTGCTGCAACCGCAACCAGCGATTTTGTCAAAAATACACGATTTCTACTTAAAGAGTTCATAAAGGTGATATTCCATGTATCGAATGCATTTTCAAGAGTTCCGAATAGGCAAGCAAACGCAGCAACTCCAAATTCTGAAACTGCTACGTAATGAATTTCAGAATAAATTATATTTGAATTGTCCACTGACGAAAAATTCCAACTTTGAAATGCGGATGCTGCAGAAGCACAAGTAAAACTAAGTGAAACAATTATCACCAACCATATAAGCTTGTAATTTACAATTTTTCTTAGCTCACTCAAAATCATTCCGTCTGCTTCCTTGTTATGAGTCTGCAAACTTACATGTAAGAATAGTTCCATTCAATAAAATAAGTTTGCTGTAACTAAATCGTTTTGAAGTCACCAAGATACTTCACTAACCTTTTTGAGTGACCAGAGAAAGATATACGTCTTCAAGTCTATGTGAACGTTCTCGAAGTCCTTTTAAAGCGACACCTGCCCTCTGAGCTAATTCTCCAACTTGATTCGCCTGAATAGATTTAAGTAGCACTGTGTCGGCTTTGTCAGTAGAAGTTACAATTGCTCCAACTTGTTTTAGGTGTGGTAAAAGCTGCGATATTTGGTCAGATTGAATTTCTATTTCGTTCGATGACTCGAGTTTCGAGATCGAAGAGTTTAATTTTAAGTCGCCTTTTGCAAAGATTAAAACGTTTTCGAGCATGACTTCCATCTCACTCAGTATGTGGGAGGCTATCAACACAGCTTTTCCATTTAAGGCAAGTGTTTTTGCAATAGATCTAAACCATATGATTCCTTCAGGATCTAAACCATTCGTAGGCTCGTCAAATATCAGTATGTTCGGATCAAGAAGAAGTGAGGCAGCGATTTGTAGCCTTTGCCTCATCCCTAATGAGAGTTTGCTGACTTGGCGAGATTTAACTGAATCTAAACCTACCTCAACTAAAGCGCTTAGTACATCTGATTTTGTTGCGCCTATTGCATCACCAATAATTCTTAAGTGTGAATAAGCAGAACAACCAGGATAGAAACCTGTCATCTCAAGTACTGCACCAATTCTTTGTGAAGCGTTACGCATCTCTCGATGCGGTGATCCTCCAATTAGTGCAGTACCCGACGATGGTTTTATGAGACCGAGAATAATTTTCAATAGTGTAGTTTTCCCAGCTCCATTTGGGCCAAGAATTCCAGTAACCTTACCAAATTCAACGTCAAACGAACATGGATTCAGTGCCTTAAAATTGCCGTATGACTTTGAAACGTTAATTACTGATACAGCAGGTCTAGCTGAGTCAGTCAGTGTTACTGAATTATTGTTATTGTTCACTGGTCTCCAGAGCTCTATTGATTAAGAGTGCAAGTTAGTTTACGCCGATGCAAGCTTCTTGAACGTTGCTGTAGGAGCCCGACTGATTCTCATGCCAAAGTATTGCACAGTATTGACCAGGTTTTACGTTCTTTTCTGGTTGCCATGTTGGTCCGGAAACTGCTTCAAGCCCACTTTGCAAGGCCGTGAAACAGGAAGTCGTGCCGTTCCAATTTGCTGGAATGCTAGGACCGACAAGCTCTATGTGGTAGCAACCTGATGGTGCAAGGAGGAGCCTAGCTGAGCCCCAGGAATCAATGTAGTCGACAAAATTATTATTGCTTTTAGGACCAGTAGCAAGGCAAACTTGGAAGTATGTCTCAAAGTATGTTGATACAGGTGAACAGCCTTCGGCGGCAGCATCTGCCGACGTTGAGCTTACGCTTAGACCAACCGCACTTGTCATGGAGGCAATTGCTATACTTGCTCCAAGTTTTGCTGCCGTCTTCTTCTTATAATGTTTCATTTATTCTCCTTTTGTATTCTTAGCTGATGCTCTAAGATCTTTTTTGTTATTAACGAATCCGCTATCAATTTGCTGGGTTCTTATGGAATGCCAAATATCCCGAAGGGATTTTCCTATGAAGGTATCTTTATAAAGAGCAAATGTGAACCGGTCCCAGTAGTGTCCGTTGTAGTAAAGGTGATCGGCTAAATGGCCTTCTAGTTTTGCAACGTTCGCGATACTTGAGACAGTAGTCATATTAAAGGCTGGAATCTCTAAGTACAGTTTGCGTAGAGAAAATGTTTCGAATATGTACTTGACGAATAGAAAACCTGCCTCAATTCCAAGTCCAGTTAAGGCAGACTCTCGTGTCATTGCGATGCCGATATATCCATATCCGTTATTAAAGTCAAAGTTGTATCCTTGTACGTGACCTAAAAGGTGCTCGGTGCTTTTCTCTTGAATTACGAATTGACTTGTTACTCCAGCATTAAGAAGTTGTTCGAATTGATCTAGTGGTGGGATAGATCCACCAAATCGCCATCGAGGTCCCACCCATTCATCAATTGACAACGAATAGAGGAAACCTATCATCGATGGATTTACGGGAAGAAGCCTAACCCAACGCCCATTTCGTGAAGAGGCGTTGAGTTCTGATGGGGAGTTAATTAGCTCAAGATTATGTTTGAATTCTGTCACGTATTGAGGCCTTCTGCGCGGATTATGATTGGTCCCCATCTTTCGACGAACTTATAGTTTTTAACTTTGAAAATGCCAATTGATTCGTAGCTGACACCGATTAGCTTCTTATCTTGTTTAATTCCACCGGCCCCAAAAAGACGGTAAGCGATTTTATCGGTACTGCAGATCACATCCTCAAGCCTGAATGATAAATCAATGTCAGGATCTGATAGGAGCTCTAAAATACCGAGAATATCTTGCCTAGTTCCGAAAGAATTTGAGTTGCCGGAGGGAGATTTATAGAACGGATGGTGGTCGATGTATGAAGAATCAAATAGTTTGTCAACAACTGAAGAGTCTTTCGCGTTTAAAAGTGTTTCGACAAAGTCATTTATCAAAAGCACTAAATTTATGTTGTTGTCCGAAACTTCATTGTCAGAAGGGTCAATGAAATTAGTTACTATGACATCTCTATTCTGCTGGGACATTTTGAGCCTTAAATAGATCAAGATAGTATTGGTAGGCATCATCTAAAGTCTCTAAAACTGGGAACTCCATGTTGATATCATCACTGGAATTAAAGTTAGCAACTTCTTCAATTAAAAGCACTAATTCCATTAGATTGATTGAATCAAAGTTAAGTTCACTTGTTAAAGTCAATTCAGGATATTGATTTTTCATAAGTTCACCATTGATTACTTCTAAGAATTGTTTAAAATTGAGGACTGTCTTCATGTTCTGCAGTAACCGTTCTAGCATTGATTAATGCAGAGTTATTTCAAACGGTATAAAAACAAAAGCAAGTTAACCTTACTTGCATTTAATGTGCAATCAAATATTTGCAATGTCGATTGATTTGGCGCGAACTGTGCAATTCAAGACGGTAAAGATGAGCGTGACAGAATTCGTGCCGCAAGCAAATGACTTCAGTTGTGGGTCAAATCTCGCACTTAATGTTGCTTTCCCCGCTTGGTACATTATTGTAATGAAGATGGAATACTATTCGACCAACTGTTAAGCGACACTGTCTATTGAGCCATGTATCACAGTATCTTCTGCCCCAAATATCGCAAAAGGTTGTTGCACAAAGGTGTTGATGTTTACCCCAGACAGCTCATCAGTGAGGTAGGAATTTGCTGTCTAGGTGATTGAGATGAAATTATGCCCGATCACGTCCACATGCATGTTGAGATCCCACCAACAGTTTCTCTCTCGAAATTCATCCAAATACTAAAATGTCGTTCTTCCCGAATAATGCGCCTGAAAACTCCAAACCTTGTTGCACTTCTAGCTCTATGATCACCTTCGTGGTTCGTCTCTACAGTCGGTGGTGTCCCACTTGAGATCATCAAGCAATATGTAGCTAATCAGAAAGCAGATATTCCCTCAATATCAGGAAAGATGACGCATCACTACCGACTCTATCCAACCAGTTCACATAGCCAAGGCTGCCTTCATCATTGTAATGATGCTAGGTATGTCTGGAACTTAACCCTTGAACAAGCCAACCTCTACCGCCCTGAGTAGGAGACCGACGCCGGGTCCTACGATGGGCAACAAAAGACTTCGACAAAGCACTGGGGAACTGGTGGAGAGGTGCTCATAGAAGACCCACTTGAGGCAAAACAAGTATCAATGAAAGGTTTTGTGTTTGTGACGTGAAAGTTATCAAGCTAAGTCGCAAATGGGCAAAGATTTTGGTCCCTAAGATTGGTGAGATTCGCTTTCGACTTTCACGTTCTCTTCTTGGAACATTCGGAATGACTAAAATCACATTAGATCGCTCAAGCCGCTCAAACATCTCTTTTATCTCGATACCAGTAGAGAAGGATCGCATAAAGGCAGGAAACATCGTAGGCGTTGATCGTGGAGTTACATCTACATTTGCAACTTCTTACGGCAAAATGTTCAATGCTCCAACCAGTCCTAAGCTCGTTGTCAAACAACGACTTTTTGAGGCCACCTTAAGTCGCCAAGTTAAGGGATCTAAACGTCGGGCCAAAACTAAAACCAAACTTGCCAGAGTCCATGCCGGTATTACTGATCGTTGCAAAGACTGAATAGAAAAAACTACTATGAATCTCGTAGCGAACTACGACCTGATCGTCTTTGAAAAGCTAAATACAAAGAACATGGTCAAAAGACCCAAACCTAAAGAAGATCCAGATAACAAAGGAGCCTTTTTGCCCAATGGGGCAGGTTCCAAGCCAGGACTTA